>DEBI01000037.1 GCA_002348465.1 Gemmatimonadales bacterium UBA2960 | reverse complement strand
CCAACGAATCCCGAGGTCCTAGAAAACACATTGGAGATCGCGGATACGGTAGACCTGGTGTTCGAAAAGAAATACTACGTCCCTGAGTTCCCCGTTCCCGAAGACCATGACAACGAGTCCGACTACCTTGAGCATCTGGCGCTGGAGGGAGCCAAGGAGCGTTACGGAGACCCGCTGCCTCCAGAGATCAAAGAGCGATTCGATTACGAAATGGGAGTCATCAAGGGTACCGGTTATGCCGGTTACTTCCTGATCACCGCCGATTTCATCCGCTGGGCGCGTGATAACGACATACCAGTCGGTCCAGGGCGTGGTTCGGCAGCTGGATCTCTGGTTTCGTACGCTCTCGGCATTACAAACCTCGATCCTATCAGGTTCGATCTTCTTTTCGAACGATTCCTGAATCCCGAGCGAATCTCGATGCCAGACATCGACATCGACTTCTGCTACGAACGACGTGGTGAAGTGATCGACTACACCCGTGAGAAGTACGGGAGGGACGCAGTAGGACAGATCATAACCTTTGGAACGATGAAGAGCCGGGCAGTTATCAAAGACGTAGGTCGCGTTCTCGGTTTCGAGCCATCAGAGACAGATCGTATCGCGAAGCTCATCCCCAACGCGCCAGGCCAAGCTTTTACGGTTCAAGAAGCTGTCGACGGGCTCAAGGAGGTGAAGGCTCTCTACAAGCAGGACGACCGACACCGACAGCTCTTCGACTACTCAATGACCCTCGAAGGGTTAGCTAGGCACTCGTCAGTGCACGCCGCGGGCGTGGTAATCGCACCAGGGCCGATAGACGATTATGTGCCGGTCTCAACACAGAGAAACAGCAACGGCTCTGATGACGATGCGATGGTCGTCACACAATACGACATGAATGCGCTCGAAGACGCAGGCATGTTGAAGATGGACTTCCTAGGCCTGAAAACCCTAACCGTCATCCACGACTCAGTGGAGATAGTCAAAGCCAGACACGGGAAACTCGCCAATCCGGACACTGGCGAAGAATACGCCACCGTCGATGACATCCCTCTCGATGACCCGCCAGTCTACAAGATGATCGCCCGCGGGGGGACAGCCGGAGTCTTCCAGTTCGAGTCGAACCTTGCGAACGACAAGTTGCGAGCGATGGGATGCGACCGCTTTGAAGACCTTATCGCAACCAACGCGCTCATCCGTCCAGGGCCACTTGACTCTGGTATGACTGACGTCTTCATCGAAAGGAAGCTAGGGAGACAGGATGTCGCATATCCACATCCTGACCTAGAACAGATCCTTTCCCCCACGTATGGCGTGATTGTCTATCAAGAGCAGGTGATGCGGATTGCATCTGAGCTGGCAAGCTTCACGCTCGGCGAAGCAGACGTGCTCAGAAAGGCCGTAGGGAAGAAGAACGCTGAACTCATCAAATCTGAGCTGAATAAATTCGTAGAGAGAGCCGTAGGTAGGGGTATCGATGAGAAGATCGCTTTGGACCTCGCCGAACAGATCGAGACGTTCGGTCGCTACGGCTTCAATCGAAGTCATTCGGCAGCATACTCCCTGATCTCCTACCATACGGCGTGGTTTAAGGCACATTATCCGGCCGAATTCATGGCCGCCCTTCTTTCCTCGGTCCTCGATAACACCGACAGCGTAGTCAAATACATTAGCGCTTGCCGAGATCTCCCTCGATTTCTGCCAAAGCTAAAAGATCCCGTCGAAGTTCTTCCTCCCGATGTCAACGAATCTGGATGGAAATTCACGGTCACACCTTCCGGTCAGGTACGCTTCGGGCTTGGAGCTGTAAAAGGAGTAGGGCACGGCGCGGTCCAATCCGTTCTGAGCGCTCGCGAAAAGGGCGCCTTTACATCTCTCTTTGACTTCCTTGAACGAATCGATATTCGCGCACTCAACAAGCGAGCATGTGAGGCACTCATAGCGGCAGGAGCGCTGGACGCCTTTGGACACAGAGCGCAACTGACTGCCGGCCTCGAATCCGCATACTCGGAAGTGCAAATACGCCAAGCAGAACTCGAATCCGGTCAGGGCTCTCTCTTTGGAGAAGAGTCCGCTCTGCCTCGCTCTGCTCCAGAGCTACCTAGAATCTCTGAATGGACTGAACCTGATCTCCTCGCACGTGAGAAGGAGTCGCTCGGATTCTTCATCTCGGGGCATCCTCTAGACCAGTACCGTGAAGTGGTTCGAGCGTTCGAACCTGTAACCTCGCGCACTTTGGCTGACCGACCTGGCCAGCCCATCGAGCTACCGTGCGTAGTAACGTCGGTGACCCGGCAGATCTCAAGAAAAAACAACCAAGAGTGGGGCAAGATCACGGTCGAAGACTTCGAGGGGACCGCGACAATCCTCGCCTTTCGAGAGACTTGGCAGAACTTCAAGGAAATCCTGACCCAGGACGAGGTCATCCTGATCCGGGGGAAAGTCAGTGCGAACGAGCGTGACGAGGAGGACCCCCCCGTCTTCCTAGACGAGGTGCGCCTACTAGACGAAGTCACCGATGGCGGGGAACTCGCCATCCAGATCGAGTTGGAAACGGAAGCGGAACTCACTGACGAAGCCTTCGCCTCTGCGCGTCAGGTGTTTCTTGACCACCCCGGTGAATCTCCAATCTGGTTGCAGATCGGTAGAGAAAACGGTGAAGGAAGCCCAAGGCTCCGCTCGAAGACGCTCAAGGCGAAACCGGACGCTAAAACAGTGGGAGCATTGAAAGCGATTTTCGGCTCAGGAGCAGTTTGTTTGATCCGCGCGGTAATACCGGAAATCGAAGAGGATCCGCAAGAATTTTGGAGGGACAAGGCTAGGAATGCAGGCTAACCGAAGAAACTCTTTGTTCTCAGCCCACCTCATCCCGAGCTGATCGGGAAACGGAATCCAATCGTGAAAGTGCGGAACTGGAGCGTCGACCCTGCAGCCGAATCACTTGGAAATGGAGCGTATCTTTTGCGCGCCCATGCCCACATCGAACGGCCACTCGAAGAAGTGTTCGACTTCTTTGCTGACGCCACAAATCTCGAGAGCATTACTCCGCCATCTCTCCAGTTCTCCATTGTCACGCCCGCACCAATTGAGATGAAAACCGGGACCCAAATTGATTACAGTCTGAAACTGAATGGGATACCATTCCGGTGGAGGACTGAAATCACGGAGTGGAACCCGCCCCTCGAGGCTGTCAATCAGAGATGGAGTGCATCCTTCACAGACGTTCAGATCAAGGGGCCCTATCACACATGGGTGCATAAACACCAGTTCGCCGCGGTCGTGGACGAGTACGCGAGGACAAGCTTTACTACCCACATGGTAGACGAAGTGCAGTACCGACTTCCCCTGTGGCCATTCGGAGCTCCGGCTCTTCCACTGGTCAAGCGCGAACTGAGAAGAATCTTCATTCACAGAATGCGGGCGCTTAACGAAGCATTCGTATGACATATGACTAGGATCCAAAGTCAGTCCCCAGAGATAAGGCCGAGATACAGAGTCTCCTTACCCGTCTCGATCACTCAAGCAGAACTGACATCTCCCTTCCCATCCCTACCCCACGCTGAGAAACTTCATCTTTCGAAGGTTCCGGCGCACGAGCGCAGTCACTCCGACCCTGTCGGCCATGAAAACCGAACAAATCCTCTGTAGTCTAGGAATCGAAGACCACAACCGCGGCGGCTTCGCTGGAGAATGGCTCGGATCCGGTCCAGAAATTGAGATCTTTACGCCGATTGACGGAAGTCGACTGGCCACGGTCAGCCAAGTCTCGGAAAAGGAATACGATCAAATCGTAGACCGCGCCCACGCCGCGTTCATTAAGTGGCGTAAGATTCCAGCTCCAAAGCGAGGAGAGGTGGTTCGCCAATTAGGGAACTCGCTGCGCGGGGCAAAGGCAGAACTTGGAGCTCTAGTCACCCTCGAAATGGGCAAGATTCGAGCGGAAGGTGAAGGCGAAGTGCAGGAGATGATCGACATCTGTGACTTCGCAACCGGCCTCTCGAGACAACTCTACGGCCTCACTATGCCAAGTGAGCGGCCAGACCACCATATGAAAGAACAGTGGCACCCACTTGGAGTAGTCGGAGTAATCAGCGCATTCAACTTTCCCGTGGCGGTATGGAGTTGGAATGCCGCGCTTGCAGCGATCTGCGGAGACACCACCGTATGGAAGCCATCCGAACGGACTCCCTTAACTGCATTAGCTGTGACGAAAATTGCCAGCGAGGTATGCCGGAAGAACGAGGTTGATCCGGCGATCTTCTCGCTAGCAATAGGGCACGGATCCACTGTCGGTGAACGCATGTTACACGACCGCCGAATACCGCTTGTGTCAGCAACCGGTTCCTGTCGCATGGGTAAGCGGGTTGGAGAGGTTGTCGGGGGACGTCTCGGAAAGTCGATTCTGGAGTTGGGAGGCAATAACGCGATCATCGTGACTCCGAGCGCCAACCTTGAACTCGCTCTCCCTGGTATTGTCTTCGGCTCAGTTGGAACAGCCGGGCAACGCTGCACCAGTACACGCCGTATCATTGTCCATCGTTCGATCAGAGATGAACTGGTCCGTCGCCTAATAACGGCTTATGCAGGTGTGCGTATCGGTAATCCACTCGAAGAGAGCACGCTCATGGGCCCACTCCTCGATGAGAACTCGGTGAAAGCATTCGTGACTGCCCAACAAAAAGTGGTTTCAGAAGGAGGTGAAATTCTTTACGGCGGCGAAGTCCTAGAAGGAGAAGAGTTCCCTGGAGGCAGATATGTTCGACCCTGCATCGCTTCGGCAGCGAACCATTTTCAAATTGTTCAAGATGAGACATTCGCACCGATCCTTTACATCATCGAATACGGAAACGCAGACTCATCTCCTTCCAAAGCAGTCGACGAAATGGGTGAGGCCCTCCAGATCCACAACGACGTACCGCAGGGTCTGTCGTCATCGATTTTTACGGACAACATCCGGGAAGCTGAGTACTTCCTCTCAAACCGAGGCTCCGATTGCGGGCTTGCAAACGTCAATATCGGAACATCAGGCGCGGAAATCGGTGGTGCCTTCGGCGGGGAAAAAGAGACCGGTGGAGGCCGTGAATCTGGATCGGATGCGTGGAAAGCTTATATGCGTCGCCAAACGAATACGGTGAACTGGAGCACGGATCTTCCGCTGGCACAAGGCATCTCATTCGGGTAACCA
>DEBI01000063.1:33516-36338 GCA_002348465.1 Gemmatimonadales bacterium UBA2960 | reverse complement strand
GACTGGGCCTGCCACCTGCAACGATCGTCACCGCGTCCCTGACACAACGTGTGGTCCACGGAGACAGGACGACCCAAAGTGCGAGATATCACTTCTTCGGACAGCCCGCTCAAAAGCTGGCATGCGCCCCCTCCCGGATCGGCCTGCACTAAAAGCGAAGACCGGCCCTCAATGACAAACTCTCCCTGAGCAAAACCCCCAATCGTCCGACCAAACAGACACACTAGCAACCTACGGACACGACGCCGAACAACTCTGTATTGAATTCCTTTAGGCAGATGTCCCATCAGCCACGGTCCCTTCTGACCGCGTCCTAATAATCTCCCCACGGTGTAGAATACCTGCGGCCCATCCGGCCTACGGACGACAAACCTGAGCAATCCTCGAACCTCTTCGTCCGAGATACGTACGCGGTTTCGAATATCGTCCCGATACTTGCGGATCTGTCGCTCGACAACATCACTGAGCCCGAATCGCCTAGGAATTGTTAGTTTTGGGTTTTCATCTCCCAAGAGCTCAATCGGCAGGTCCATATCCCTCATCACCTCCAACAACCGGAGTGCGACGACCGCTTGGACACGACGAACGCCAGGAACTGAGGCGTCAATGAATTCAGAGTCGTTCACCAAAGCTCACGATCAAGGGTGACGTACTAGCAAATGTTGAGATGCTCGCTAATCGGAGCAACGAAACCTTAGCAAATAAACGGGCAAGCCGTAACGCCCATCCAGAGACGAAATCAGAGAAGAAGAATCCAAGGAATAGCTTAAAACTATTTCAACGTAGTCGAAGCTGTTAGGCCAGATATCATGCGTATCGCCAACTAGCCCGTCGTCATGGAAAATGGGCAATCCCTACTTGCGACTCTCTATTGCTAGCCCTAGGGGTTAGGTTCACAGCATGAGACGTTACGCCGCATTCGATCCGCCAGAATATCTTGCTTGGGCTCCAGAGCCCAAGCTCATAGATGAGTTTAATCACACAATCTCATTAGATGCTATGAGAGAAGCCGTCATCAAAGGACTGACGGAGGAGGATTTTCTCTCAATC
Organism: Gemmatimonadales bacterium UBA2960; assembly: GCA_002348465.1. Taxonomy (GTDB): domain Bacteria; phylum Gemmatimonadota; class Gemmatimonadetes; order Longimicrobiales; family Gaopeijiaceae; genus UBA2589. Next base: position 35,288 of record DEBI01000063.1, on the reverse strand, counting down.
TACAGAGATCTGCTGCTCACAAGGATCCACGACATCGGCTTGAAGAGATGGGTTCGGACAGGAGTGATCTCTAAGGCGTGGCTCGGCACAGGAGAGGAGGCTGTCACTGTAGGGAGCGTTCGAGCACTTAACCCCAGGCGCGACATCGTGTCACCCATGATCCGAAACGCTGGCGCCCTGCACATGATGGGCATGCCCCTAGCTGACATGTTCCGCGGATACCTCGCCACTGCAGACTCTCCGAGCGGAGGCCGCGACCTTCACATCGGCGACATGGGAGCCGGGATCATCCAACCCATCAGCCACATGGGGACAAGTGCGACCATCATGACAGGAGTTGCGCTGTCATTCAGAAACCGTGGTGAGGATCGTGTCGCCATGACGTGGATTGGTGACGGCGCGACAAAATGCGCAGCATGCCACGAGGGCTTGAACTTGGCCGCTGTCCAAAACCTACCGGTCATTTTCGTTATCCAAAACAATCAGGTCGCGCTCGGGACCCGAGCAGATGCCCACGGGATTGGAGACCTGCATGCGTGGCCTCAGATGTACGGAATCGAGTCATGGAGTTGCGACGGCAACAATGTACTGGATGTCTACGCAGCAACACGCTTAGCCGCCGCCCAATGTCGAGAAGGTATCGGGCCTGCCGCGATCGTTGCCGACACCTTTCGCATGGGAGGCCACGCAACACACGACGAGCGTGAGGCTCGTGACACCTTCGAACCAGAGTTGTTCGCACACTGGGGACAACGCGACCCGATCGGTCTTTTCGAGGCTTGGCTGGTCAGAGAAGGTATCGACCCCTCAGACTTAGTGAAGATCGAGGATGAAGTCACAATGGAAATGGATGAGGCAGCCAACCTGGCCTTAGGCTCCCGCGACCGACTACCGTCACCAGAAAAAGCGTTATACGAGGGGATTTCTGAGGGGAGCACTCTGATAGGGCTCGAAAATCGTCCCGTATGACGAATAATTTACGATGAGCCCTTGAGGGAACAGATGTTCCTAATATCTTACTGGTCGAGTAAACGCCTTGTTCGCCATTGTTAAACTTTTTACTAGAACATAAGATGAACGCCCAGACTGTTGTCGTGAGTCAGGATCTGCCCGATCGCGCCCTCGACGACCTCACGGACGAGGAGCTTGTATCTGCCCACCTTCAGGGGCGTCCAGGGGCGTTCCATCGGCTCTACGACAGGTACCGTGATCGTCTCATTCACTTTATAACGCGCAAAACCGGCGACCCGGATCGAGCACAGGACCTGGTCCAGGAAGCATTCATTCGCGTGACCAGGCATTTGCATCGCTTCGACACATCGAAGAAGTTCTCAACCTGGATATACACCATCGCTGGGAACCTTTCCAAAAATGAGTTGAGAAACCGTTCGAGAAGCCCTCTAGTGCTCTTTCAACGCCTCACAAACAACTGGGACGACGAGCACCGTCCACTTCAGTTCGAAGACTACTCTACTAAGCCCGACGACCTTTACAGAAAGCGCTACCTCCGTCGTCTTGTCGAGGATACGGTTCAGACGCTCCCAGAGCATCACCAGCTGGTATTCCGCCTGAGAGAGCTAGAGGGTAAAAGCTATGAAGAGATCTCGGACATCACTGGAGTGAACCTCGGTACGGTAAAGAGTCGTCTCCACCGAGCACGAAACTCCTTCGCTCAGCGCATCGAGCCTTTCCTCAACTGACGACTCGAGGCCACTTTCCTCGGAGACAGTTGCACCAGCATTAAGGGAATAAATAGACTGACTTCGAGATCT
>DEBI01000063.1:17963-33176 GCA_002348465.1 Gemmatimonadales bacterium UBA2960 | reverse complement strand
CTGCGGGTGCCGAAGGGAGCTTTTTGATGTTCGATGAACTGCGCCAAGCCTTCCGAGAAGCTTTGGACAACTTCAACAAAGAGTTGAGTAGGGATCAAGTCTCTGAGACCGCAGACGCGCTTTTGATCGAAATGAAAAACGAGATCATCAGTGCGAAAGCTCAGATCGCTGTGCTAGAAGACCAACTCGTAAAGACAATGGCGGAAGTCGCTGATCTGGCAGAGGACATTGTGACGGCCCAAAGACGCCAAGAACTGGCGCGAGGCATCAGCGACGAGGACACGGCTGGCCTGGCAGAGGATTGGTTATCCAAGGCAAAAGACCAGCGAACCATCTTGCTTAAGAAAGCAGGAGCCCTGCAAGAAGAGGTCGAATTCCGCTCTCAGACGATCGACGAAATGTACAGCCGCTTCAAAGAGGCACAGCTAAAACAGGAGACACTCTCCACCGCCTCCGGGAGGACAAGCGCCTCTGAATCGATCAAGGACGTTGAGGAACTCTTAGACGACCTGAATCTCATGGCCCGAAACAGAACGGGTGATAAGACCAACAACCCGACCGACGAGATATCGGTTGAGGAGACCTTTCAAGCAGAATTGAAAGAGCTTTCGTCAACGCAACCTCTCGATGTCGATTCCGCTCTAGACGAGCTGAAACGAAGAATGGACGAGACCTAACCCCGATTGTACTCAACACCCACAAGTACTAACCATCAAAAACCCGGCCCGCCGGCTAGCGAAAGTCGCTCGACCTGGGGCGTAGCAAGAGAACCGTAAGCCCTAGGCACCCACCCTTCTCGGGCTGGTTCCAAGCTTACGGTTCCGATACCTTTTTGTGGAGATTCTCCCGGAACAACCGACACAAACCCTCCAAGTTATCTATGCAGAACTGGATCGGCATCGCCATCTGGATCGTAATGGGCGCCGCAATCGGGCTCCTGATGCGCGCCGCTATAAGTCGGCCGGAAGAACAACCTGGCCATGCTCAGGTCATCATGCTCCTTGGTGCATTCGCAGCTGTGATCGGTGGCATGCTCGGAGTTGGGATTTTTCACCTATTTGATCCGCTCGCACTCAGTATTGGCGGCATGCTGGGCGCTGTAGCTTTTTCGGTCCTCATGACCTTCATCTATCGCTGGGGCCTGCGCACGCTCATTTAGAGCTCCAGGGTCCGGCAGAAGGACACCCCCTATGTCGGACGTACAGCGATTCATTGATTCTAACCTCGGGCGCTTTCGTGCTGAGCTTCAAGATTTCCTGCGCATTCCTTCAGTCAGTGCCGACCCTCAGTACGACCAAGACACCCGCGCTGCCGCGGAGTGGCTCTCATCGCAACTGACTGTCGCCGGGCTAAAATCAACCGTCTTTAAAACCCCCGGCCACCCTATCGTTTTGGCCGAAAAACAAACGGGTGATCCTAACGCCCCAACGGTTCTGATATACGGTCACTACGATGTCCAACCACCAGACCCTCTGGAACTCTGGCATTCTCCGCCATTTGAGCCGAGCGAGCGCGATGGGCGGATATACGGCCGCGGCTCAGCAGACGACAAAGGTCAGCTTTACATGCATGTGAAGGCCTTGGAGGCATACCACGCCACAGGAACAGAGTTGCCCGTCAACGTCGTCTTGATCGCGGAGGGAGAGGAAGAAGTGGGTTCGCCGAACCTTGTGCCATTCTTACTAGAACATGCAGATAAACTCGCGTGTGACGTCGTGCTAATCTCTGACACAGGAATGTACGCCGAAGGGCTTCCCTCGATCGGGTTTTCTCTCCGTGGTTTAGCATATTTCGAAATCCACGTGCACGGAGCCAATAGCGACCTGCACTCTGGCGAATTCGGTGGCGCCGTAGCTAACCCGGCCAACATGCTGGCGCGGATCATCGCGTCTCTGCATCGAGATGACGGATCTGTAGCGATCGAAGGTTTCTACGACAACGTGCTCGCATGGGATACTGAAACCCTGGAGGAAATAGCAAGTCTACCCCACTCAGATGACGAGTTTTCCAAAGCACTCGACCTGGATCAGCTGACAGGAGAAGACGGGTACGAAACACTGGAGCGCCTATGGATTCGTCCTACCTGTGATGTATGTGGATTTCTTTCGGGCTACACTGGTGAGGGTGCGAAGACAGTGCTCCCTAATCACGCCATGGCCAAAGTCAGCTTCCGCCTTGTTCCGGACCAGAATCCCGATCGAATCTATCAGCTACTCAAAGCTCACATCTCCAGTCTAAACCTGCCCGGTGTTCGGGTGGACGTTTTGGATCTCCACGGAGGGAGACCATGGCGAACCAGCGTTGAAGGTCCGGCCTTCGAAGCAGCGTCAGAAGCACTGGAGGAAGCGTTTGGGACCAAGCCGGTTCCCATGGGTGGCGGAGGTTCAATTCCGATAGTGATCGAATTCGAAGAAAAGTTGGATGCGAACGCACTCCTAGTAGGATTTTCCCTCCCAGGGTGCAACCTACACGCGCCAAACGAGTGGTTTCCGATAGACAATTATGAAAAAGGAATCGGTGCTCTGGCACGGCTTTATCATAAGCTAGTCAAGGTCGAGACTGGCTCGTAAGTCTAAGTGCACCTCGTCCCCACCCACTTCAAGTCAGTGATACATTGGGCAATAACGTGGTAGCCAATTCAGCTACATGACGACTATGAGCAGAGAAACCGACTGATGCCTCTTGGCGCCCTGAACAACCACAGAGAGAGGACAATGCCGCTCCTCGCCATTGATACGGGGGGAACCTTCACCGACCTAGTTTTACTGATCGGTGATGAGATCCAGACCTTGAAGGTGCCCTCCACGCCTAATGACCCCTCACAAGCGGTTCTCGACGGAATCAAGCAGATCCTTGGGGGACGCGATGACTTTGCACTCCTTCATGGCTCTACCGTGGCGACAAATGCCCTACTCGAAAGACGCGGCGCACGTGTAGCTCTAGTGACGAACCAAGGCTTCGAGGACGTCATCGAGATTGGACGCCAGGACAGACCGCAACTCTACGCATTGGTTGGCCACCGTCCTCCACCCTTAGTAGCTCGGGATGATCGGATTGGTGTACCCGGTCGTATAGGACCGCAAGGAGAGGAACTCGAACCACTCAACGACGAACACTTAGCGAGTCTCGCAGATGACATTCTTAAGCGAGGAGCCGAATCCGTTGCTGTCTGTCTTTTACACTCTTATGCGAACCCTGCCCACGAACAAAAGGTATCAAAAGCAATCGCTGAAAGGCTCGCTGACTACGCGATCCCAATTTCGGTCTCCAGTGAGATCGTGCCAGAATTTCGAGAATACGAAAGAACTTCAACGACGGTACTGAACGCTTACGTAGCTCCAATAATGGATCGATATCTAGGTCGACTAGCACGGGAGGCTGGAGCGGAAAGACTTTCGATCATGGGCTCAAACGGAGGAGCACTAACAATCGATCGGGCTCAGCGCGAACCCGTTCATACGGTGTTGTCGGGTCCAGCTGGTGGGGTCGTGGGTGCTCTTACATGGGGGGGGCGGGCCGGCTTCGATTCAATCTTATCTTTCGATATGGGGGGTACGTCGACTGACGTATCGCTCTGCCCAGGCCGACCCCTTCGAACACGTGAGTTTTCGATCGGCGGACAACCGGCAGCTATTCCTGTGATCGACATCCACACAGTAGGGGCTGGTGGGGGATCGATAGCACGAGTCGACCCAGGGGGAGCCTTACGAGTCGGTCCGCGCAGCGCGGGCGCCCAACCCGGACCTATCTGTTACGGACTAGGTGGCAAGGAGGTCACGGTCACCGACGCGCACGTCTGGCTAGGCCGACTTCCGGAGGATGCCTTTCTTGGTGGAACCCGGCCACTCGATCGAAATGCAGTCCAAGCGCCGCTGAGCGAGATTGCCCAAGCTCTGGAGATGACTCTAGACCAAGCTGCTGAAGGCATTCTCTCAGTCGCAGACACGGCGATGGAAAGGGCATTGCGAGTTATTTCTGTAGAGCGTGGATATGATCCAGTAGACTTCGCAGTAGTGGCCTTCGGTGGCGCAGGCGGGCTTCACGTTGCCGAGCTTACGAAGCGCCTAGGTTCGCGTCGAGCACTCGTGCCACCTGATCCCGGGTTGCTTTCTGCTTATGGAATGCTGGCCTCACCGGTCACCCAAGAGGCCTCACGAACAGTGCTCCTCAATACTGAAACACCCGAGCTAGAGAACCGACTTGTCGAGTCCTTAAGTGACCTAGAAGAGAGTGCACGTAAATCGATGGCAGAAGGAGGCGTTGACCCGAATTCAATCAGTGTGGAAAGATGGGTCGACGCGCGCTATCAAGGGCAGAGTTTTGAACTCAGTGTCCCAGTCGAAGACTGGGTCGAAGAGTTCCATAAGGCACACGATGAGCGTTATGGGTACCGACGAGACCAAACTGCGGTGGAGGCGGTAACCCTGCGAATCATCGCATCTGCTCCACCTCTTGACCTGAGAGCTGCGCGGTTACCGACCGTGGGTAACGCAGCCCAGATGAAATCTGTGTCGCTCGTCTACGGTGGGCTAAAACACGAGGCGATGAGCCTGTGGCGAAACGAGTTAGGTCCAAAAGACATTCTGCATGGGCCACTTGTGGTGAAAGAATACAGTGGAACGGTCTGGGTGCCCCCTGATTGGACGATGAGCGTCGACGAGTGGGGCACGCTCCACCTGACAACAGACTAAAGACCCACCACTTTCTATCTTTTGGGTTTTCGCCTAAAGGCGCAGCATCCAAACGCATATGATCTAGCATGAGCCCAGACGTCAGCAAAATCTCCAGGACCCGTTCTAAGGGAACCGAAGCACTCGCGAATGGCTCATCGTCATTGAAGGTCACGGGGGCAGCGGACTCAGAGCCGCCATACATAGTGGCTCTTGCCGCAGGCTTGGCAGTATTTGTCCTCTACGCGGCGACTTTAGCACCGACGACAGGATTCTGGGATACCAGTGAGTACATCGCCACTGGGGAAATTATGGGTATACCCCATCCACCGGGGAACCCACTCTTTGTGGTACTGGCACGTGCATGGTCGATACTCCTTAGCCCGCTCGGGCTGACCGCGGCAGTAAAGATAAACCTCTTCAGCTCCTTCATGAGTGCAGCGGCCCACGCATTCTGGTTCCTCGTAGTGCACCATGTCCTGAGGCATTTCTCCGAGAAACAGAGTTTCCGTCTCATAGGCGCAACTGCTGCGGTATTGGTGAGCGCGACTGCCTTCACTGTCTGGAATCAGTCAAACGTCAACGAGAAAGTATACACAGTATCGCTTCTCACGATTGCCTTACTGTCATGGCTCATCGTCCGCTGGCAAGAAAACCTCGAGCGAGGTAAAGAAGACGATAATCTTCTGATTCTCATGGTGTTCGTGCTCGCCCTTAGTGTTGGGAACCACCTAATGGCATTCCTGGCTGCCCCCGCCATCATACTCTTTGTCCTTTGGGTGCACCCTCGCACCCTATTGAACTGGCGTTTGTATGTCGGAGGACTGGCGGCTGCCATCCTCGGGCTGTCGATCCACCTCTTCCTGCCAATACGGGCAGGACTCGGTCCAGTTATCAACGAAGGGGCTCCAACCTGTCCTGATATAGGATCAGCCATCACCGCCGTGGTCAGCTACGGAAAAGCTGGGTGCGAGGCACTCTCTGAAGCACTGAACAGAACCCAGTATGACAAGCCATCCCTGGTGCCCCGGCAGGCACCCCTGACTGATCAGTTCTTGAACTACCTTCAGTACTTCGACTGGCAATGGGCACGGTCATTAGAGGGTGAACAGGGAGTTTTTGCTCGCATCCGTCTTCCATTCACAATGCTCTTCACTGGACTTGGAATCTGGGGTGCTGTGGAACATTACAGGCGGGACAAAGCCGGTTTCATATACATCGCCACGCTGTTTGCAACTCTTTCGATCGCACTGATCTACTACCTCAACTTCAAGTACGGGTATTCACTCCTTGCTCCCGTTGCGGACCGCTCGCTGCATGAAGTTCGGGAGCGCGACTACTTCTTTGTAGTAAGCTTTTCCGTGTGGGGACTTTGGGCCGGAATGGGTATAGCCAGTTTGTGGAAGGAAACGGCCAACGAAGCAGGATTGGGGCTAAAAAAGGCGAGTCCGATTCTCCTGCTCGCTCTAATACCCCTAGGCCTCAACTGGAGCTGGGCGACCAGAACATATGACTACGCTGCTCGGGACTGGGCCTACAATCTACTCATGAGCGTCGAACCATATTCGGTCCTATTCACCAACGGTGACAATGACACCTTCCCGCTCTGGTACCTACAGGAGGTAGAAGGTATCCGAAGGGACGTCACGGTCATCGTAACGTCATATCTCAACACAGACTGGTACACAAAGCAACTCAAGAGGCTCACGGAGCCTTGCCACGACATCGACCCGGCGTCGGACTGGAGCGTGATCCAGTGCCAGAGGCCGTACGACCCAAGTAACACACAGGCAGCATACGTCACTGAACTAGGGAAAGCAGGAAACCAGACGCCGATTATAATCCAATCGATCTCTCCACCTACGAGGACTATTCTCCCCCTCACAGACGAGCAGATAGAAGAGGCCTCGATGGCCTTTACACGCTTGGACCAAGGCGTAGCGATCCAGATCGGCAATATTGAAGCCCGCCTACCAAGCGGCATGCTCCTACAGCCATGGCAACGTTTTGCTCTAACGCTTCTCGTCGAATCCATAGACGACAGACCTATCTACTTCGCGTCCAGCGGAAATGCGGCGGCCTCTCTTGGCGTCCAATCCTACCTCGTACGCCAAGGCTTGGCTTTCCGGTTGAGTAATGGTCCACCGGCAGATAACCCCCGGTTCACAGCACTGACCGGATCACCCTACGTCCCAGTGACAGGTGAATTCGTTGACCAAGAGCGGACAGCGCTACTAGCCGACCAGGTATTCATCCATCGCGGTGATATTCCCCAGTGGGATCACTGGCCGGATATCGCCACGATTGGGATCCCAAACTATTACTCATGGGTGTACCTCTCTCTACTAGAAGCAGCCGTTCAGTATGGGGACACTGAGGCTCGAGAACGGTACGAGGTTCTATCACAGCAGTGGCAGACCCTAGGCACTCCAGAACAGACTGGCCTGTAGTCTCCCTAGAAGGGTCATCCCCCTAAATCTACTACGACCCCCAAGTCTTCCCGTTCTGCGACCTCCAGCACTAGAGAGGCCACAGCTAGGTCTTGGACTGCATTGCCAACCGATTTAAAGAACGTGATTTGTTCGCTGTCTCGTCGACCTTCCTTCTCTCCAAGCAGGATCTCGCCAATCTCAGCATGCATGATGGACTCATCCACTACACCGTCTCGGATTGGTCCAACGATATCCCCAGCCTCATCCAGGATAGCATCCCGTTGGTCAACAACCACCCGGGCTCGTGTTATGAGTTCTGCGTCTACCTCACGCATGTCGATGGTAAAAGATCCGACTCCGGTCACGTGAGTGCCTGGGTCGATTTGGCAGCCCTTGAAGACTGGAGTGGTGCTGCTTGTGGCTGCAATCACTATATCGGCACCGGCGATCGCTATACTAGGATCGCTCAACCCAAGCGCAGTAACACCTTCGAGTTCTGAAGCGAGTTGCTGCGCACTGGTCCCGCTTAGTGAAACCACCCGTACTTCTTGAATATCACGAACGCACCGGACAGCCTCTAACTGAGTCCGCGCCTGAACACCGGCACCGAAGAGTGCCACCACAGATGAATCTTTTCGCGAAAGGACTTGAGCTGCGAGTCCACCGATTGCTCCAGTCCTAAGAGCTGTAAGCCAAGTCCCGTCCACTAGAGCTAACGGCCTTCCCGTTACGGGGTCCATGATCAGGACGACTGCGTGGATCACTGGTAACCCTTTAGTCACATTACCCGGATTCACTGACACAACCTTAGCGCCGGCTTGGCCTGACGGTTTCATATGCGCCGGCATAAAGAGCGAAACACCGAACTCTGTTTCAAGCCCGAGCCTTATCGGCACAGTCGCCTGACCAGACGACAGGACCGAGAAAGCATCACGCATCGCGTCTATGGCTGCCGGCATATCTACTGCTTGACGCACATCGGCTTCGGATAGTATTCGCATTTGCATAGAGATTGTATTGAGTGCAGAGTGCTCTCAATTGTAAAGACATGAAGCCCCAAGGACACAGATGCAAAGAGAGTGTTTAGACATACTAGTGGTGGGAGCAGGAGCATTCGGAGCAGTCTCGGCGCTTGAACTCGCTCAGAGAGGGCACCAGGTAACTATCCTCGACCGAACAATCGGTCCGCACCCAAGCGCCTCATCAAACGACATAAGCAAGATGATCCGCATGGATTATGGATCGGATATTTTTTACCACGAGCTCGCAGATTACTCTCTGGACATATGGGAGCAGTGGAACGAGGAGTGGCCGAAGCGCTTGTATCACCCCGAACGCTTTCTAGTGCTTGCTGCCAAGCCATTTGAACCTGGGAGCTTTGAATTCGAAAGCGAACGTGTTCTTCGGCAGCGAGGGTATACACCCGAGCGATTTAATGCCGCACAACTCGCTGCCAAATGGCCGGCATGGAATGCCAGCCTTTATCCCCAAGGTTATCTAAGTCCCCGAGGAGGCTGGGCAGAAAGTGGTGCAGTCGTATCGCGTCTGCTGGAATCGGGGCGGACCGAAGGGGTGCATTTTATCCAGGGGGCACTCGACGAAGTGCTGAGCAAGGGCTCCCAAGTGTCCGGCGTCCGCTATCGAGAGCGGAATGGGTCAATGAATACGCTAACAGCAGATCGAGTGGTGGTGGCAGCAGGAGCGTGGACACCAATTCTTCTCCCTTGGCTAGAGGATACTCTCAAGCCGGTAGCTCAACCCATCATACATTACGAGGTAGAGAATCCATCCCGCTGGCAGAGCCCAATCTTTCCCCCGTTTGCAGCTGACACGTCTGGCTCTGGATGGTACGGGTTCCCCTCTCTGCAGGACGGGCGCCTAAAACTTGGTCACCACGGAAATGGACGCGTTGTCGATCCCGACTCGCGAGGGGAGGTATCCAAGAAACACCTAGACCACGCCCGATCTTTCCTGCGGAGTTCACTACCCAAACTCGCAGACGTCCCTGTAGTCGGAACTAGGGTATGCCTTTACTGCGACACCTTCGACGGTGACCTGTGGATCGGTGAGGACCCCGAAAGATCAGGTCTTATCGTTGCTGCTGGCGGTAGTGGCCACGGCTTTAAGTTCACACCGATGATTGGTAAAATCGTTGGAGACGCTTTGGAAAAGCGGGACAACCGATGGCTTTATCGATTTGATTGGCGCGAGCGAGGAAAGCCAAGAAAAGAAGCGGCTCGGTTACAACTCTAAACTCCAGCTAAACAGGGATCCAATGAAGTTCATCCATACAAAAGAAGGGACAGAGCCGGCCGGACACTACAGTCAGGCAGTGGTTTACGGCGGCGTCGTTTACGTCTCGGGCATGCTGGGTAAAGACCCGAAGAACCCAAGTGCACACCCCGGCGACGCTGCTCAGCAGGCACGCCAGGCTCTCACCAACGTAGAAGTTGTGCTTGAGGAGGCGGGATCCAGCTTAAAGTCTGTTGTGCGAATGATGATATACGTATCAGGCATAGAGCACTGGAGCGCAGTAAACGAAGTCTATACCGAAGTCATGGGTCCTCATAAACCCGCTAGGGCGATCGTCCCGGTTAAAAGCTTCATGGATCCCTATGTACTTGAGATCGTCGCAACCGCTGCCTTAGGAAGCTGACTAGCAGAAAGTCGCAGGTAGAGACCCATTGAAAATTACTCTGCCGACTAACTCGAGACGATCACGTCGCAGTAGGCACAAAGCCGGCCCTTTCTAAAGTATCTGAAGACGCGGAACGGATCTTGATCCTACCCGGACCTGATGATGCCGGGCGGAGGACCGGACCGGTTAGCGCCTCGTCGTCGCGTACCTCTAACACGTAGTCAAAAAGCTCTGGGCGAACATCGACAGCATCTCCTCGACTGAACAGAACGATCCGGGGAACTTCATTTAGCAACTGTTTAGTGAGGACAAGGGAGCGAATACGAGCCTCGGCGTCTAGAGAATCAAAAGGATGTTCTATTGGCAAGCTAGCGACACACCGACCCTGAGCCGAAACCAGAGAGGCCACTGCTAGTCTGATCGCGATGCGGCCGACCGCCAAGTCTTCTTCTGAGAGCGGGGTAAGCGCACCGTCACTTCCTTGAAGACGGACGACTCCGCCTTCGAACGTAATTGCCAAAACACGCCCACCGGACACTCTTGATACGAAGCGAGAGGCTCGATCGAGAAGCAGGTCTTTCGAACGAGCAATCCGAGCAACCCGGACCCTGATGAGCGCAGCCGCTACTGCTCCCTTTGTATCATCAAGCTCATGTAAAGGCGCGGCCTGAGCCCCATCGAGTTCCTCAATCCTTACGCGAAGGACTTCTAACCTCTCTGATCCGGCCTCCACTGCAGCGTGTAGCCTCAGTGCAGTGCGCTCTAGATCCTGGAGATGCTGTGGCTTCATCTCGAGTTGGTCCCACCTGCTCTTCCACCAAGTTCCATCCTGAACAATCGATTCCCATTCTTCCATCAGAGTTGTTAGCACCTCTTCGTAGTGGCTCTCCAGAACCCTGCCACAAGTCGGACACGGTGCTTCCGGACCTCTGGCTTCCATGCCGCGGATGCGACGCCTCAACTCTCGAGCCCGGTCTCGATATGCGAAGAGAGTGGTTTCCGCATCTTGACGCTCTCGCAGCCAGTCCATGATTGCTACTTCCAAGTCTCCATCTACCTCTGTGACATCAGCTCTGCTAGCAAGCAACTCCCGCTGTGCCGTCTTAAACTCTTCGGCAACCTGTTCTGGATTAATCCCTCCCAATCCCCTAAGAGGCTTCTGAGGTGAAGACTCAACCGTCTCTGGTGGCATTGTCGAGCCTAAAGCTTCCAAAGCGGCATCGACAAGGCTCACACCGCGGCTTTCCGCAACGGCATCGATCGCCCTTCTAAGGGAACCATCCAGAGTCTCCCCATCGGTTCCAATCCACCATCTCGAAAGAGCCGTTTCTGGGCCGTTACTTCCCACACCTCTGAAGAGGTCGGCCACCGCTCTGCGCGCGCGCCCTCCTCCTCCAAGGATCGCTGTTAACCCGATCGGAATCGACGCACTCACTCTACCAAACCCGGAGACCACCCCATCCAGTGCTTGAACGGCACCGATTGGCCTATCGGGCGATAAGGACGAGTTCCCTTGCAGTATTTCCGTAAGCACACGTTCGGTCTCTAGGCTGCGCTTCCCATCGTGCTCAAGCTCGGCTAGGACAGTGTTCCGCAGCTGAGCTGCATGATCGACAGGAAGCCAGGCTTCCGCTGGAACGCGGAGATCCTTGTCAGCTTCAACCGCCAAATGGAGCGCTTCGCCCCTCAGCGCACGCAGCGGCTCACCCTGAAGCGCAAGTAGGTCCTTAGGTCTCGCCCCCTGTACTCGAAGTCTAACGATCTTGTCCGTGATACCACCCGGCACTTCACCGAGCACTTCCCTTACTTTTCTTATTACCCGATCCGGATCTCCTGGTGGCCCAACCTTCACGGGCGCAAGCGCAACTACAGGGCGAACAGGAATAGTGTGGAAGGAGACCTGACCGGTCTCAAGATTTGCCATCAAGAAACCTTTCTCATCTCCTGCCTCCTCCCAAGGATCTAGGGCAACGCGCTCAAGTGAACCCGGATACCTCACTCGCTGCGACAACTTCTTTCGTTGGTGCTCTCCGCCCAACGCAACGTAGTCCCATTCCTCAGGATCAATCATGATCCCGGCAGCCTCGCCACGAGCGGCCTCTGCGTGCATCACCAAAAGATTCCAGCGCATACGAGGGTCTGGATCGGGCAAAGGAGGAGCACTGCGCACCACTGCGCGGTAAGGTACCAAGCAAGCGTTCAAACCCAGCCGATCGATCTCGATCCGTTGTATACGTGCCGTTACAGCATCCACATTGGCAAGAGTGTCTAACACCGCGAGTGCTCCCGGATCTCCAGATCGTCGTGGCGTGTCTCTCGGGCCTGCCACCATCAGTACTCGTGTGCCCGGAAGCCCAGTACTCATTGACTCTAACCCTCGAGCGAGTGCCACTACAGCACTAGCTGGCGGATCAGGACGGTCAAAGACGTCCCCTGCCACCACCACCACGTCCGGCCGTAGTCTGATTAGTTCTTGCACGGCTCGCTCGAATGCCGCCGCCACATCACGCTCACGCATATCCGCTCCCCGGACCACGCGCCCGTAAGCCCGAAATCCGAGATGGAGATCCGAAAGGTGAGCGATTATCACGAGCTTAGGAGCTTCTGCCGCATACTGGATCCCAACTCCAGAGCGAGTCCGATTGGGCATGGAATGCCGCGTCGAATACTGTCGCCATTTTGGCTTTGTGATTCACCAGCAAGCGCACCATCCACTTAATCCGTCGGTGACGAGCGTTCATCATCTCGATGGACTCAAGCTACCCCTGTGATATACCAATGCATCTCGCCCCGTAACAGCCGAATGCTCAACGCGACCAATCAGAATGGTATGGTCCCCTCCCTCCAGAAGCTCATAACGTGAACACTCTAGCCAAGCCGTCGCTCCATCAATTATCGGAACACCAAAAGTCCCGACCTGCCAAGCCGCTCCTTCGAAACGCTCTCTAGAAGGCTCCGCAGCGAAACGATCTGCTACTGCTCCCTGATTTCCCGCCAAGATGTTCACCGAAAAATAGTCTGAGGCGATTAGCCGGTCATGCAAGGTCGATGTTTGCCCAATACACACCAAGATTAGGGGGGGGTTGAGCGAGACCGACGTAAAAGAATTTACAGTTAACCCAAAGGGGGCATCGGCTCTTTCACTTGCTGCGACGACCGTCACACCCGTGGGATAAGAGCTCATCACCTCTCGGAGTGAAGCGTTTCCGTCGACATACTGGTCCATTAGAAGCTTGCTCACCGGGGGGTCCAGACTAGCTTGTGCCTTCGTAACCGAATCACGGGTCCAAGATCAGAGGCAGTGCCACAAGATTGATGCAAAAGCACTTACTAGTAGTGGCGGTGATCTTAACGGCGGGTACCGGCTGCGACAACGTAGAGTTTGGGGGCCTTGACATCGCACTTCAAGCTCCTGAATCAGCGACTAAGCAGACCACGGTGGACCTGGCGCCCACTGAAACCGCGGAGTACCCAGACACTAATGGAGTACTCCTACTAGCCGGTATGCGACAGGGAGCTATAGGTCGATTCATCGTTGTTGGTGAAGTTCATTCGGATACACTCCGGCCCTTTCCCAACGCGAAGCTTTCCGACAATGACGAGCGAATCGCCAAGCTCATAGCCCCTGGTTCAGAATGGGCCGTCTTTTCCGAAGGTGTGCGTGTGGGTAGGATGATCGCTCAGTCGGTCGGCCCAGCGATCGGATTCTGTGGTGCGCGCACTGCCATCAGTGGTGTAGTGGAGCTCGTTGCAACAGCAGCGAGTGCCGAACGACTGCTGGCAATGCCTGCAGCTGAAGTCAATAAACCCTATGAAGAATACCGAGAGCTCTCCCACACTTATGAGCAACGCGTAGCAACCCTAGCCATTGCCGGGGACGCGATTCCAAGGTACGGGGCAACTTGGCCCGAGTCAGGAACACTAACTGCAAGAGAACACATACAGTCCTTTCAACTCCGAAATACTCCAGGACAGTCGATAGCAGCCACCTTCATAGTTGGCGACAACCTAGGGGTCGGAAATCCAGAGCAGGGTGCCTATTCTCTTTTCGTCATGGGGCATGAGAATGACTCGGGATACGTGGAGTCTCACACGTGGTACCGTGATGCCACGGAAGATGGAAAAGCCGCGCCGCGATATTTCGACCATCTCGACTGGGATGGTGACGGATTGGACGAGATACTGCTGGACGTGTTCGGAAATCAAAAGCGGTCGTTCGCTGCACTATCCCGTCAAGGTGACAGCTGGGTCCGTAGCTACCAAGACAACTGTGCCGAATCTTGATTAAAAGCTAGAAGCTCACTCAACCAATCAGCAGACACGGATTCAGTACTCTTCTTGTCGCTCTTCTGCATCGGCCCGAAGAAAGCGGTAGCTCTCATATCGAGACCTTGCAATCGCTCCCTTACCAACTTCTTCAAGGACTGCGCAGCCGGGCTCATGTAAGTGTGTACAGCCCCTAAATCGGCACTTGACTGCGCTCTCAGCAATTTCGGGAAAGTGTGAGCCCACCTTCTCGGGGTCCACAGACCAAAGGGCCACGTCACCAAACCCCGGTGTATCTGCAACTAATCCACCACACTCCAGCGTGATCAGTCGAGCGGCCACGGTGGTATGGCGTCCTGTCCCGGTCTTTTGAGACAATCGACCGATTCGAAGCTGAAGCCCCGGATCGACAACATTGAGCAAAGATGACTTTCCAACACCAGAGGGTCCAATAAATGCAGACGTTCCAGAACATAGTTCACGGTGCAACTCAACAACGCCTTCTCCGGAAGGCACACTAGTCACCAATACCTTGTAACCAATCCCTCTATAGAGACTCAGCCAGGTCTCTTTGAGATCCTCTGTTCCCTCCAAATCGGTTTTGTTGAAGATTAGCAGGGGGCGCATTCCACTGGCGTGGACCAAGGTCAGCATTCGATCAATAAGCTGAGTGGAGCCCCGAGGTTCACTCAGCGCTATCACGACGAAGACCTGATCCAAATTAGCCGCAAGGATTTTAGGGGCCCGACTCCGCCCCCTCCTTACTAGCTCGGTCTGCCGTCTTGAAACTGACTCAATTGTCACATCATTGCCGTCCACCAGCACTTCCACGATGTCTCCGATCACCACGACACGACCAGTGCGATCTTGCTTCTTCAAGCGTCCGCGGAGGGACGCATCTACGCGTTCCCCGGTCTCTAGGACCACTGTGTATATGCCCCCACCCGTCTCATGCACAACACCGAGGCATGTACCCGAACCAATCATGAGTTCATGAAACAAAGAGCCCCTGTCGGGGCGCAAGGCTCCGACAGGGGCTGTTCCAACCATGGGCCCAAATACCAGGCCCCGAAACTCACGCGGCGAAGGACTCCAGTGCACCGCCCTTTCCACCTTCCCGCAGCCTACGCAAGGCACGATCCCGAAGCTGGCGGATTCGTTCACGCGTCACGCCAAGCATGTTGCCTATTTCCTCCAACGTATGTTC
>DEBI01000063.1:0-17556 GCA_002348465.1 Gemmatimonadales bacterium UBA2960 | reverse complement strand
GTGATAGTTTCCGTTAAAAGCCGACTCTCAACCTCTACCTCCGGTTCTGCAGCCTCTTCCGTTATAAATCGCTCAACGAGCTGAGAATCCTCCGAGTCACCTATGGGGGCGTCCAGCCTTATTTCTGCGGAATTCAACGTCTGGAGAGACTCGACCAACTCTGGAGTCAGATGAGTAGCCTCGGCCAACTCGTCGGTGCTCGGCTCACGGCCCTTTTCCTGTTTTAGCCGTTCTTTCTCCCGGAAAATTCGCGCAAGATCGCTCGCACGATTAAGAGGCACACGAACGGCCCGACCGTGGTTCGCCAAAGAAGCAAGAATCGCCTGCCGGATCCACCAAACGGCATAGCTGATGAATTTTACGCCTTGGTCCGGATCAAACTTTCGGGCAGCCGTAACAAGACCCACGTTCCCTTCTTGGATGAGATCTGTGAGCGAGACACCACGATTCTGATATTTCTTTGCGACACTGATCACAAAACGCAGGTTTGCTCGAGCAAGCTCCTGGATGGCATCCTGATCACCTTGCTGGGCGAGGGCACCGAGTTCCTTTTCACGTTCCGGAGTGATAAGCTCGTGCCGGCTGACGTCGCGCAGGTACTGATCTAGAGCGCTCTGTTCCTCGACACTGGCGTCGAATCCGGAAAGAAGGTTCCCTTTCCCTCGGCGCTTGCGACGCTTCGTCGTCGTAGCCGCAGCCATCGTTATTCGTTCTCCTTCCAGTCCAAAGGCACTCCGGTCATCAGAAAGACGCCGGCTCTCCTGCACAACTTGCACCGCCGTGCAAATCGTAAACTCCGAAGCCGTATATTTTGCACACTGTTACGGCATTTTGTCAAGGGTTTGTAGAATTGAGGTCCCGGCCAAATCCCGCGCTTGCTCGGGGTTGAACAATACTGTCTTGGCGACACCGATACGGCGCGTTTTCTTACCCGTCCTTAGAATGCGGTTCCGTGCTCAAGTAACACACAAGCCCTAGGGGCCTCATTGCGAAACTAGGTCAGGAAATCACACGAGAGTGCAGCCTGAGCATCCCCCCCTAAGGGTCTGCCCGTTGGCCTCGCCGCCGCCCGATAAAGACTTTACTTACACTGAACGGCGGCAACGGGTCTAGTGATACGCTCGAGGACTGCATCCGCCAAGAGCTCTCGTCGCTCCAGTGTAAAGATCCGGAGCACCCGGGCTGTGGTGTAGAGCTCTCTCGCGACCCTGGGCAGGTCTAGGACACCTTCTACCCCTTCTAGACCAAGACGCTGAACATTGCCTTTACTGCGCTGAACGAGGAGGTCGAGTTGGAACATCGCCTGCTTAACTGGGAAATCTATTATCACTTCACCCGACTCAAGCCCGAGCTCCTCAGCTAGCTCATCCTCAATTGCCCGTTTTTGTGGTGAGTCACCGATCACCCAACTCTCCACCTCACGCCCCGCAAGGTCAGCGGCGGTCACTTCAAGTGCGCGTTTGGGGAGCTTGCGGTGACGCAGTGCGGGGATCCAGCGCTTAGCTATCCGCTCACCAATCTCATCTTTAGAATCCAGCCCCCTGCGGCTGAGTTCGTATAACAACTCCTCATCGGTCGGGCCAATCAGGTCTTCAGGGTCAATTAGACAACCGCGCACGGCCTCTTCTACGATTCTTTTGTAGAGCCCTGTGGCGGCACGGACGGCATGGTGCCAGTACACATTCCGAAACATCTGGTACTTCGCAAACAGCAAGGACTCGAGAGCGGCAATCGCCTTTTCATTCACACCCACCTCGTATAGACCTGTCTCTGGATCCCGTAAGAGCATGAGGCCTTGAAGGAGACGTGAAACATCCACCTCTCCGTACGGAACACCACAGAAACGTGCGTCACGGCGTAGATACTCCATTTTGTCCAGATCAAGACTTCCGCTGATCAAGCCCCGCAAGGGAATCTTGCTATCTCCGCGAATCAATTGGGCTAGTCGCTCTGGAGCATCGTCGCCCAAAGGAGCTAGAGCATCACGCAGTGATGGTGAAGCGAAGAAGCGCTGACTGACCTCTTCATGATGAGCCGGCAGGTGTTCCGGCTCTAGCTCTTCAAGAGCGTGGGAGTACGCATAGTGGCCTATATCGTGAAGGAGTGCTGCATACGGGATGAGTTCTTCTCCTTCCCATACTTCCTGCGGAACACCCTTCCGTTCGCGAAGATGTTGCAGGCCGGTGCGGGTCAGGTGATAGACACCCAAGGCGTGATCGAAGCGAGTGTGGGTCGCCCCTGGGTAGACGAGATGGGCGAGCCCTAGCTGGCGAATGTAGCGGAGACGCTGAAACTCGGCCGTATCAATGATACTCACTGCCATCGCGTCTAGGTGCACCGTCTCCCAAAGCGGGTCGCGTATCGATTTTTCGGAGCTAGTCATTTTGATCGCTCGTGGAGTAGGATCCGAGGGGTCCCGTAAAAGGTCCTGGGCCTCACTGATTGGCTACTTCCGAATGCAGAGATCACAATTCGGTTAGCTCAGCCTGTAGTAGACTGAGCACCACTTGAGCATGATCAAGTGCTTCACTTAGACGACCCGAAGCGGCTTCGAGTATAGTAAGGCGTTCGTTGATAAGGTTCTCAAACATGCGACTCTGCAGAAGGGGCCAATGGTCCCTGTCGAAGGGCCCGAAACCCAACTCCACGTGGTATCGAGTGTTTACGTCTACAGCCCTGACCGACGCGTGGCGCCATAGGAATGGGAGCAGATGATCAGAGGTGAGTTCGCCGATCCCCTCTGCATCGGCCTGAACCGTTTCCCTGTGAGGCATCCACTCTGCCAGAGAGATGCGTAAACTGTCCGAACGAATCAGGGCCAACTGACCCGAAGCTACTACTGCGGAGAGGGCCCCATCGGGCAACTCTGGCTCTATACCTCCCAAGGATGATGCAACAAGAGAGTCAAGGCGAGCGTCACTGAAAGAGCCACGGTCACTACCCATGAGACCAAGCAGTTCACGGAGTGGTGCCTTCCCTCGGAATGGCCCATGCTCGTATACGGAATCAAGCGTTACCAAACGATCGCGCACCACCTCAAATTCTGATATGAGCTGCTCGATGGCCTCTCGCTCTCGAACACGTTCTTTCCGCTCTTCCCACGCCGCGTCGATTCCAAAAGCGACCAGTATCGAGAGAACAATGGTAGTGCCTTCTATCGCTAATCGAGGGAGTGACGCATCGCTCAAGCGCGTGCCCCGTAACGCAGAGCGCATCCCGCTTAGATTAAACATTATCCCTGCGGCCGCAGCTCAATCCTAACAGCGGTGACCTCCTCGATCCGATTCCGGGAATAAAAAACAGGGTGGAACTGATCTTTCGCCCAAAATTCGAAGAGGTTGTCATAAAACGGTGACCGCGTGTCTCCGCTCTGGCCCGGTGTATTCATACCAACGGCTCGGTCCCAGTCTCCGGTGTCAACAATAATCCGGAAAGATGCTCCTGATGTCTGGTTATCTCCGTTGCCAGTCTGGTTCACCGTAGAGCCATAGCCACCGCGCGGCAGCGGACCCTCTTCCAATATTGCACGTGTTCCAGAGCTTACTGCGGTACCCATAGGGTGGCGCAAATAGGCATGGTGGTAATCCTCCTGACCGTACTGCCAGCCAGACATATCCGAGCCGAGCTTCTCCTCGAGCGCGTCCACCGCAGCCGAGAGCGCTGAAACAAGTAGCTCGTCGCGCGCGCGCAGTGGATCTCCACCTAACGTTCCCGGTGGAACCATGATCTTCTCGATAACCTTAGACAAGGACAAGTTCATACCTGCACCGGGAGGAACGACAGCGTCACGCACAGCGCGGCGAAGTTCCCCTTCCCACGCCGCATAGACGCCCGCTGCAATCGAATTCTTGTCCATCACGTAGTTCCACTCAAGCAGAAGTTTTCTTGCCTGTTCAGTCCGGCCGCTGGAACTAACCTCCTCAAGCATAGGCACGAGCTGACGAGCTGGAAGTGACAACTCATCCGTCTGTAGCTGGATGTTGTCTGCTATTGAAAGGCGCTTTCCGCCCCCTAGCACTTCGACAATCCTGAGCCATCTGTAGGGATCAGACCACGAGAACCCAACAGCGTCCATGTGCTCATAGTCGCGCGGAATCAGATCATTATTGGCGGTGGCGAAATACCCCTCTTCGGGATTCACCACATGTGGCTTTGCAATGATGGGCAGGTACCCATCCCACTCGTACCGGCCGTCGCCGGGTACGGGTACGAGGCCGCTCCAGTTGCGACGGACAGGGGCAATACCAACCGATTGCCAGCCAATCGTGCCGTCTCGCCCTGCCCATATCATGTTTTCACCAGGAATGTTGGAGTAGTTGCAAGCCTCCCTGAATTCTTCCCACGTCTTCGCCTGATCCATGCGAAGCGATGCAAGATACGGAGCACCTCCAATCTCCATCCACCCTGCACGGACAGCGTACGCGAGATTGCGCTCCTCGTCCTCAAAGACAACCGGCCCATGCCGCGTATACTTGAGCGTCGCTGTATGAGGCATCTCGCCTCGCACAGGGATCTCCTCAGTAAGAACGGTCATTGTTTCCCACTCACCCCGATACCGGTATTGATTCGGGTTCACCGGGTTCGTCTCATAGACATAGAGGTCTTCTGCATCAGTCGAAAAGACAGTCAGCCCCCAAGCCCCGTACTCGTTGTGCCCGATCGATACGCCTGGAAGTGAAGGTTCGCCTCCACCTATCACATTCCAGCCTGGGCCAACCAGGTGAACCCAGTAACGCAATGAGGGTGAGCCCTGAGCCCGGTGTGGGTCATTGGCCATCATCGGAAAGCCGCTTTCTGAGCGAGTGCCATCGATGACCCAGTTGTTCGACCCTATATCCTGCTCCACGTCATAGGCCACAACACTCGACGCGTCGAGTGCCGCTTCCTCAAGCATCGCGAATGCGTCGACATCACCTCGCCGGGACTGATCGACTATATCCTCCGGCTGGAAGCGGACCCCCCTGCGGAAGGCGTTGTAGATTCCAAGAATGTCCTCGGAAAGAGCGTCGCCATCTATTTTGGGGTCCATCTCCAGAAGCGGATCACCTGGGCCATAAGTAGAAAGATACTTCACGGCCTCCGCTCCGATCTCGGCAACTCTCCGCCCAGTAGCTAGCTCTGCCCCTATGTTGCTCAGAAGACCCTGATGCCTTGAGATCACAACGTCAGGAGTCCAGTGCCCTGGTGTGATGCCAAGTAGTTCAAACTCGATAGTGAGAAGGCTTGGGTCCTGCTCCGTCTGCGTTATATACGCATTGATACCATCCGTATAGGCATTGATTATCAGAGAGCCGCGGTCGTGATAATGATTAAGTTCTTGCTCAAGATCCCGACGAAACTTGAAGAGCCTAGTTCCGATGTCTCGCTGAAGTTCTCGCTCCCCCAGAATCTCAGCCACTGTACCTGTCGCCTGCCTCCGCCAAAGCTCCAGTTGAAAGAGTCGATCTCTCGCTGCATTCCATCCCTGAGCATAAAACAAATCATGCTCGGTCTCAGCGTAGATGTGACTTATCCCCCACTGATCGACAAGAATCTCTACCGGCTGGTCTAGGCCAGGGAGGTCGAGCACAGTGGATTCCTGGGCGGCAATCGGTAAGACGAAGATCAGTTCTGCCACTACGACCGCGAACATCAACGCACGGACTCTACCTGCAATCAAGTTTCTAAGCATCCTCGTTCTTCCTTTGTCCTTCATTTGAATATCATTTGAGTCAGGCTTCGTAGACGGTTTTTCCCCCAACCACCGTCCGCTCTACCTGGATTTCCTTTATCCCGTCTAGCTCTACATCGTACGGACTCTCACTCAGCACGACAAAGTCACCCAGTTTGCCGGCAGTGATCGAGCCCTTAACTCTCTCCTCGTGCGAGGCATATGCCCCGTGCATTGTACAAATCTTCATCGCCTGATCGAGCGTGATACGCTGGCTTGGGCCCCAGACACGCCCAGAAAAGTCCTTACGTGTGACCATGGACTGCAAAGCCATAAGTGGCTCGTAGGGGCCTGGGCTGTGATCCGACGCTGGTGCGACCATGATTCCGTAGTCCATGAAGGATTTGTGGGCGAACATCCAATTCATCTTCTCCTCGCCATACTCAATCCACTTCTCACCATGGTAATGGGCATAGGTATAGAAAGGCGCAGGTATATAGCCACCCTCTGCGATCCGTCTCAGAAGCTCTGTATTCACCAACGAGCAGTGCTCCAAGCGATGTCTGGCATCGGTACGCGGATACTGCCGAGCCATCCGTTCGTAGGCATTCAGCACCATGTCGATGGTGATATCTCCATTCGCATGGATCGCGACCTGCCATCCAGCACGATGAGCCTCTTCCACGGCGTCATGAATTTCGTCCTGAGTCATGGTAAGGATGCCAAAGTCGTCCGGACGCCCAGCATATGGGGTGCTCATCGCCATCGTGCGCTCGGATGCAGATCCGTCAGCAGAGAACTTTACAGGGCCTATCCGAAGCCATTCGTCACCCATCCCTGTTCGAAGGCCCGACCGCATTAGTGATGGAAATGTCAGCCCGCGCGCCATGAGATTCATCCGGAGAGAAAGATCGCCACTCGCTCGAGCATCTTGGTATGCGATAAAATCGCTCCGAGATGTCCCCGCTTGATGCACCGAGGTCAGTCCTGCAGCGTTCATCTTTTGACAGATCACGGCAACACCCCGTGCTCGCTCCTCTGGGGTCGAACCGCTAGGCACATTGAAAGCAGCTCTTGCCCGCTCAGCGACCTTACCCGTCAATTCTCCATTCTCTCTGTAGAAGTGGCCCCCGAAAGGATCCCTCGTCTGTGCAGTCACTCCGGCGAGTTCGAACGCCTTAGAGTTGTAGACCCCGGTATGACCACCGCGATGCCCCACCATAATCGGGTGATCCGTGCTGACCTGATCGAGGTCTGTCCGGCTGAGAGGGCGCCCTTCCTCCTGCTTCGTATCGTCATACATGAAACCGACGAGCCACTCGCCCGGCGGTGTAGATACAGCACGCTCACGCAGCGCCGCCTGAATGCGCGCAATCGAGCCCAGATTCGTATTTACATTCCTTAGTTCATTCAAACCCGCACCAGAAGGGTGCGAGTGGGCGTCGATGAACCCAGGGACAACAGTCATGCCCGCAACGTCCAACACCGTTGAGTTAGGCCCAGCGAGGTTCTTCACGTCCGACGAAGATCCGACGGCTACAAAACGTTCGTTGTGGATCGCAAAGGCTTCAGCCTTAGGCTGGCTGTCATCCTGTGTCAGAACGTTGGCGTTCACCACGATCAGGTCAGGAACTAAGGATCCTTCTCTACTGGGCTCGCATCCGGTGGTGAGCCCTGCTGCTGCTGCTGCACCGAGTCCCAAAAATTGCCTACGATCAAAATCCGACATCGTGCCTCCTTCTATTAGAACACAGGCCCCACCTTGTCACGAACAGATTCGATCTCTGTTATTGCCCCGTCGTCCGGCTTCGTTACGAGACTTACCACAATGCACACAAGCAACCCGGCTGCGAAACCGGGAATCATCTCATACAACTCGTAGAAGCCCGCCTTAAACACTCGAACCCAAATCACTGTGGTCGCAAAGCCACCAATCATGCCCGCGATCGCACCTTCACGAGTAGTCCGTTTCCAGTAAAGGGAACAGAGCACAACCGGCGTGAACGCACACGCGATCCCCGACCAGGCGAACAGAACAAAGTCGAAGATCACTCGCACCTCTAGAAGGGCGACAACAAGCCCGATACTACCAATCACGACCGTTACGCCTTTGCCCATCATTGAAAGCATACGCTCAGAAGCAGACGAGCCAAGTGACTTCTGTACTACATCCCTAACCACTACAGAAGATGCGAGAATCAGTAGCGAGTCCATGGTGGACATAATGGCCGCGAGCACCACCACGAGAAATATCCCCGTGAAAAAAGCTGGAAACAGTGCAGCGCTCATCGCCGGCAAAATCGTCTCCGGGTCCGCTAGCCCAGGAAAGAGCGATCGACCAGCCATACCGCCAAAGACGGCACCTACGTCAAACCCAATCACACAGAGGACGGCCCAGAACCCGCCGTCCACTATCTGCTTCTGATCTCGTGCCGCCATAAAACGAGTCAGAAGCTGGGGAGATCCCAGGAAAGCCAGACCGATCGCAACCGATCCCGCGGCGCTTATCACTCCAGCCAGAGTTAGACCGTAAGAGCCCATTGGCTCAAGGAGGGCAGGATCTTGAGCACGGAGATTCGAGATCATGTCACCCCAGCCTCCCGCGTTCGCCATCCCCACGATTGGTAGCATGAGGAGACAACCCAGCATCAGCACACCCTGAACAAAATCCGAGTAAGCGACGGCCTTAAAGCCTCCAACCGTTGTATAGAAAAGAACAATCGCAAGGCCAATCCAGACACCTTGCGTGTACCCGGTACCGAGAAAGGAGTCGAAAGCCTTACCTGACGCCGTGAGTTGAGCCGCCGTGTAGGCCACAACCATGCTCAGGATGATGACCGCGGATAGCCATCGAAACGCGTTGGACGTATCAAGAAATCGCTCCGTCAGGTAATCGGGAACGGTGATAGCGTCACACCGATCCGTATACTCCTTGAAAGGCCGAGCCACGAAAACCCAAGCACAAGCCACCCCCAAAACCTCACCCATGATGATCCAGAAGGCATGAACTCCAATGGCGTAGCCCATCCCGGTGAGGCCAAGCAATAACCAAGCACTCTCCCCCGTCGCGTTCGAGCTGAACGCAATGACCCAAGACGGAAGTTTCTTGCCCGCAACGTAGTAACCCTTTAGGTCACTTGACTCCCGGCCACCCCAAAAGCCGATCGCAAGAAGGATCAGCAAGTAACCAATTACAACGCCAAGGATCGTGGCCGAAGTCACCGATCACGCTTCCGAGCTAGCATGAATGAAACTTCAAGGCCAAGGCCAAGCCCGACAGATACAACTAACAAAACCCAGGCATCGAGCGGCATCAGGAACCCACCCTGTCCACCGCCTTACCAAGCTTCTCGATCCCTTCTGCCATCTCCTGCTCCGTAATCAAGAGCGACGGCCCGATTCTCACGACCGTGCCGTACAGGCCACCCAGCCCAACAAGGACCCCTTCTTCACGGGATGCCTCCAAAAGCCTCTTTGTCCGTTCCACATCGGGCTCTTTCGAGACTGGATCCTTTACGACCTCTATCGCCTGCATTAGGCCCATTCCGCGCACATCCCCCATCCAAGGGTGGCGGGCCTGCATTTCCTTGAGTGCTTCTTTAAGCTGATCCCCACGCTGACGAGCATTTTTTGGTGCGTTGTGACGATGCAGCTCGTCCTGTGTGGCACAAAGAGCGGCCATCGAGACTGGGTTCCCACCGAAAGTCGAGATGTGCTTACCCTTCCATAAGTGAGCGATCTCATCCGTCGTGACCGTGGCTCCAACCGGAGCGCCGTTCGCGATGCCCTTCGCCATCACCATAATGTCCGGCTCGACCCCATGGTGCTGGATTCCGAACCAGTGATCACCACAACGCCCAAATCCCGCCTGAACCTCATCGATGACAAGTAAGCCCCCGTAGTGCCTGATTACCTCGGCTGCCTTTTCGAAATAACCCATTGGCGGCACTACATATCCGGCCACGCCCATTATAGTCTCGGCGATGAACGCTGCGGGTCGGCCGTTGGTCGTAGTCACAATCACCTCTTCGAGGTCATCCACAAACTTATCGACACATGTTTCGTCACAACGTGTCTTAGACGGGCAACAACGGTAGAGATTCGGAGACTTCGCGTGTTTGATGCCAGCCACTTGGGTAGCCAGCGGCCGCCAGCCTGAGTGTGCAGTCACGCTCGTCGCCATGAACGAGCGACCGTGGTATCCGACGCGCAGAGCGATGATCTCGCTTCGGCCCGTTGCCAGGCACGCCATCATAAGTGCGGTTTCAACCGCTTCCGTGCCCGAGTTGCTGAAAAACGTTCTGTTCAACATTCCGGGGGTAATGTCTGCAATCTTGCGAGCCGCCTCGACATGCATCTCGTTGCCATAGAGGGTCGAAATATGGCCGAGCTTCTTCATTTGAGCGGTGACCGCGCCTACTACGTTGGGATTACAATGCCCGACTGAAGTCGTCAGGATACCGGCAAAAAGGTCGATATACTCATTGCCTTCCGGATCGTTAACCCGTACGCCATTGCCCTCCGCGAGCACGAGCGGTTCCTCGTATAAGTGAAGCATCCCTGGGAGAAGAAATTCATCTCGGCCGTGGATCGTCTCGGCGCTGGTCGCGTCTAGAGTATTAGATGGTTCAATCATCTTACGTGCTCGGTTTAGGTCTTCAGTCACTTAGTCGCCACACTGGAACGCGACGATGTTATCCATCAGCTGTTTTTCGGCAGGTTGTGCGGGTCAGCCTTTACCGCCGACCAGCGTGAGATCACCACACGCTGATCGGTATAGAATGCGATGCCGTCTTTACCCGCAGCCTTGAGATCACCAAAAAACGACTGTCTTGAGCCACCAAACGGGAAAAATGCCATCGGTGCGGCAACTCCAATGTTGATGCCAACCATGCTTATTCCCGCCTGGTAGCGGAACTCACGTGCTGCATGACCGCTCGTAGTGAAGAGTGAGCAAGCGTTCCCGTAACGATTGCTGTGCATCATCTCAATCGCATCCTCGACGCTGTCGGCTCGATTGATACTAGCCACTGGGCCAAAGATCTCCTCACTCACAATCGACATACTTGGTGAAACATTTTCGAAGACTGTAGGGCCTACCCAGTAGCCACCTTCAAGCCCCTCAACAGTGGCATCTCGGCCATCCAGAGCGAGAGTCGCTCCATCCGATACACCCTGGCTGATAAACTCTTTCACCCTGTCGCGATGTGTGCCAGAAATGACTGGGCCCATCTGTGTTGTGCTTTCGAGTCCGTCCCCTATGCGGATTGAAGAGGCATAATCAAGGATTCGCTCACGGATCTGGTGATGCGCGTCTCCAATGCCGACGACAACGCTTCCAGCCAAGCAGCGCTGACCTGACGATCCAAAAATGGAACCAGCGCACGCATCCAGCGTCGCGTCCATATCCGCATCGGGCATGACGATCAGGAAGTTCTTCGCACCGCCGAGCGTCTGCACGCGTTTCCCAGCGGCTCCAGCACGCGTGTAAACTATCTTCGCCACATCACTCGAGCCCACGAACGAGACACCCTCTATATCAGGATGGTCACACATCGTTTCGACAACCTCACGGCCACCGTGTACGACATTCAAGACGCCGTCCGGAAGCCCAGCCTCCCTAGCAAGGTCCACTATCTTCTGGTGCGTGAGGGGATCTTGCTCACTGGGCTTAAGCACCACGGTATTTCCTGTTGCAACTGCGTAGGGCCAAAACCACAGAGGGATCATTACCGGGAAGTTATAAGGTGTGATAATACCGAAGACGCCGAGAGGCTGGCGCCAGGACGCTGAGTCGATGCCTTTGGAAATCTCTTCAACCGTGTCACCCATCATCAGTGTGGGAACACCGCAAGCGTGTTCAACGTTCTCAATTCCACGCTGCACTTCCCCGCGTGTCTCTGCTAGGATCTTCCCGTGCTCCTTGGTCAGTTGCACCGCCAGTTCTTCCTTATGCTCTTCTAGCAACGCTTTTAACCGGAAGAGAACACGAGCCCGTACCGGAGAAGGCGTCGCGCGCCATCCGGGAAAAGCAGCCTTCGCGGCTTGAACCGCCGCGTCGACGTCTGAAGACGTTGAGAGAGGTACTTGGGCAATCTCTGCTCCCGACGCCGGGTTCTTTACTGAGTGAGTCTCGGTTGACGACGCCGAGCGCCATCCTCCTCCGATGTAGTTCTGAACAAGTGAGCCCATGATCACTGAGGTTGAATGAGAGGTGATTAAAAGACTTTTACTACTTCCGTCGAAGATCGCCTAGGGCACTATTCACCCTAGACATGATCTCTGTGAGTCGGTCCTCGGGAAGCGCCGGGACCGTATAACCGTTGATCCCGGTAAGCGTCTCGGCAGCCAGCATCGCATTGAGGATCGCCTCCTCGGTTGCGTGCACTGAAGATGCAATCAACCCGTTGAGTTGATCATTCGGTATCATCTCCAATCCAGTCACTTCAGCCCGGTCGGCCGCCGCCGCACGGTTCGCTGTCGAAAAGCCGATGAAAATATCTCCAGACCCGTTATAGCCCATGCCGCCGACTCGAGCGAGGCCCATAGTGGTCCGTGTGACTAGTCGCTTGATTTGAGTTGGGAGGAGCGGCGCATCTGTCGCGAGCACAATAATGATCGACCCCGCTCCCTCCGGGATGGGCTCAAGTAAACCTCCGCTGTCGAGAAGGGCATCGGGAGGCTCACCACTGGGGCGCATGCACCACGGCACTCCGCTCCTACGCACGGCGGCAGGAATTGATCGATCTGCATAGCAAGATGACGGCTCTGGTAACATCTCCCCTACAGGAACGCCAGAGATCCTCAGGTCCTCTCTTAAGCCCTGGTTACACTGCACCAAAATCCCGACAGTATAAGGCCCAACCAGTCGAGAAGAGGAACCGATTCCTCCCTTAAAGCCATGGCAGCGCATCCCAGTTCCACCGCCGACCGCACCCTGAGAAACTGCGCCTCCACGGGCACCGTCCAATGCATCAAAAGTGTGTTCTGCGGTGACATGGAAACCATTTATGTCATTGAGGCTCCCGTCATAAGTCTCGGCCACAACAGGTAACGCCCATAGAAACGTCGGATCCCGATCCCTCTGCCAAGCTATAACAGCGTCGCGTACTACTCCCACGCTATGAGTGTTCGTGATCATGATCGGGCCTTCTAGAATCCCTGAATGCTCAATCCAGGTGGTACCCGTCATTTCACCGTTGCCATTCAAGCTGAACCAAGCAGCAAAGACCGAATCTCCAGATTCCCGACCGCGCGGAAGAATCGCCGTAACACCTGTCCGAACTGGGCCCTCTCCAACAACGAGTTGTCCCTCACCCTGGATGATCGTCGTATGTCCAACCTCGACACCAGCGACGTCTGTGATTGCATTGTTCGGACCAGGTTCACCTGTGAGGTGAACGCCGAGCGCCCTAGCGTCCGGGACTTTCTGCCCCTCAGCCGCCCCAGACGAGAGCATTAACATGACTCCCAGTTTGCAAGCTGCTAGAGCCCAATAGATCGAGCCCTGCAAAGCTGCCCGCGCGCGTGCCTCAACTCCACTCGGCTTCTCGGATGCAGGACGAGCGCGGATCAAAGACCCGCCAACTTCTTCACATAGTCAAACTCAGACTTTTTCACCGACTGTACAGACAGTCTTCCGTACCGGATCAGTTCCATATCCAAAAGTTTATCGTCGGCCTTAATCTGGTGCAGAGACAGTGGCTGCTCGACATCATCGACCTTCGATACGAACTCAACGTCGACCATGTACCAGCGCGGGTTTTCTGGGTCGGATTTAGCATCGAAATACGTATGTCCCTTCTCGAAAGCGTAGTGGTCGGGATAGGCCTCCTTGCAAACGCGGGCTATGCCCACAACCCCCGGGGGCTTGGCATTCGAGTGATAGTAGAGGACTTCGTCGCCCACCTTCATCTCACGCATATTGTTGCGCGCCTTGTAGTTCCTTACCCCCTCCCAACACGTCGAGCCGTCCCGCTCGAGGTCTTCAATCGAGTAGACGTAGGGCTCGGATTTCATCAGCCAGTATTGCTTTGCCATCTATGCACTCAGTGTCCCGTTCTTAGTGACTGGATACGGTGATAATGGGGGCCGAACGGTGCCACCGCGAGGTGCACGGGGAGGTTATGTCAGGCCGACTCCGCACCCCCAATATCTACTCGGATCTCACTCCAGTGCCCGCGCCTGAACGCCACCATGCTGAGTAACATCCGGGCGAAGTGCCCCAACACTATGGCCATCCAGATCTCATGTGGATCAAGGGTAGAGAACGTCTGGATAGTCCAGCACATCCCCAGTGGGATGATCATCTGAGAGACGATCGAAATGTACATTGGGCTTTTGGTATCTCCGGTGCCCTGCAAGCCTCCTGTATATGCAAGCGCGACAGTTATAAAGAGTCCAGATAAGGCGAGGTATCTCAGGAGTTCCACAGCGAGTCCTTGTACCACCGGATCGTTCATCCCGAAAATTCCAAGGAGATGGTCGGGTATCAGCAGAAAAGTGAGACCAATAACCGCGGCTAGGGAAAGGCCAAAACCCGCGGCAACGTTGACCGATTTAGCAGTCCGATCGGGCTTTCCCGCACCGAGATTCTGGCCTGCAACCGCAGCGGTCGCCCCCATGATGCCCACAGATGTCCACGTTATAAACGAGAACAGTTGCGTGTAACTCACAACATATGCTGCCTGAGCTTGGGCACTGGTCGCCAGTGAACCAATAAATGCGAGGAGCAGCACACCGCCAATGTTCATCGCTACACCTTGAATCCCAGTCGGGAGGCCAAAGCGGAACAATTCTCGAATAATATTCCAGTCCGGTTTCCACTCCATGTTTCGGTGAAACGCTACGACCCAACGGCCACCAAACAGGTTCACAAGCGCGTAAATAGACACAACAGCACCCGCAATCACAGTGCCCATCGCGGCACCCAGGGTGCCAAACGCAGGCACTGGGCCGAGGCCGCGAATCAGAATGACATTGAGCCCAATGTTCAGCAGTGTCATCGCGATCCCGAGTCGCATCGGAGTCTGAGCATCTCCGGCCGAGCGTAGAGCCCCTGAGAACATGAAAAAGAGAAGCATCCCGAAAGAAAAAACGAACATCGTTCGGAGGTAGGGCAACGCTTCGGCCTGAACCTCTGCTGTTGCGTTTACCAGTTCAAGAAGTACCGGAGAAAAAACCCAACCGATGGGCGCCAAAACAAAGGCGACAAGCATCACTGCCGTCAGAAAAGCTTGGTATACCGTCCGATTAACCTTGTCGGGCTCATTGGCCCCAGTAAAGCGAGCGACCAACACGCCCATGCCCGTGAACAAAGATGAGATGAACACGATGACTACGAGAAAGATCTGCCAAGACACACCGATAGCAGCATTCCCCACGTAGCCGACATAGTTGCCTACCATCGCATGGTCCACTATGCCCTGAAGCCCTCCTATGATGTTCTGAAGCATCGTAGGCCAAGCGAGCTTCCACACCGCCCCTCGTATAGGGCCCTCGACTATAGATCGATCAAAGGGTTTCCCCGTGCTATTCACCTCACCATCCTCGTCTACGTCAGGATTGGGCTAGTCAGTCCCCTACTACCAGACCAAATGGAATCGGCTCTGACGTCGGTAGACCCAGTGGCGACTTCCATCCTCGGCAAGATATGCTTCCTCTTCTTGTCGGCACGAAGCAGGCTTTCCGTCCCATTCTGGGATCGGCGTCGTGGTCTGCAACTCTATCGAATGCCAGACGTTTGGAAGCATGACCGCGTCGCCACGGACTGCAACCCCCTCCTGCGCATCCCACCGTCCGATAAGAGGTCCCGCCCCATGTCCATGATCTCCAATCGGGTGTGTGTAGACTGTTCCATCAATCCCCTCGCTGCGCATTTGAGCAAGCGTATTGGCTAAGACCTCGTTGCCCGTGAGACCTGGCTTCATGTGCGCTAGAAGTATGTCCTGCAGCCGGTTCGAATTCGCCAAACACTGCTTGAGCCCATTGGGAGCATCGGTCTCTCCCTCTCTTAGAACGTACCCAAGGTGCTGCGTATCTGTGTGCAGGTTCATAGCAACCAACCCGAAATCCGTCCAAAGAAGGTCACCAGGCTGGATCACGGTTGACCCACCCACACCTGGCGCTGATGGCAGACTCCCCGCTCGCTGGACATTAACGGACGTCTGAAACCAAGTGGTGTAACCCAGATCTCTCAGTTTTTGGCGCATCCACCAAACGACGTCATCCGTCGTTGTTACGCCGGGGGTTATCACAGAATTGGAAAAAGCCTCAGAGATCAGGGCATGCACACTTTCCTCTATCTTTCGATAACGAGGCATCATCTCAGGCAAACGAAGAGATATATAATTCATCGCAAGTCGCGGCTCACGCTTCACTCTACCTGAGTACTCGTTACCGAGAGCTTCCAAAAGTACCTCGGCCTCACCCGCACCTAGGCCGTCTGAAAAAGCCCATACGGGATCAATGTTGAGGACGATATTTTCAGGGTCACGATCCTCGACTACCTCCCTTAGAAGATTCCACTGCTCGTTACCCACTAGCTCTGCCGTAGGCTGGGTCGGGGCCGGTCGCGTCGACCTAAAGGCTTCGAACATCCCCCCCTGACTCGTTCCACCGAGCGCTAGGCGCTCTACAGTGCCGTCATCTTGACGCGTGAAGACATAAATCGAACGGCGTCGCGCTGCGAAGGTCGTCGGTGATGCAATAGCCCGAAAGACGGGATCCTCACCATACTCGCGCATCGAGAGAATCCACATATCAACATCGTACTCGGCCATAAGCGCCGGCAACACACGCGTCAATCGCAGTCGCAACCACTCCTGTTGCTCAGTAGCCTGCTCGCGCAGGGATGGAAGTGGGTGGTAACGGGCAGCGGCATCCTCTGGTACATAGGATGGCGCCTGAGAAGCTACTGGGGCTGCAATTAATAGAGCCAAGAAGGTAAGTACTGAGATCGCGTGCTGAAATGAAATTCTCATGTCGAGTCGTATCGTGAGGACGGGCCACTTGGGAGTACGCATCCGAAGCTAATCCCTATGCGGGCGAAGCGCTCCCTATACCGCATGCCCAACAAATTGATTCTGCAGAAACCGGAGGAAATCACAGGACGACTAAGAATTAGTCCTGGATCAGTTACTACTCGAGCGTTGCGAAAGACCTAGAGAGATTTTTCCTCACTCAGGTCCGGCTGCCCTCACTTCATCGGACACCCGATCCGCAAACTTCTCGAAATTTTTCCTAAACATATCTGCAAGCTTGCTCGCAGAAACATCGTACGCTGTCCCATCAGACCAAGTGCCCCGCGGCTGTAGAACCTCGTCGGGTACACCCGAGACTGTGGAAGGGATTGCTAGTCCAAAAACAGGATCCCTAAGATACTCCACATCGTCAAGCTGGCCCCCTAAGGCAGCATTCACCATAGACCTTGTGTGGTCGAGCCTCATTCGCCCTCCGACCCCATAACCACCACCGCTCCATCCAGTATTTACAAGCCATACCGTAGCCCCATGCTCGCGCAGCTTATCTCCCAACATTTCAGCATAAACTCCTGGATGCTGAGGCAGAAATGGGGCGCCAAAACAAGCGCTAAAAGTTGCTATAGGCTCGGTCACACCCCGCTCCGTGCCCGCTACCTTGGCTGTGTATCCAGAAAGGAAGTGGTACATGGCTTGTTGAGGCGTAAGTCTTGAGATCGGCGGCAGCACACCAAATGCGTCCGCCGTCAGAAATACAATGTTTTCGGGATGTTCTCCACGACTGGGCAGCACAGCATTGGGGATGTAGTGGATAGGGTACGAAGCGCGCGTATTTTCAGTTATAGAGCCATCAGCATAGTCGACTGCTCGAGTTTTTTGGTCTAGAACCACATTCTCCAGAATCGTCCCGAACATCTGAGTAGCCTG
>DEBI01000053.1:13949-34984 GCA_002348465.1 Gemmatimonadales bacterium UBA2960 | reverse complement strand
CTCCAAGAGTATGCGCTCTAGGGTTGCTAGATCGGTATGATATCCTTTCGAGTCGTTGGAGAACATTTCTGAACGAGGAGGCTTATCTGCCCAGATCACTGAGTTGCCTAAGTTCGGATAGAGGCCCGCTGCGTCTACGGAGTCCAGTGCCCCAAGTTCTTCTAGGACCCGCCGTGCGGATGGAGGTATCGACACGGCAAGTGAGCCGGAGATTGGTGTTTCCGGACTCACCAACATCACCCTATGACTTCGACGAGCGAGCAGTATGGCAGCGGCGCAGCCCGCGGGACCGGCGCCGAGGACCAGTACGTCGACCTGATTCAGTTCTATGTCGCGCAGCCGCAGCCGGTCCCGCACCCCTGGAAGTCTGCTTGACCTGACGTTCCGGTAACAGAAACCGTATTACTCATGATACGCCGGATTGGTGCATCTGCCGGAGTATCTCCAGGATCGATTGCGCTACGATCTGCTAGCTGACCCCATGTGGTGAGCTGTTCGTCCATTCCGTGACGGACTTCGACGATCTCGCCGTTTTCCGCACACTCATATTCGTAGTATGGCATACAATTATGGTAAGCCCAGAACGGTGCTTCATTCCAGTCTTGTTGATTTGTGGGTAATCGCCTCCACCGGGTGCGGTGGAGGCGGGGATAGTATCATCCTGTGTTCTAGGACCTAATTTTGAGGAAGGTACTGACTGGTGGAAAGAGGGCCTCATAATCGACAGGTGGTATTGTCGGCGGAAGATTTTCGAACTATCGAGATGGCTCGGGTAGAACTTCAAGAAGCGCGGGTGCTGCCAAACGCGCGCCGATTGGGATGGCTAGGGGCGATCGCGGGAGTAGTCGTTTTCGTAGTATGGCCTCACCTCCTTCGAGAAATCCCAGCGCTCTCGTTCTTTACGCCGTTTGCGATGTTGTTTGCCTTTGTTGGAGCCATTGGTGGTCCATTCGTCACCGTATTCGGTGGGCAATCTTCAAGGCATGGATCAAGCGCTGCCGTTGAAGTTGCACTTCGTGTTCTCAAGTCTCGGGATTCGGACCGTGAGGAGCAGCTTCGTGCTGCCGTGGTTCTTGTGACGAATGGCTCCGCTGCCCGGGTGCCCTCGCCCGTGTGGAGCACTGATCTGGTAGCGGAAGTCGAAAGGTATATGGATACGAGAGGAGAAGATTCAGTCCCGGAGAGCGGCGAGATAGTGGAGCATGACGAATAGCGTATAGCGTTGCCAATAAACGCTTTGGGGTGGGATCACTTTGGAGCAACCCCACCCCAGATTTAAGCGTTTATCTAGAAGATCGGCCCTCGAAGGTAAGTGTCTGATCTGGCCCAAGCTTCTCGGAACTCCGCGTTGACTTCGTCCGCCTCTTCGGTCTTGCCTTGCGAGCGCAGTGCTCGCTCAAGCCCGAAGAGCGACCATCCATTATTAGGATGCTTGGAAAGTTCGTGCCGGAAGGCGTCCTCCGCTTCCTCATATCGGCCCACTTCGTGTAACGCGTCACCGAGCCACGTGTATATCGAGAATGGGAGAGGCTCAGGTTCATCATACCGCAACCCATCCTCTAACTCTCCCCCCGCATATAGTAAGCTAATCGCTTCCTCGACCTCGCCATTCGCGCGGAGAATTTCACCCTTGAGAATCGCACCAACGACCCCTAGCAACTGCTTTGCGGAGTGGCCACGGAAATTGTCGTCTGGATTCTCTTCCAAGGCAGTTTCTAAGAGGTGCATGTACCAGCGTGCAGTACCTTCATCGCCCATCCTCAGGTGCGCGTAACCTTTCCCGAAGTCATAAAGCCCGCGGAAGACAGTCCCTTCCGGAGCCTCTTGTAGTTCGATGATATCCTGGAAACGCCCGAACCGAACCATCGTCAGCACTTCGTAGAACGTGGCTCCGTCCATGAGGTTGGCATACTCGCGACCCGCTTGAATAGCTACGGCACCCTGGCCGTCATTTGAAGCGGCGAAAAGTAGCATATGCAGGTTATGTGACGGATAGATAGCGAAGCCGTCACCGTAAGCCGCCTTTAAATCTGAATGCCATGCTTCGGTGTTGCCCCTGACTGCGTCACCCCATCGGCCGATCCGATTGTACGTATGAGACGGCATATGCTGGATATGGCTGGCTCCTGGAATCGACTGGCCGAGGTGGTCCGCACATGCCTCTGCTAGACCTGGTTCCTGTGTTGGCTCGGTTGCATGGATATAAAGGTGGCATGTGCCAGGGTGGGTGATGTCCTGTTTGAGCACAGATTCGAGAACTCGGTGGATCTCCTGCACTTCCGGATTCCCGATGTCCCATCTGCCACGTCGCGGCTGTAAGAGCATCAGCGACTCACCGGCCAAGAAACCGATGTCCAGATCATTCGGATAACTCTCAAAGAGATTGTTGGCCACCTCGGCCCATGTTTCGTCGAGTGAACGGCGCTTGTCAGGGTCATGCTCCTGCTCATAGCGAACCGCTAACGCTTCGATCATCTCTCGTTCTATTTCGGACGCATTGCTATCGGAAAGCTCGAGAGCTTTTTGAATCGCCGCGTAGGCGCGCGGAGCATCTGGTGCTGTCATGGGACCGTTCAGGTAAGAGCCCCATGCCCATGCTTCGCCGAAGTAACACATGGCACAATTAGGATCGAGCTTCCATGCCTCACGGAATGATCGCGCGGCGAGGTTCGTATCAAACGCGTACATCAACTGTATGCCCTGATCGAAAAAGCGTTGAGCCTCTGAGGACGTGGTTGTGATTTCTCTGTGAAAGTCACCTAGGCCGCGCCCATCGTGGTGCATAGGCATGGGCTCATCGAATCCGGCTGGGAACTCAAGATCTTGCGCCGCTAAGGGCGCAGCTACGAGTGTCGCCATGAAGACTGAAGCGACAATATGTCCGCGCATCGGTAGTTACTCCAAGCAAGTAAGAATGGTTAGTGAATCTGCTCCAGTC
Organism: Gemmatimonadales bacterium UBA2960; assembly: GCA_002348465.1. Taxonomy (GTDB): domain Bacteria; phylum Gemmatimonadota; class Gemmatimonadetes; order Longimicrobiales; family Gaopeijiaceae; genus UBA2589. Next base: position 32,046 of record DEBI01000053.1, on the reverse strand, counting down.
GTGGGCTGGCGTCTACCGCGGAGGCGAATTCCGGTGATTCAACGGATGAGATGAACAAAGAAGATCGGTCATCGAAGCTACTGGCCTCAGACGCTTGAACGCGACAGGTTGTCGTCGCCGCTTGAAGACTGGAACGAGGAGCCGACTCCATGCCGAGTGCTGAAAGTCCCAAACTCTCGCGCCGCACGTGGATCACGACGACTTCTGGAGTGATCGCAGCGGGTCTAGTGAAGACCCAGGCGGATGCGATTCAGTTGATCGCTCAGGAAGCTCCAACCGATCCAACTAAGGTTCCGGGTCGATTGGTTTCCGAAGTCGGAAGCAGGGCGCCGTCTGAGCAACCCAAAAGACTCATCAGGGCGCCTGCACTTTCGTCGTCGTCGCGCACTCCTCTTGCGGATCTGATGGGAACAATCACGCCAGCGGATTTGCACTTCGAGCGGCACCACGCTGGTATCCCAGACATCCGGTTTGAAGATCACGAATTACTTGTTCACGGTATGGTTGAGAGACCGATGGTCTTTCGCATGTCTGAACTCATGCGTTATCCGCAGGTCTCACGGATCCGCTTTCTTGAGTGCTCTGGGAATGGAGGGGGCGTCTACAATCGCGAGAGGATGCCGACTGAGGTGACGGTTCAGGCTCTCGATGGGTTGTTGAGCACGAGTGAATGGACTGGGGTAGCGGTATCGACGATCCTGCGCGAGGTCGGAGTCAGGCCTGGAGCAAGTTGGGTTTTGGCAGAGGGAGGGGACTCTGCGGTCATGTCTCGGAGTGTCCCTCTCGAAAAGGTGATGAAAGACTCAATTCTTGCCTATGGTCAGAATGGGGAGCGTATCCGGCCGGAACAGGGTTACCCACTCCGCCTCTTTAATCCAGGATATGAGGGCAATACATCGGTCAAATGGCTTCGCCGAATCGAGGTCACCGACCAGCCTACCCACACCAGAGACGAGACGTCGAAGTACACCGACCCCTTGGGAGATGGGACAGTCCGACAGTTCAGTCTAGTGATGGACGCGAAGTCTGTGATCACGTTCCCCTCCTACCCATATGTGTTGCCGGACAAAGGATGGTGGGAGATTCGTGGACTTGCCTGGTCCGGAAGAGGTAGGATCACTCGAGTTGAGGTGAGCACTGATGGTGGCAGGAATTGGTCCGATGCAGCTTTAGAGGGGCCGATCTTAGACAAGTCTACGGTTCGCTTCCGTCACCTTTTCGACTGGAATGGGCGTGATACTGTCATCCTGAGTCGTGCAACCGACGAGACGGGTTATGTACAGCCGACGGTCGAGCAGCTTTGGGAAGCGCGCGGCACGAGAACGTCTTATCACCAAAACCATCAGCGTGCTTGGAAAATTGCACGAACGGGCGAGGTAACGTTCGGCCTAGGAGACCTTCTATGAGTCAGCCGTCTAATCGGGGCGCAGACGTCGCAAAACTCTATGTCGCATCGTTAGTGGTCGTCACATTCATGGTCGCTTGCGCTGATATGAGTGAGACATCTTCTGGCGGTCAGGTTTCTTCTGCCGAGATTGCGATGCCCGGAACGGCGTTAGGGCTCCCCGCGAACGCTCCCGACCGTTTTGATTTCGGAGTCGAAGCCTCTGAGCAGCGGGTCGCAATGTGGGACATCGACGTTCGACCGGACGGAGTGGGGCTCCCAGAAGGGAGTGGATCTGTACAGGAGGGTCGGGACATCTACAACATTCACTGCATTGCCTGCCACGGTCTTACTGGAACTGAAGGGCCCAACGATCGATTGGTCGACAGCGAACAATGGGGGGATGTTCCTACCACACGAACCGTGGGGAACTATTGGCCCTATGCTACTACTCTCTACGACTACATTCGCAAGGCGATGCCTCAGCTGACTCCCGGCATACTAACGGCTGATGAGGTCTATGCCGTCATCGCCTATGTTCTTTGGATGAACGAGATCGTTCCTGAGGATGCAGTGATGGATTCCGAAACTCTACCAGCGGTGGTTATGCCTGCACGTGACAAGTTTGTTATGGATGATCGAGTCGGAGGAGCTGGGATAGTTCGATAACGAATAGCGATGGACTGGTGCGTCGGCATTGCTTCACATTCGCTCTATTTCAGTCACGGGGTTGTTCGAACCGACTAAGGTCATCGGCCATTTGCGTTGCCATGTAGTTGAGGAGCACTGTGGCAGCGGGCGTCTGGTTGACATTCCCAATCATGATTGAGTACTCGGGCTCGTTTCCGTCTGTCCCACCTATAGCGGTCAGCATCACCGGGTCTCCGGCACGAAATCGCACAACGTGAGCCGCCCCTAGTGGTATCGCCGCTTCGAGGGGGGTACTCGATTCTACAGGGCCGCTCCAGAGGATGTCAGGGACATTTATGTCGTCGAAGTGAAGGACATATCGCGTCTCTGTTCCAAGTGGCTCGTTGAGAGCGGCCCGTATGCCGAACGCAGTTGTTACCGCGAGTGTGGGGTGATCGATGGCAATGCCAAGAGAATCGTTTACGGCGTCATATCGGGCGAGTTCTACCTCCGACATTTGTTCTCTTTCTCTGAAGAGCGGTGAAAAGGAGAGTGATATCGCTAAGTTGCCCACCCTCGCGTACCCAATTGTGCGTCCGCCTCCCAGTTGACCATCCTCTGTTGGTTGAAGAGGTGAGGGTACAGTCCAAGGCCGTGTTTCCTGGATTTCCCATACCGACTCCCCGGCATCCACGAAGCGGAAATCTTCAGCTGCACCCGCTGGCAGCGCTGCTTGTTCGCAGATTGGACCGGAAGCATCCTCGCACGCACTCAGGACTGCACCTCGCACAAAGATCGCTCCATCGCAGGGTCCGGCGGCTTGGATTAACGAGGTGTTCGCGGTGAGCACGCTATCTGCATACTGCTGGATGGTTGTTAGTGCTTCAGTGATCACGGCTTTAATTGTTTCTCGGCCTGCCTGTCTTTCTGCGAGCACACCACTGTCCTCTGACATTACGTAGCGTTGCGCTAGTGCAGCATCAGTGGTGAACCAATTCTGAACGAGGGCTTCGGTTTCGTCTGAGGACTCGAATGGCTCGACTATCATCCGGTCTTCCAGTGCAACGGCCTCGGCGATCTCTCGTAGCCTTGTCCCTCTAGTAACTACCGGGGCAAGGACTCTGTCCAGCACTGCGATCTGTCCGAGCGTGCTGACGCAAGCTCTGGAGCGCTCCGTCTCAACCTCGACAAGTCTGCTGGGTACGGCTCCGACCTGAGCAGCCAAGGACGCGGGAAGAAGGGTGGTGAACGCGACTAGGGTTAGTCTATTCACGCAGTCACTCCAATCGGGGTGTCAAAGTTATTAAACGGGCACATACTAGGAATGTATGTGCTCACGGTACAGATCATCGTCGGCTCGTCATGGGTCCGCGCGCCGTTCCCTCCCAGTCTGGGTCAGCCGCGCCGATTAAGGTTCTTGTTTCGGGGTCGAATTGGATTCCATGAATCCTACCGAATGCTCCTGTCCTTGGTTGCTCGTTGATGTCTAAGCCTAGCGCTCTCATCTCGGCGATCTCCACGTCGGTCCATCCAATGCCTGGAGAGGTTTCAGCATTAAATGCGCCACCGGATCCTCCCGCAACGCGCGGCGCGGCGAGTGCTTGGGGAAGGTTCAGGCCGAAGTCGATCACACGAGTGATTGCGTGCACTACTGCTGGCGGGATCATGCCCCCGCCAGCGCCTCCAAGTACGAGAATGACCTCACCGTCCTTCATTACGATAAAGGGGCAGATATTCGAGCGGGCACGCATTCCGGGTTGAGTCATCGTGCCGAGGTAGCCTCCTAGTGTCGAGGCGTATAGGAAGCCGAGTCCTGGGGTGACTACTTTCGAGCCCATGTTTGGACCGAGCGTTTGTGTCAGCGATACGAACATACCGTTGGCATCGGCTGTCGAGAGGTGTGTGGTGTGTCCGCCATACAGGTCTCCTCGCTCCTCGAGTTGGGGTAGCGGGGTCTGTGGCAGGTCGGATCGTTGACCGGGTGCCTTAACATTTATCGCTAATTGCTCTGCATATTCTTTAGAGGTCGCTCTTACGGCGGCCGTATCTGTCCCAAGGATGCCTAGCTCACTTTGCGCCATGCGCAGAGCCTGAGCGGTAATGGAAAACCACTCGGCCTCTGTCATCGAATCCGGGTCGAAGTTTTCCATGATGTGCAGAGCTTGGATGGCTAGAACTCCGGCTGCGGGTACATCTGTGCCGACGAGTTCGTAACCTCGGTAGCTCCCACGGACTATACGGCTGTCTTCCGCTACATATTGTTCGAGGTCGTCGAGGTCGATTACTGCACCGTTTGCCTGAAGGTCTCGTGCCATCGCTTGGGCGATCTCTCCTCTATAAAACACATCCCGTCCGCCAGTCATGATTTTTCGGAGGGTTTCAGCGTAGGCAGGCTGGATGAGTGTCTCGCCCGCCCTATAAGGAGAGCCGTCACCCTTGTAGTAGGTGTCGGCCGTCCCCGGAAACTGTAGGGCTTGTTCAGCACCTGCAGCCTGTCGCGCAGCATCTCCAGCGAGCAGACGAAAGCCATTTTCAGCGTATTCGATCGCAGGTGCCATGACCTGAGCGAGAGGAAGCGAGCCGAACTCCTCGTGAAGCTTCAGCAGCCCTGCTGTAGCACCCGGAATCCCGATGACTGCGTACCCGAATGACGCTCGTGGTGCGGTTTCATGATCATAATCCCAAGGGGCTTGGGTTGTTCCGTCTATGCCGTGGAACTCCCCTGACGGGGTGCGGATCAGAATCTGATTCCGCCCCGCAATCGAGTTCATCGTCGGTTCGACCACCGCGATCGCGAACCCGGCTGCTACTGCCGCGTCGGCTGCATTTCCACCCATCTCGAGGATTCGGACTCCTGCGTCGGTGGCCAGCGGTTGCGCGGCGCTAACCATTCCCTGATCGGATCGTCCGCTCTGGGCGATGGATTGGGCAGATATCGAGAGTGGTGCAAGGAAAAGGGTGCTCGCAGATATTAATAATCTGAGCCTGTAGGCCGAGTGCTTATTCAGTTTCATAAACCATGTGTTAATCGGGCATCCTGTTGACACACCATGGTACGGTCCTTCGCTCCGATGGGCACGTCCTGAGAGGCAGCTAGAGAATCTGAGGACGCCTCGGCGGAGCCGACTGGGTATTAGACGCTCTCGCAGGAAGCTCCTGTGCCAGATAGAATCTTCTCATGAACGAGCGGTGCTCACTCGGATTTGTGATCCAAAAGCCACTTATACTTGGCCTGAATTTTGAGCGCTTTCTTTGTGACAAGGTGAAAGAGTTGAGGTCGACATCTGATGTTTGAAGAGCGCCTTCGTGCTGTTTTCGGACTTGCCCTTCTTTTAGTTATCGCGTGGATCTGTTCGACTGATCGTAGAAAGGTCTCATGGCGCCTCGTAGGATGGGGATTAACTCTTCAGATCGGCTTCGCGCTTCTGGTCCTTAGGACCCCAGCCGGGGTGGCAGCCTTCGACGCATTGAATGATGTGGTGCATGCGGTACTGGGTTATGGAACCGAAGGTGCCCGCTTCGTCTTTGGTAATCTGGTTGGGAGCGAAGTACCGGTGGGGACATTGGGAACGGATGGCGCGTTCAGCTCGACGGGTGGTGTAGTTGCTGAGACGGGCGCGTTTTTCGCCTTTCGCATCTTGCCAAACATTATCTTTGTGTCGTCGCTCGTGACCGTTCTCTACCACCTTGGGATCATGCAGAAAGTGGTGAGGGTCGTAGCTTGGACGATGCAGCGCACCATGCGGACGTCCGGTGCGGAGACACTCTGCACGGCCACGAATATTTTCGTGGGGATGATGGAGTCGCCCTTGGTGGTGAAGCCCTACGTAGAGCGAATGACCGAGTCAGAGATGATGGCCATAATGACCGCGGGACTCGCAACTATTTCTGGGACTGTTCTGGCTGCTTATGCCGGTATGCTTATGCCATACCATCCTGATGCTGCGGGACATCTCATAGCTGCTTCGGTGATGTCTGCACCTGCGGCACTCGTGATGTCGAAGCTGCTTGTCCCAGAGACCGGAGAACCGGTCACGACAGGTGTCGTGGCCGAAGAGGTAGAGCGACCTGATGTCAACGCGATCGATGCGGCTGCTCGTGGTGCTGCAGAGGGACTCCGCTTGGCGCTGGTAGTTGGTGCCATGCTGATAGCGTTTATTGCTCTTGTCGCAATGATCAACGGCTTACTGGGGTGGCTAGGTGCCCTTGTCGGTGCGCCTGGGGTGACCCTAGAAGGCCTTCTAGGATCAGCTCTGGCCCCGGTCGCATGGATGCTGGGGGTACCGTGGGTGGATGCAGACCTCATTGGACGGATGATTGGTATCGACTTTGTCTTAAACGAATTCGTTGCGTTTGCGGAACTCTCCAACGAGTTGGCCTCAGGTGCATCAGTTGATCCACGATCCTTAGGGATAGGCATTTACGCTCTTACGACTTTTGCTAATTTCGGATCGGTCGCCATGACTATAGCTGGAATCGGTGCGATCGCTCCGTCGCGCAGGCAAGACCTAGCCAGGATGGGTCCCAAGGCTATGGTTGCAGGCCTCATGGCTTCGCTCATGACTGCGGCGGTGGCGGGAATTCTCCTGTAAGGCGAGCTTTTCTGTCCTCGAGTGTAGATAAAAGCGTGTCGTACAGGGTGAATATGTCAGAATCGAGAAAGCGTCTTATCGTTGTCGGCGACCGTGTCCTGATTCAGCCGGAAGAGGGTGAGGATCGGACCAAGGTCGGTCTCTATCTTCCGAGCACGGCAGTCGACAACCAGGCCGTGCAGGGCGGTAAGGTCGTCGCTACAGGTCCCGGAAATGCTGTTTCTGCCCCCACTGAACTCGACGATGAGCCGTGGAAGATTGGCGGCACGCCTGGTGAGCCGAAGTACGTTCCTTTACAGGCCCAAATTGGGGATTATGCGCTTTTCTTTAGGAAGGCTGCGGTAGAGATCACGTTTGAAGGCGAGCACTATCTTGTGGTGCCCCAGGCGGCGATCCTGACTCTCGTGCGCGAAGACGAGGACCCCGGCGTACTCAACTTCTGACTCCCAGGCGCAGGAGGCGTAAGGCCCCGCGAGAGCGGGAAGTCGACCTCGCCCGCTACCGCAGCTTTGTGGATGATTGGGCGGGCTTCACCGAAGCTGCTCGTCGTCCGGAACCAGTGGTGTTCCGAGTGTGTGCAGGGCGGGTCACAGAGCATGCGCTTATAGAACGCCTAAGGGCTCACGGGTTTGAGATGGAGCCGGTCAACGGAGTTCCGGGGTTCCACAGAGTTAAAGAAGGGCCGGGTCCGCTTTCCGCGACTCGTGAGCACTGGCTTGGTTTGTTGTATGTCCAGCAGGCATCGACGGGTGTTGCGGCTCCCGCGATAGCCCCGGAGCCAGGCGAACACGTGCTGGACTTGTGCTCTGCGCCAGGTGGAAAAACGCTGCATATGGCGGAACTGATGGAAGATTCAGGATGCCTTGTAGCGTCTGAGGTGAGTGAGCCACGCATTCGTGGGTTACTAGGCAATGTGTACCGTCTCGGCAATTCAAACATCATGGTGACTGCTGGAGATGGCCGAGACTTTCCGGTCGGAGCCACATTCGACCGGGTCTTGGTAGACGCACCGTGTTCGGGCGAGGGTACCCTTCGTCGTGGAGGCGGGCGGGCGCCTAATCAGTCGATGTCCTTTTTGAGTTATGTGACCAAAGCCCAGCGGGCGCTCCTTGAGAGAGCGGTTAAGGTGACCCGACCAGGAGGAGTCATTCTTTATGTAACATGCACTTTTGCCCCTGAGGAGAACGAGGCAGTTGTTACCGAGGCACTTCGGCGTTTGCCCGTAGAGCTTGAGCCCCTCGCACTTCCGATTGATCACGCTCCGGGTTTGACTCACTTCGAAGGTGTTCGATTTGATCCTAGGCTCGAAGGGGCAGCTCGTATATACCCTCATCATCTCGACTCAGGGGGGCTCTTCATGGCTCGACTTCGCAAGTTGGATGATGGTGAGGATCGATCTTTTGAGGATAGCGTGCCCGCGGTCTTCCCAGGTGACGACCTGTCAGTCGATGAGGCGAAAGAGCGTCTTGGACATGCCTTAGATGAGTTGAGGGGCCGATATGGCCTAGGGCACGGGCTTGATCGGCTCCGCTGGATTTTACGAGGAGGTCGCGCATGGTTTCATACACTGGATGCCTGGCCTTTCCCAGTGTGGGAGAATGGATCATGGCGAGCAGTTTCCGTGGGGGTTCGAGGGATCGATTTCGATTCTCGCGGTCGTCCGCGACCATCGAATGATTTGCTTCGACTGTTGGGTGATGGGATGACAGGCCGCACAGTTGATGTGAACGACGATGAAATGCGGACTCTTATTGCTAGGGAGCCAGTAGCGGTGGCTGAGGAAGAAAGGGGGCCTATCGGGATTCGCCACCACGGAGATTTGATCGGGCGAGGAGCTCTTACTGTCGACGGTCTAAAGAGCGAGATCCCGAAAGCTAGAGCAGCTGATTACCTCCGCTCACTCTCCTGATCCCTCTCGGCTCCAAGATTATTCGTATCCTTTGACATGAACCATGAGAGAAAGATTCTGTCAGCCGGGGCCAGTGCGATTGTCGCTATTTTGTCGGAGGACAGCCATGCGAGTTCAGTGTGCTCTCTTGGGACAGGATCTCCAGTGACTTCGGTGGGATAGAACTCAATTATGAAGGGAGAGTGCTCATCCTGAACTGTGTGTAGGAGTGAGCCAAAATTAGTTACGTCTAGCTCTAATTCCTCAGCCAGCTCGCGTCTTGCCGTGGTTTCAGGCTTCTCTCCAGGCTCGACCTTTCCGCCCGGGAATTCCCACATTCCACCGTGACGCTTGTTTTCGGGCCGACGGCCTAGAAGGAAGGCACCATTCCTACGTATTACGGCTGCTATGACCCGGCTCGACATTACTGCAGGCCTATGGCGATTGCGACAGCTATCGAGACGCATCCCAAGGTGACCAGCGCTAGATAGAGTGGACCGGTAAACTTAATCCACTGCTCGTAACGGACGCCGGCCGAGGCAAGAATAGCCATCAGTGCTCCGTTTGTAGGTGTCACAAGGTCGCAGAGTCCTGCACCGTATTGGTAAGCAAGCACGATAACTTGTCGTGAGAGCCCCAGAAGATCGGCCAGCGGCACAAGGATCGGCATTGTCAACACGGCTTGACTACTAACGCTTGGCACGGGGATGTGCAGGAGAGCTTGTCCCACGACCATACCGAGCGCCGACGCTAGTTGGGGCAAACTTTCGAGAGGGGTGAACATGCCGTTCACTATGGTGTCGATGATGCGCCCGTCAGTCAGGACCGTCGAGATGGCTCTAGCGAAGCCGATCAGGAGTGCGGCGTATGCGAGATCCCTGAAGCCTTTTACGTAAGCTTCAGCGGTTCCGCTTACACCCATTCTAGCGATCACGCCGACGATACAACCCATAAGGAAGAATGCTCCAGACATTTGGTCGAAGCCCCATCCCCAGTATTGAAGACCGACGACCATCAGGCCGAAGGTCGCGGCCACCATCGCGACTATCACTGTGTCTGTGACGGTCATGCCCTCGCCAAATTCATCGGAACTAGAAGCTTGTCCGGCTGTCCGTGTTGCCGCCGCATAGCGCATAGTGGCCCCTATCCACAAGGCGAGCGCACCAATCAAGAAGACGATACGGAAAAGCGCACCTGATATTGGTTCGACCTGTGCAGCTTGTTGGGCGATAATGACCTGAAATGGGTTGACCGGGCTGAACGCGGATCCGACGAATGCGGCTCCGGCGCTCATGGAAACCGCCACGATCGGTGTGAACCCGAGCCGCGCGGTAAGGATCATCAGGACGGGAATGAGTGGGATGATCTCTTCCTGCATGTTTTGGACGACCCCGCCCATGGCAAAGAACATTGAGACTACGGGTATAACAAGGAGGTCTCGACCTCTCAGCGCCTTAACCAGCGAAGGGATCGCGCGCCTGAGCGCGCCTGACTCGTCAACGACAGTAAAGGCGCCACCGATCAAGAAGACCAAGAAAATCACGCTACTTGCATCGGCCATACCGCGCGGGAGTGCAACCAGCGCTTCGAACAGGTTGACGGGACTCGATTCGACCGACTGGTATGTACCAGGCACAACAAGTGTGCGCCCTGTGACAGGGTCGCTTTGACGGTCGAATTCTCCTGCCGGTAGCAAGTAGCTAGCTCCGGCTGCGAGGAGTACACATCCAGTCAGAATGGCGAGAGGGTGTGGAAGCCGCAGCTTTACGGAGTCGTTCATAGTGACGGTTCTGAGGGTAGGAGCAGTACGGTGTCTAAAACTGGTAGGGGTGTGCTCATGGCGGCAGAGGATGGCGAGGCGGGCTCGGGGACGCCAGCTTTTCAAGTTAGGGAATTCTAAAATCTGAAGTGTTCGTTATGGAATCACGCCCCTCGTTGACCCGTCGCGACTTCGTAAGAAGATCTTCTTCATGTGCCGCACAGGTTGCTCTAATGAAGGCTGTCGCTCCTCTGTGGGGTCAAATGGTCTGGGCGACCCAAGATCGCTTTCCTGTCGTAGCTTCCGAGCCTTGGGGGCGCCTAGAGAGGATAGCTCCGGGAGTTTGGGGCCTCGTATCGACTCCACTCGAGGACCGCACCACGCTTTGTAATGGCGGAATTATCTCAGGCAGGAACGGGGTAGTGATTGTAGAGGCGTTTGCTTCTAACGACGGCGCTCGATGGATGACAGAGCAAGCCCGCCGACTAACAGGTCGACGTCCTACACACACGGTGATCACGCACTACCATGGCGACCACTCAGATGGACTCAGAGGGATGGTCGAGACACCCGGAGTCGAAGTCCTCGGGACTGATGTGACGATCGACCTGTCGATGCAGAATGGTGATGAGCAGAGCGAAGTTTTGGAGTCAGTAACCCGCATAGGAACCCGTCGACCTACCGAGATCGATCTAGGAGACCGCTCAGTGATTCTTGTCCCGCGCAGAGGACACACCCAATCGGATTTGACTGTCGAGATACCTGAGGAATCTGTGGTCTTTTGCGGAGATCTGGTTTGGAACCAAATGGTCCCGAATTATGTGGATGCGGCCCCATCCCGACTCAGTGCGGAGGCGCGACTCTTGAGTGCAATGGATGCTTCGACGTACGTGCCTGGCCATGGACCGCTCGCTGATGCAATGGCATTAGACAGGTACATCGACCTCCTAGGTGATATTGAAGCTGCTGCGCGAAGGGCTATCGATCGTGGTATATCTTCTGAGCAGGCAGGTGAGGAGTATCGTATACCTGATGGATTGGGGGATTGGTATGCTTTCCAACCGACGTACTTCGCTACGGCGATTGGGGCATGGATGTCGGAACTCGAGGAATGAGCTAGAAGCTTGCTCCAATTCTGAGGGCGATCAGCGGACCTGTTTTCCCGAGTGAGGCTGTGACCGCAATCGTGACTGGAAAGATCACGGCGATAGGCCTGTCTATGCGGTTCCAATTTGTCTGGCTACACTTCCGCACCACCCTAGAACCATTGAGTGAAATATGTCCGAGAACTTACTTCTTGAGGAGATGACGTGGCCTGAAGTTGAGGCGGCGATCAACCTTGGAACTACAACCGTTGTAATCGCCGTGGGCGCTGTGGAGCAACATGGTCCGCACCTGCCACTCCTCGTGGATGCAGTTCGTGGGGATCGTCTAGCCGTAGAGGTGGCTCGTCGGCTAGGTAACTCTTTGGCAGCGCCGACGATTCGCGTGGGATGCTCAGAGCACCACATGGGATTTGCGGGGACACTTACGTTGCGAAGTAGCACACTCGAGGCGATATGCACGGATTATGCTGTAAGCCTTGCGAGACATGGCTTCACGAGGCTTTGCTTCGTTCCATCACACGGTGGAAACTTTGGGCCCCTGGAAGAGATGCTTCCGGATCTACGTGCCGCGGTCGGACCAGATTGCAAGGTAGATGCCTACACTGACCTCATCGGTTTCGTTGCTCTCTGGGAAGCGGCATTGTTAGAGGTCGCTCCTGAGCTAGTGGGTCGGGTTGGTGGACACGCTGACATAGCCGAGACTTCAGAAATTCTCTGTATCCGGCCGGACCTAGTTCGGGAAGAGCGTGCGGAAAAAGGTCACATTGAGGTTTTCGACGACGAACTCAAAACCAGAATTTTTGAGGATGGATTCAGGTCGGTTACGTCGAACGGGATACTCGGAGACGCACGCGGAGCGACCGAAGAGATTGGACTCGCGTGTATCTCACACGCAGCTGACGGCATTGCACGATCGTTGAGGGTCTGAGGGGATAGAGCTAGGCTCGAGAGACTCAGAGTCCTGCCGGGTCCGCAACTCCGATCACGTGGATTGCTAGTAATCCTAGAAGGCCCACAACCAATAAGTAGTAGACGGTTGGCAAGATCGTTTTTCGCAGTGTCTCACCCTCTTTACCTAGTAACCCGACCGTGGCCGATGCTGCTACCACGTTATGTATCGCAACCATGTTACCCGCGGCCGCCCCTACTGCCTGAAGAGCCACAATCATCACCGTCGACATGGCCAGTTTTTCGGCGACTCCGAACTGAAAGGCCGAGAACATAAGGTTGCTCACCGTATTGGAACCGGCGATGAAGGCGCCTAGTGCGCCCGTCATCGGCGCGAAGAAAGGCCATACGGCACCCACGTTGCTCGCAACCCATTCCGCCATAGCTAGAGGCATGGAGAGTAATCCGGCCCCATTGACGTCAGAGTTGATGTACACACGAACCATCGGCACAGTGAAGACGAGCACAACGCCAGCACCTATGAGAACTTTGGTCGAGGAGCGAAACGCTTCCCCTAGTGCTGGACCATTCATCCGATGGAGGAGCGCAGTGATTAACACGACCACCAGTAACACGAATCCTGGGAGATAAAGAGGTGTGGTGGTAGCAGTGATTTCTGACCCCAAGATATTTTGCCAAGAAACCGACACTAGGCGAAGCCATTCTCCCACCGGAAGCTGCGGGAGACGCGTGAGGACTAAGAGCCCGCCTAGCAGTGCATAGGGCGCCCATGCGGAAGCTGAGGAGATGCCACGCCCTTCGGGAACATTCGCCAACTCGTCTTCGAGTCCGCTGACCCATTCCTGGTTCCACTTTGACCTTTCCGGGAAGTCCCAGTGGTCCTTAGGCAAGAGCCATCCGCGGCGCGCAACTGAGACGACTATCAAGAGTCCGACTGGCGCCCCAAGTAACGACGGGAATTCGGGACCCAGGAATGTGCCAAAAAAGACGTACGGCACTACGAAAGCCAAGCCTCCGAGGAGGGCAAAAGGTAAGATGGAGAGTCCTTCGCTCCATGAGCGATTTGCTCCGAAGAATCGAGTGAGCATTATGACCATCCATACCGGCATTAGGAATCCGGCCGTGGCGTGCAGCAGGACGACCTTTGCTGTGACCGCACGCAGGTAGTCGACCATTGTCATGTTGGCTCCGGCGAGCGCAACTGCAAAAGCTTCGCCACCTAAGCCCCCTTGGATTCCGACTAGGACGGGTGTTCCCACTGCACCGAACGTGACCGCCGTGCTCTGAATCATCATGCCAAGCATCACTGCTGCTGCTGCTGGAAATCCTAGTGCCACTAGGAGTGGTGCTGCTACAGCTGCAGGAGTACCGAAGCCGGCGGCGCCTTCGATGAACGAACCGAATAGCCAAGCGACGATGACAACCTGAACTCGCCGGTCATCACTTATTCCGTTGAATGATTTCCGGATTGCAGCGACCCCCCCGGACCGCTCCAGCGTATGGAGGAGAAGGATCGCTCCGAAAATTATGAATAGAAGATCAAACGTCAGGAACAAACCCTGTATCGAGGCAGCTGCTACCCGAGAAACACTCATCTCCCATGCGAAGATCGCGACTGACGCTGCCGCTACGTAAGCCGCGGGCATTGCGTGTTTAGCGGGGACCCGAAACCCTACCAACAGGACGCCGCCGAGGGCTATGGGGAACAGGGCCAGAAGGGCCTGCGCACCGGCTCCCATTAGGACACCATGCCCGGAAAAGTATCGAGCCCGCTATTCGTGCCGAGCCTTTTGATAAACTGGAGTCTCGATTTCGTTAAGTAGTCCGGTCCTATCATCATCGCCTTTCGCCCTTTTGAGTTCAGATGAGCAAGGGACGGTGCATGAGGCTCTGCCACAAGTCTTAGGGAGATTCCTGATTAGACCTTGCGATTTCGCGAAGAACTCTAGGGGTAGAGCCTTTCGGTGCTCCAGTGGTGACCTTTACGAGTAAAGACGAGCCTATCGTGCAGGCGGTCGGCTTTGCCTTGCCAAAATTCAATTACTTCTGGACGAATCCGGTATCCGCCCCAGAACGGGGGTAGCGGGATATCCTGGTCCGTGAAGCTACTTGTAGTCTCGCTGACTCGTCTCTGCAGTTCTTTTCGATCAAGAAGTGGCTGGCTTTGTTTGGACGCCCAGGCACCGATGCGGCTACCTCTTTCTCTCGTGCTGAAGTATGCATAACTCTCTGCTTCAGTGATCCTCTCCACCGATCCCGTGATCCGAACTTGTCGTTCGAGCGACGCCCAATGGAAGCATAGTGCTGCCCTCGGATTAGCTTCAATTTCATTGGCCTTTCTGCTGCCGTAATTGGTAAAGAAGACAAACCCTTTCTCGTTGACTGCCTTTAATAAGACCATTCGGACCGAGGGGGCGCCTTCTGAAGTTGCTGTTGCGAGGGCTACTGACTCCGGCATGAAAATCCCTGAGTCCTCGGCGGCATCGAACCACGCCTTGAAGAACTCGATCGGGTCCAGCTGTTCGGCTACCTGAGGAATCCCTCCTTCGTCCCCCTGCTCGAGGGTCGAGGCCGACTCTTTAGAGGACTCTGTCGACATTAGGAAATGCGCTTGGGCTAAGGCTTCACGATTTATGGATTCTAGAGCTACTACTCAAATGGAGGTAGATGTTGACGCATTTAGGTCTTCGAGTCCAGATTTGTATCCCCCCCCATAGGGGGGGGGATACTCGTTCCCGGAGTCTCAGTGTCCCGCAAACCTAATGACGACCTTGTCCGGCGCCTCAAGAGCATTGAGGGGCATGTGCGCGGTGTGCAACGCATGGTCGATGAGGGTGAGTACTGTATACACGTAGTTAACCAAATCTCTGCGATCCAGAGTGCGCTGAAGAAGGTCAGCGCAATTATGCTAGAAGGACATCTGCGCTCGTGTGTTACGGACGCGGTCCGAAGCGCTGATGCGGGAACACGGGAGGAGGTTCTCGGGGAGCTAATGCAGGTGTTTGAGTCCTCGACCCAGGTCTAAAGGGGTTTGGGTTTATTGCGGGAAACATTCAACAAGGAGAAGAGATCTGTGATGACCAAGACGGTGCATGTGCCGGGAATTAGCTGTGGGCATTGTGTTATGACAATTGAGAAGGAACTAGACGACCTTGATGGCGTCGAAGACGTAAAGACAGAGCATGCCAGCAAGCGGGTTACAGTGTCCTGGGATCCTGAGGTTACTGATTGGACAGTCATTGAGGACACTATGAAGGAGATCAACTTTCCTCCGGCCGTCTGAGCACGAACTGCCGACTGACACACTCTCGGGCTGTGATATCATGAAGACCTCCTTTCGGGAACGGGTGATCTCTGTAACAGGGATGACATGTGCGAACTGCGTAGCGACGGTAGAGCGGACGTTGCTGAAGCTACCGGGCGTGGAGGAGGCGACGGTCAACTACGCGTCTGAGCGCGCTACCGTGCGTTTCGATCCAGCAGAGGTTTCGCTCGACCAGATGATAGAGCGGATTGAGCGAGCGGGTTACGGAGTTGTGCGAGGACAAGAGGGAGTTGAACTGACTGAGGCGGAGGCGATTACGCGCGAAGAGGAGATTGCGTTTCAATCCCGCAAATTCTGGACGGGCGTTGCCTTTGCAGGGCCTCTATTTGTTCTAAGCATGTTCCGGGATTTCGGTCTTCTTGGCTCTTGGGCGAATGATTTCTGGGTGAATTGGCTCATGTTCGCCCTAGCAACACCAGTTCAGTTTTGGGTCGGTTGGGACTACTACGTGGGTGCGTGGAAATCATTGGGAAACCGCGGCGCAAATATGGACGTCTTGGTAGCACTTGGGTCAAGTGCGGCCTTCGGTTGGTCCGCAATAGTCACCGTTGCGTTGACCAACGACACAGAAGTGTTCGGCACGCATGTTTACTTCGAGACCGCTGCTCTAATCATCACGTTGATCAAGCTAGGCAAGCTTCTCGAGGTCAGAGCCAAAGGGGAGACCGGAGCGGCGATACGAGAGCTCCTCGAACTTCGCCCTGACTGTGCCAATCGGATAACGGAGAGCGGTGAAGAGTCAGTGCCCGTGGATGAGGTTTGTGTCGGAGATATCCTGCTGGTTCGTCCTGGAGAGCGGGTAGCTGCAGACGGCGGTGTGATCGAAGGCGCGACGTCGGTCGACGAGAGTATGCTGACCGGAGAAAGCCTTCCCGTTGAGAAGCTTGACGGTGCCAAGGTGACCGGAGGAACTGTAAACCTGACCGGCGCTTTTAAGATGCGTGTTGAACGCGTGGGCTCGGACAGTGCACTCGCTCAGATCGTCAGGATGGTAGGCGATGCCCAAGGCTCACGAGCGCCCATCCAACGAATGGCGGACCGAGTGGCTTCTGTTTTTGTTCCGGCTGTTATAGTGATCGCCATAGTTACATGGGCGGTTTGGTGGTTCGGAACTGAGGTAGATTTTACTGAGTCGTTGATGCGTTTCGTAGCGGTGTTAGTGATTGCGTGTCCGTGCGCGCTCGGTCTAGCGACACCGACCGCTGTTATGGCGGGAACAGGAAGAGCTGCCGGCCGAGGCATCCTTTTCCGAAATTCGGAGGCCCTAGAGCGGGCACGGGACGTTTCCGTCGTGTTGCTGGATAAGACAGGAACGGTCACCCGAGGACGGCCGACCGTTCAGAGCGTGATTTCTGATGAAAGGGCTTCAGTTTTAGGTGGGGCGTATGACTACGTCCGGCTCGCCGCATCTGTCGAGGCGCTCAGTGAGCATCCAATTGCCCGAGCGGTGGTCGAGGAGGCTGAGTCGCGGTCGCTCGACATTAGTGCCGTGGAGGATTTCAAAGCGATCCCGGGCCAGGGGGTCTCGGGGAGGGTAGAGCACCGGAGTGTTGCCGTGGGGACCTCGGCTCTAATGACCAATCTTGGTGTCGAGGGAGTGATGGAGTGGACGAGCCGAGCTGAAGAAGTTGAGGCCGTGGCGCAGACCCCGCTATGGGTGGCAGTAGACGGCCGGATCGAGGGCCTCATTGGTGTCGCTGACGCAGTAAAGGAGACCTCTGCCGCTGCCGTCGCTGCACTTCGATCACGAGGGCTTCGGGTCATCATGCTGACGGGTGATCGTGAGGCGGTAGCGAATGTTATCGCTGAGAAAGTCGGTATTAATGAGGTGTATGCCGAAGTGCTCCCAAGTGAAAAAGCACAGATGATCAGCGAGCTTAAGGCGCGCTCGCTCGGTGCGGTGGCAATGGTAGGCGATGGAATCAATGATGCTCCGGCATTGGCTGTCGCGGATGTTGGGATGGCCTTAGGGACTGGAACGGACGTGGCGATGGAAACGGCGGACGTGGTGCTGATGCGAGGGGATTTGAGGACCGTATCAGAGGCACTGGCCTTGAGCGAACGCACGCTACGGACGATTGAACAGAATCTGTTCTGGGCATTCTTCTATAACGCCTCCCTAATCCCGGTAGCGGCTGGTGCGTTGTACTCGTTTGCCTTCTTGCCCATCATGCTTCGCTCTCTACACCCGATTTTAGCAGCACTAGCCATGGCATTCTCCTCGATCAGCGTTGTTGCGAATAGCCTACGCCTTAGTCGTGTCAGTATTCCCGGGCTCCCCTCGGGGAATTGACCTGTGTCGCTATAGGCACGGCCTACCGAGTATAGTCGACGTAGAGGCCGATTTGTTGTTAAGCGCGGCAGGTACAATAGCGGGTGCTACTTTAGCGGATCCCGACATTCCTGAGACGCGTTTCAAGAGTGCGTGTTTTTCGCACCTAAGCTGAATAGAGCGCAAGCCGCGACTAACACTAAGGCAGTAACAGAGAGTGCTCCGTCCACGC
>DEBI01000053.1:0-13898 GCA_002348465.1 Gemmatimonadales bacterium UBA2960 | reverse complement strand
CTCGATCAGCGTTGTTGCGAATAGTTTGCGACTTCGTCGTGTCAACATTCCCGAGCTCCTATCCGTGAATTGACCTGTGTCGGTATAGGAACGGCCTACCGACTAGAGTCGAAGTAGGGGCCTGATTTTTGGATAGGATCGGCAGGGTACAGTAGGGTGTGCTATTTTTGCCGTCCCTCATATTGATGGAGTCCCTGATGCTGAACCGAAACTCACTGTGTTGCTTACTGATTCTGGCGTTGACTAGCNNNTAACAGAGAGTGCTCCGTCCACGCCGATTTGGTCCGCGATGAAGCCGGCTCCGAGTGCGCCGACCGCGTATCCGGAGTCTCGCCAGAGCCGATAGACACCTAGGGCTGAGGCTCGCCAATGGATGGCTGAGTTGTCCGAGACAAAAGCTAGCAGGACAGGGTATACCATACCGGTTCCGGTGCCCACTATGAGCGCTGCTATCATGTAGGCAGGTAGAGAGTCGCTAACAGTGAAGAGGCTCACGCCGAGTCCTTGAGTTACGAGTCCGGACCAGATCAGGATACGGCGGCCGACCCGGTCCGAAAGCGGGCCAAACACGAGTTGGCTTCCGGCCCATACCAGTGGGTATGTCCCGACGATCAGACCGACTTCTGCAATGCTTAGACCCCGTGCGGCTAGTAGCAGCGGAAGAAGTCCCCAAAGGACGCCATCCTTGAGATTTGTCACAAGCCCGGCGAGGCTTGCCGAGGCCAGGCGACGGTCTTTCCAAGTCCCTCGAGCGAGTGCTTCACCCATCGAGATAGGCCGTGCTCCTGCTGCCTGATTTGCGGAAGGCTTCGTATCCTTAGCTGCGAGAGCCAGTGAAAGTCCTATCAAAGCCATGGCGATGCCGAGAGCGAAGGGAGCTGGCCTCAGGCCGAACGATGAAGCCAAGGCCCCTGTCAAAGCTGCTGTTGCGGCCATGCCCGTATATCCCGCGAACTCATTCCATCCGATTACGAGGCCGAACGTCCTGGGAGTCGCTAGGTCGACCTTCATAACCACTGTCATGGACCATGTCAGTGCCTGATTGACACCGAGCAGAATGTTGGCAAACAGGACCCAAGACCAGCTTGGCGCCCAAATCAAAATGAGGGGGACCGGGATTCCAGTTAGCCATCCAGCTACTAGAAGACGTTTGCGTCCTACCCGTTCCGAAAGTGTACCAGCGAAGAAGTTCACTGCCGCTTTCGTGATACCGAACGTCGCAATGAATGCAAGAACTGCAGTCTTTGAGGCGATCCCGAACTCAACCTCGGCAAGGAGGGGAAGGACAGTCCGTTCGATCCCTACCATCCCGCCGACGAAGAGATTTATGAGGACGAGGTGGGTAACCCGTCTCCAGTCGAGCGATTCAGTCATGGGGTACTATGTTGGGTCGCACATATTTTCAAAAAAAGGGACACCCCGCCTCCGGTACTCCGAAGGCGGGGTGTCCCTTTACGAATACTGTCAGCTAGATCCAGCCTTTCCGGCGGAAATCCTTAATCGCCGATGCCCACTGGTCCATCTCCTCGGGTAGCCCGAACGATAGACGATTATGGTCGAGCATAGGCGGGAAGTTTCGGCCGACTAGCAGGCCTGCATCTGCCATGCGGTTACGGTATGTCGGCAGGTCCCCGTTTATCTTGTGCATTATGAAGTTCGTGTTGGTCGGAAGATATTCGAGGTCAAGTTCGTTCAGCGTAGTGTGCACGATGGACTTTGCTTCTTCGTTGACAGTGATCGCGCGTTCTACAATTCCATCGTCCTGAAGCGACGCGATTGCAGCTGCGCCCGCTAGTACGTTCGGACTGTTCTGAATCGAATGCTCTTGGAGACGAGCCGCAGTCGTCTCGTGCGTTACTGCGTATCCGAGGCGCAGGCCGGCCATACCGAAGATCTTTGAGAAGGTGCGGATTACGACCACGTTGGGCTTCTGCTCAATCCACTTGAGGCTGTCCCAGTACCGATCATCTGTTACGTATTCCAAGTACGCCTCGTCCATCAGGAAGACCGTCGTTTCTGGCGCTTCCGCTATCCAAGCATCGATGTCTGCCGAAGCAGTAATCGTCCCAGTGGGGTTGTTTGGGTTGCAGAAGTAGACGACGGACGGACGTTTCATCGACAGATCCCGCATCTGCTGAACGTCGTGCTGGAGGTCCGCAGTGAGAGGGACTGTGTGCACTTCAAAAGGCATGGTATCCTGATAATCCATGACGTCTTCAAACGTCGGTGCCGCAGCGATGAGCGGTGTATTCGGACCTTGGAAGGCCTGAGTGCAGATTTGGAGGATTTCCGTTGACCCGAAGCCCAGCGTGATCTGTTCAGGCTTCACACCCACGTAACTAGAAAGCGCGGCGATGACTTCCCTGCGTCTGCCGCCATAACGGTTTGACTCGACGATTGCTTCGATAATTGCGTCGCGTGCGGCTGGAGATACTCCAAGTGGGTTTTCGTTGGAGCTCAGGCGGATATCACCGTTAGCGAGTCTCTTACCAGGCGAAAAACCGGGCGCATGATTAAGAAACGCTCCTAGCGTTCCCCCGGAAGCGGTGATTCCGGCTAGTCCTGCTGCCATTCCAGAAGTGACGAAGCCTCGACGATCCATACATCCTCCTTCTTGGGATACGATAAACTTGAAACTGTAGTGGGGGTGTCAGACACGAAAGGGCCAAAGCACGAACCTTCTGGCCGGGCCCCGATCAGTATTGATGTTAAGTGGATTCTGCCGTGACTCCATTCACTAAAGTCAGTGTCTCGCCTTCACTGCGGGCGATGACCGCCGAACAGGTGATGTCCCCCGTGACATTTACGGAAGTCCGGATCATGTCCAGAATTCGATCGACACCAAGGATAAGCGCGATGCCGGCTTGTACATGCTCACCCATGCCTACTGAGTTCAGGACGATGATCAGGGTAATGATACCCGCTGAGGGAACACCCGCTGCTCCTACGGATGCGAGCGTTGCGGTAAGCACAATGATTAACTGATCTGCGAGTACCAAATCGACACCATAGATTTGGGCGATGAACAGGACGGCAACGGCTTGGTAGAGGGCTGTTCCGTCCATGTTGATGGTGGCGCCGAGGGGTAGCACGAAGGATGCAACTTCGTTCGATACTCCGACCTTGTCCTCGGCCGTCTCAATCGTGAGCGGGAGTGTTGCGTTTGATGAGGACGTAGAGAACGCTAGCAATGGCGCAGCCGCAATACGAGGATAGAACTTTAACGGGTTCAATCCGGCCATAGACCGAAGGATAAGGCCATATGTGCCGAACGCGTGAAGCATTAGGCCCCCAAACACGACTAGTGTGTATGTCAGAAGGCTTTGGAGAAGGTCGAAGCCAAAATTCGCCACGACTGAGCCTATTAGAACAAAGACCGCGTAAGGAGCGAGTTCCATGATCCAGTTGATGAGGACCATGGATGCATCATTGATACCGTGAAAAAAGGTTAACACGCTGTCTCTTCGTTCGGGTGAGACAACTGTTAGCGCCGCTCCGAAGCAGATGACGAAGAAGATCAGAGGCAGGAGGTCCATGTTGGCTGCTGCTTGAACTGGATTGCGGGGGATTACTCGCAAAAGCGTCTCTTTCCAGCTAGGAGCGTTTTCTGCTATGTCCATGCGGGACGCCGCGTCACCCCCGTAACGTTCTGTCAGTTCGACCCGAGTTTCCTCAGTGACTCCAGCACCAGGCTTTAGCACGTTAGCGAGCGCTAGACCAATAGTGACGGCCACGGCTGTGGTCAGCATGTAGTAGGCGAGCGTTTTTCCACCTATACGACCGAGCTTAGTTAGGTCGCCCAGAGATGCGGTACCGACCAAGAGACTCGCTACTACCAGTGGGATCACGATCATCGTGATCAGATTGATAAAGGCGGTCCCCAGAATTTCAATCTCACTGAAGATCGATTGGAGAATTGTGATCTCTCCGAGATTCGCGACCGCGCCGACGACGGCGCCCGCAATTAGCCCGATCAGGATTTTCGTGTACAGCTGCATGCGTATCTCTTCCTTAGTGTATCCTTAGAAACGTTTCAGATTCTAGGAGGTCAGTGGATCAGGCGCACCTCGGCCCGCTCGATTATGTCGCCTTCGTTGACTAGGTCGACGACTTCCAGTCCCTCGGTGACTGTTCCTATGATCGTGTATTGGTGATCCAGTCGTGGGTTGTCCAGCAGGTTAACGAAGATTTGTCCGTCACCCGTATCATGGCCCCTCGTCGAGATCCCTACCGTGCCCTGCCAATGGTGCATACCGACCTCATCCCGGCTGAAAGGGCCACTCCCATAGTACTCATTCGCATTGGGACTCCCACCCTGAATGACGAAATTGGGAGACCAACGGTGAAAGGTAAGACCGTCGAAGTATCCTTTACGGACTTGTGTAAAGAATCGCCATGTATTCGCAGTCGACACGTAGGGGTGCAGCTCAATATGGATTTCGCCACCTCGTCGCATGTGCAGCACCACGATACTCGCTGTCATCTCTCTGAGCTGCTCGATGGTCGGTAATGCGAGTGCTTGTCTAGGGATCGGATCAGTGAGGTAGGCTCTACCATTCCATGACTCGAGGACTCTAGCTGCATCTTTGGCCACGATGTGGTCATAGTCCGAAAGGTATGGCATTAGTCGTTCGGACAATCCGGAGTCACCTAATTCTTCTAGTCGCTCAAGCAGCGCGCTCCTAGCATCTCGAAATGTTTCGCGACCTTCTTCGGACATCCGGTCTAAGGCGTCAGCTAGAGCGGGGGCTGCATCCGGATCGGTCGAGCCTTCGAGCACTGCAGTAGCCGCCATAATCAATTGTGGGTCTTCGACTACTAGTTGGTTAATTGCTTCTGCATCTGCCGCTTGGTCATCCAGCCTCGAGAGGCCACGTAATGATTCAGTTCGTACATTGGGCATCGGATCCTGAAGGAGCGAACTAAGAACAGTTCGCTCCCCAATGATACCGGCCGCACGTGCTGCATAGGCTCTGACGAAAGGTTCCGGACTCATTGCATGAACATCGAGCACGTTGGCGGCGTCGTCAGGGGATATGTGTGCTAAGGCGACCAGTGCGTGAGATGCCGGCTGCCAGTCGATCGAGTCAAGCTGACTTCGCGAAGATGCGGCCACTAATAGAGTACGTTGAGCGATAGAGTCTGGGCATGGTTCTGCTAGTCCATCGATCGAAAGAACTCGAAGGCTCAGTGGTATAGTAGCCCCGCTGGTGGGCACACGGGCACCTTGTTCCAGATACGAGCACGTCTGGGCCGTGCGAGGTTGATTTAGTATGAACTGAAGCCCTTCTACCTGAGCAGGAACCGACCGACTGAACATCACTTGCCGCAGCCCTTCACCTTGTATCGCACCTCGCGGGAGCGTGCTGATCCAGCGCGCTCCCGCTGCTTTGACTGCGTTACTCTCATCCCGCAGCGCAATTCGTATCTTCTCTAGATTGAGTTGACCGGCGCTACCGAGCACGTTTACCGCAAGAGCTCTCACTCTCGCCTGATGTGTCCTCGTGGCCGTGCCATCCAGGTACATGCGGAGTTCGTCGAGCCGACGCATTAAGCGACCTTGAACTATGGCACCGCGGGTTGACCGTGCTAGTGCATCTATCCCTAGGGCTACACCTTCCATGACTTCGCCAGGGGCGTCACCACCATCCGTATAGCTCATCTGAAGCAGTCTTTCTACTGCCAGTGTTTGGAGTCCGTTATCGAGCTGTAGTCTCCCTATTGATTTAGCTATTGCCGCTTTTGTTGCGACTTCACCTTCGACGTCAGCACGATTTATTAGAGGGTGCAGAGCTTTGCTACCGTTCGCCCTAAAATGGGCCTGTGCCAGAGCGTTCGCGGCTTCAATCCGGACCTCAGGTGCCGGATCGGACAGCAGTCCTTCGATCGTGCTAGCCAGGGTTGGATTTTCTAGTCGCCCTAGAGCACGCACTGACATCGCCCGGATGAATCGGTTCTCAGACCGTGTGTAGGCGGTCAGCCGGTCTAACATGATACCCTCTTCGGCCCGCGCATCCTGAATGGCTACGATGTCTAGAAATGTTGAGTGCACCCGCGTTGAGCGATTGGCATCGCCGGGTGCACAGGATGTGTTTGTCGCGGTCACGAAGACGCCGATAAGGAAGTACCTCGGCAGTTTATTCATGGCAGAACTCTACCCGAGCGGTCGACTCTTTGGTAGTTACTGGAAGGTAATTCGTCACGGCACAGAGAGGCTGTGGTCGATGTGAGGGGGCGTATTTCTTAGAACTTTGCTTACCCATTTATCCGCGGGGCCCATGAGCCGATCATGAAGGTCTCGGAAGACATCAGTCGCGTCGTCTCCCCCCCAAGGCTTAGGCAATAGAACTCGCGGAAGGAACGGGTCTTCTAGGGGAAAGCGTCTAAACTCGTGTATCAGTTCGAAGCGAAGTACGAAGGCGCGGACGTCACTTTCGTCTTTCGCAGCCGGGGTGGGAGCCCCTGCTGTGTAGCTTTCCCTCTTCCAGCGTTGGGCGAAGTCGGTATAGCTGCGATGCAGAGCTTTGAGATCCCAGCAGCGCCTTACCAGTTCGTCGTCGCTCAGATCGGTCGCTGGTCTGGCTTTGAAGCACATGAGATGGTCGTGGAGATTTAGGCTCGCGGAGAGCGCGCGGACGTCCTGCTCTACATCTCGTGGAGAGATCCATAGGCCATTGCCCATCGAACCGAATCCGAGCCACGCCAGTCGATCACGCAGTCGATCACGGAGGCTTCGGGCGTTCTCTGGAATGGAGTAGGCTAGGACAAGCCAGTCACCACTCCAAGCTTGATCCCACGACGGGTGATAGATGCGCTGCTGTCCTTCTTCGAGAAGTGCCCGCCCTCGGTCCGTTAGCGCGTAAAACGAACTTTTACCTCTTCGCTCTGAGGAAAGCCAGTCTTTTTTTGCCATCCGGGAGAGCGCTGTTCGCACGCCGCCTTCTGTGAGTCCGAAGGGTTCTAGGAGCGCGATCAGGCTGCCTACCCACACCGAGTCGGAGCGCCCTAGGAGGTACTCACCAAACAGCGTAAACACCAGATCCTGAGGGCGCTGGACCCTTTTCAGATTGTTTCCAGCATATGAAAGACCTCAGTTCCGTTCTTAAACCAGTGCTCACGGAACGGGTGCGGTGAGACTTCGTGGCGCAGTAGGTCGGCTGTTATCGGGTGAGGAAACAATGTCATTTGTCCCTCTTCGTTTTCATGCATTGTATAGTCACCACTGATCTGCAGCGTGGTGCGTAGTCGTTCTTCTCCGTTCATCATGAATCCTTGGAGAAGGTGCGTTGTAGTCTCCCAAGCGCCTGGGGTGATGCTTAGGTCGAGGATTGGTTGCCCCGCCCCAAAGATCCGTATCCGGACCTTGTCGTCGGTCTCGATGAACTGGGCATCAATTGACTCTTGGTGGTATGGAAAATGAAAGCGGTCAGCCTTGATACGTCGAGCTTCCGAGGAGGACGTAGCTGCGAGGAACGGATAGAATCCGGCCTTCGCGTGCTTGCCCCACTGAGCTACCATCGGAGGGACAACTACTGAGAACATTATCTCTGTGTAGGGGCCCACGACTGAGTCGTCGAAGAGGAAGGCGGTGACCGACAGCACGCTTCGTTGGTGAGTCACCTCAATGGGCTCAAGGTGCTCAGGAAGAAGGGCTCTCGCATCGGAGGTTGCCATGTCGAAAAAGGCGCTCACTCCGGTGTGGAAGCGGTAGCTGCTGACTACGGACATATTTCGTAGCGTCTAAGTACTTTTGCAATCTTGTCTGCCCCTTCCTCTAGGTCTTCTTTGGTGTGGGCTGCCGAGATCGACATGCGGAAGCGAGACTTGTGCTTGCCAACTGCAGGATATCGAACCGGGTTGATGTAGACGCCTTCCCTGAAGATTTCTTCACCCATCTGGTAGATGCGAGCATCGTCGCGAACCATGATTGGAATCACCTGTGAAGTCGAGTCTCCCATAGGGACCTCAGCGTCTCCGAGGAGCTTCTGCATGTATGCTACGTTGTCGAAGAGTTGCTTTCGAAGTTCGGGCTCATTTCGTGCGAGTTCGAGTGCTTTACGCAGACCTGCTACCACTACAGGCGAAAGGGCACAGGAGAAGAAGCGTGATCGTGAAAAACCACGGAGGTAGTTGATCAACTGGGTCGAGCCAGCGATGTAACCACCTTGACCCCCGAGGCTTTTCGAGAATGTCCCGAGGTGGATGTCGATTTCTTTATCGAACCCCTGATCTTCGGCTACACCTTTCCCTTGTTCACCGAACAGAAAAGCCGAGTGGGCTTCATCGATCATCAATCTGGCGCCATGGTTCTGGCAGACTTCCACCAACTCCGCGAGAGGAGGTGTATCTCCGTCCATGGAGTAGACACCCTCTACAATCACGAGCTTTTTCCCGTCAAAGCCCGTGAGCTTGCGATCTAGGTCATCAGCACGGTTGTGCCTGAAAAAACGAGATTTGGCTTTCGAGAGAATCATACCGTCAACGATACTGGCATGAGCGAACTGATCGGCAACGATCAGGTCACCCGAACGCATCAATCCGGCGATTGTTCCGACATTGGCGCTATAGCCAGTGGGAAAGATCATTGCGGCTTCAGTACCCTTGAAGTCGGCGATCTCTTCGGCGAATTGCTGATGCAGGACTGTAGTGCCGGACAGAATTGGAGAGCCAGAAGAGCCCCCCCCATATAGGTCCGCAGCTTCTTTGATGGCTTGTTTCACCTCGTCTCGATAGGAAAGCCCGAGGTAGTTGTACGATGCGAAGTTGACCAAGCCTCGACGTATCTCACCCGTCTTGGTGTCCTCAACATCCACGCGTGTACCGGGTGCAGAATGGAGCGGAAGCTCGTAGAGGTAGTATCCAGCCGGCTTAACCTCACGCCACCAATCGTCGAAGGGTTCAAGTAAGGCAAAGGCGTCTGACCCTGCACCAAAATAGAAATTGGTGTAATCGTACTCCATTGCCCCGGGTGTGGTGGGCTCTAGGGTGTCCCCCCGTTCGCCCATGTCCACGCGGCGTTCTTTGGAGTGTGTGTCGGCGTCCTTGGTGCTCTTGGGCATGTTTTAGCTACCGATCTGATGGAAAGGCTTCCTGAGAGTCTCTGAAGAAGATAAGTCCTAATTTTCCTAAGAAGACTTTGGACAGCAAGGAGAATATAAACGTGAAAGACTGGTGCGATATGGCTCAATCATGGGTTCCCTCAGAGTCATGGACACGTATATGTGCGATTGATGCGCATACCGAGGGAGAGCCCCTCCGTGTTGTTCTTTCAGGGTTTTCAGACCTGGAGGGTGGGACGGTTCTAGAGCGGAGGAGGTGGGCCTATGAGCATAGAGATGAACTTAGACGTGCGCTCATGTGGGAACCGAGAGGACATGCCGACATGTATGGATGTATTGTGATGCCGCCACTGTCTTCGCTGGCAGACCTTTCGGTTCTCTTCATGCATAATTCGGGATTCAGCACCATGTGTGGACACGGGATCATCGGTGTGACGACTGTCTTGGTCGAGTGCGGTCTAGTGCCTATTCTGGGCTCGGTGGTCGAACTCGGGATAGATACGCCCGCAGGATTTGTTTGTGCGCGAGCGGATGTTGAGTCCACGGGTCGTGTTAGTCGCGTGAGGTTCGAAAATGTTACTTCTTACACAGAGCGCCTCGATGCGACGGTGGATGTCGCAGGAGTAGGCACAGTTCAATATGATCTCGCCTTCGGTGGAGCGTACTATGCCTATGTCGATGCATCCGCATATGACCTCACGCTAGTACCCGAGGAAGGGAATCGTCTGATTGAGCTTGGTCGGCGGATCAAGAACGCGGTGCAGGAAGCGGACCCGCCTTGTCACACGGAAGACGATGATCTGAGCTTCGTGTACGGTACCATCTTCGTAGGAGATGCCCATAGTGCCGAAAACCATTCCCGGAACGTTTGCGTCTTCGCTGACGGCGAAGTTGATCGATGTCCTACAGGAACAGGAGTTAGCGGGCGCCTAGCGATTCATAAGGCGCGCGGGGAACTTGATGTAGGCGAAGAGATTCGGATTGAGAGTATCCTTGGCACTTGTTTCGACGGGACCATTCTTGAAGAGGTCGATACTGAAGGAAGGTCGGCGATCATCCCGGAAGTAGCTGGTAGGGCGTGGGTCACCGGGCGGCATGAATTCTTGATTTCTCCGGAAGACCCTCTGAGAGGAGGCTTTCTGATTCGCTAGAGTATCAAGATTTTTCTGAGAAGGCATGGGCTTCGAGTCGGCTGGTCTGCCAACCTTTTTCGCTACTCAGCTATATTCCCAAGCCTGTTTCTCACTGCTGGAATTACTCATATGAGCAAAACTCAGTCGGCTGCCAGTCACGCCAAGATTGTGCCCATGTTTCATTATGTGACGATCCCGCTGATTTTTATCCCGACTATCTGCTTCCTGTACATAATTGTGGTCGACTTTTCCGTAGGGGCGGCCCTGCTGGGTGCTTTCGGAGTCGGGGTGAGTTTCGCCGCCCTATTCTCCAGATTGTTCGCACTCGGAGTTCAGGATCGTGTGATACGCTTGGAAGAGCGGATGCGCCTTTCGCGCTGCTTACCACCGGAGATGCACGGCCAGATTGACTCCATCTCTACTAGTCACTTGATCGGTCTGCGGTTCGCTCCTGACGATGAGTTAGAGGGGCTAGTGAGACGGATTCAGGCTGGTGAATTAAACGACAGGAAGTCGATCAAGATGGCTGTGCAGCGCTGGCGGGCCGATCGTCAGCGTATCTAAAGGATTGAGGCCTCCCGTTCAAGCTGTTCTTCTCCACGGGTTCACCGGATCATCTCGCTCATGGGGTGATCCGGTGATCGATGCCATGAGAGAACAGGGTATCCTTCCGATTGCGTTAGATCTTCCTGGTCACGGGCCCAGGGCTGAGGCTCCAAGTCGAGGTTTTACTCTGGATGACGCCATAGCAGCTGTCGACGCAAAGACTAGGAACCTCGATCACTATGATCTAATTGGTTATTCAATGGGTGGGAGGATCGCTCTGCATGTTGCGCTGGCACGCCCCGACCGTGTGCGCAAGCTTGTGCTGGAGTCCGCATCGCCGGGTCTGTCGAGCAATGAAGACCGAATAGAGCGCAGAGAAGGGGACAATCAACTCGCAACCTCAATTGAAAGAGAAGGGATTGCGAACTTCGTTAAAAGATGGGAGAAACTCGCGATATTTGCTTCGCAGAAGGGGCTTCCACCCGAAGTCAGAAATCGTGTGCGTAATCAGCGTATGGAAAACAAGCCGGCAGCATTGGCCTGCGCACTGCGAGGACTTGGGACGGGCACGCTGTCATCTCTATGGGATAGATTAGAATGCGTGGAATGCCCGACGCTTCTGATAGTTGGTGCCTCAGATATAAAGTTCGTTAGCATCGCCAGAAAAATGGAAAGCTTTATTCCACATGCTTGCCTAGTAGAGGTTGAAGGTGTGGGCCATGCGGTGCACCTAGAATCACCGGAAATGTGGCTTCAATCCATCGTGCCGTTCTTGCTAGGATGATGAATGTCTTCCGGAGTCACGAGTAGCGGAGGTGCCAGCCAAGAATCGCAGCCTTAGCTCAGTTTGGCTTGCACTTAGGGCGATGCTACGACTGATTGAAAGGATGTTGGGCTTTTCAAAAAGGGTGAATGTGTAAATGAGCGAGCCTATCGCCTCCGATGAGGACGCCGGCTTTCATGTTCTTGAGAACTTCGAGCGTTTCAGCCAGAGAGACGACATATACTCAAGGGCGTTTTGGGATCCGAAGATTCGCTCGGACCGCACAGACCGCTTCTTCGAGACGTATCGCACTCCTCTTAAGAAGTGGAAAACAGCGGAGGGCTTCCGACAAAAAGACTATGCTCTGCGCAATGCGTCCTGGCACCTGCCTGATATTTTTGCTGAGTTAAAAGAGGGTGAGAATAGACGCGAAGGTTTTCTTGATCCGTTCACTGTTCACCGAGAGGGTCCCGAAGATCGGGTACCGGTTGAATCTGCGAGCGAGATGAGTCGTGAGATTAAGCACATAGGTCGGGTTTTTGGGGCGGACCTGATTGGCATAACCGAATATGATGAGCGCTGGGTCTACACACATGCGTACTCGCGTCTGGGTGAGAAGGAAAAACCGCAGGAGTTACCGACCGATCTGCCGAATGTGATCGTAATCGCGCAGCAGATGGATCGTGAACTGATCGATACGGTGCCTTCAGCGCTGAGTGGAACGGCTACAGGTGTGGGCTATTCTCACGATACGCTCGTGCTGCTGGGTCTAGCCCAGTACGTGCGCAATCTGGGCTACCGAGCGGTGGCTACGATGAACGATACCGCGCTAGCGATTCCTTTGGCACTCAAGGCTGGGCTTGGGGAATATGGACGCCACGGTCTGCTGATCACCAAAGAGTTCGGACCCCGGGTGAGGATCGGAAAAATCTTTACCGATCTCCCTTTAGATCCGGATCGGCCGCATTCGTTTGGTGTTAGAGAATTCTGTGACGTTTGTCGCCGGTGCTCCGATGCTTGTCCAGTTAACGCTATACCGGATGGCCCACCGTCCGATGAAGTACACAACCGGTCAAACATTACAGGCGTTAAGAAATGGACGGTTGACGCGGAGCCTTGTTTTCAATTCTGGTCAAACCAAAACTCTGATTGCTCGATCTGTGTTCGGGTCTGCCCATACAATCTGGATTTTTCAAAAACGCTGGCGCGTGTCTGGAGGTGGATGGCGGGTACTCGTCTTCGTCGATTCGCACTTTGGCTTGCGGACCGGTTTGCACCTGGGCGGCGTGTTAATCCCAATGACTGGTGGAGAACAGGGTAGAGAGGATGACACCCTGCGGATGGGAACGGTTTATGCTAAGTGACTAGCGTTGAGACGTCGCGCGCCAAAGTGGGAAGTTTAGACCAACCGAAGCAGAATTCGGTTGGTACTGCGTTTCGTTGAGGAATGTCCACCGGAGCACGACTTCGATCTGCATGGGTCCCAGGTTTGTTTTACCGCCTCCAAATGCGTTGAAGCCGAAGAGCGTTTGTCGGGGATCGCCAACATCCATACCAATTACAGAATCCCTCCATCCGACGCCAGCGCCAGCGAACACGCCGCCTCCAGCACCACCCGGTACCCATGCGGCGTCGAGGTTGTACTGGTACTCCTTGGTCCCAGTCAGAAATATTGCTTCAGCGCTAGGGTACAGCTCGATGGTTCCGTTTCGAACCACCGGAATTCGGACGTGTCCGCCAACTGTGGTTGCGTTGGCTTGTGAGTCCCAACCGACTTTGGCCCCGATCGAGATAGGGGCCCAGCGGGGAACAACTTCAGCCTGTCTGCCTCGCCGAAACTGTGCTTCAAGTGACAGCGGCAGCAGTAACAGGAAAACTAGTAACGGGATCAGGCGGGTGGCTAGATAGGACAAGGGGAACGCCGTCTTATAGGTCTTAGGGGGTACACATTGAAGAGACGATTAAGAGAAGGTTTATGCACACACTTAACTCGACTCTCAACCATACTACCGACTCGCAAAGGCCAGGGTTCGTTCCTAATGGTGACGACTGGTTTGGTTGAAAAGACGGATACCTTTAGCGCGGGTCTACGGTTGCGAAGCTGGCTGCTTCACCTGCATGGGTGAATGAAAGCACCTGATATGGTCTAGGGTTTGGCCCCTCCATACCCGGGGATCCGATGGGCATGCCGGGGACGGCAATCCCCGCGACTTGTGGACGCTCGGCTAACAGTTGCTTCACCTGCTCGGCTGGAACGTGACCTTCTACAACGTAGCCGTCGATGATCGCTGTATGGCATGAAGACATCTGTGGCGGGACTCCGCCATCGCGCTTGATCTTCATTAGATCAGTGGTGTTGCGCGCATCGACCACGAACCCGGCGCGTTCCATATGCTC
>DEBI01000031.1 GCA_002348465.1 Gemmatimonadales bacterium UBA2960 | reverse complement strand
CACGCCTAGCGGTTATCTTTTCGGCACGCTTTGCCTTCGCCTCCTCAGGATCCTCGGCACCAACCGCGACGATTGCATCACCCCCGCGACGGGCTTTCGCAATCAGAGATTTCACGGTTCCAGACGGACTGGCACCTTCGCTGAGCCAATGGTCCACACGCTCTAGGTCAATGACCAGGCGCGCTGGGTCCGACAGCGGTTTGTAGTAACCAAGCGTCTCAACGAATCGACCATCGCGAGGTGAAGCACTGTCGGCTACGACGACACGATAGTGAGGTTTCTTCTTCCGGCCCATGCGCCGGAGACGAATACGTGCAGGCATTCTTCTAATTTCTTTGGTATTTCGGACATCCGCGCATCAATGATCCGACGCACCCACCCAAGCGGAATCCGGAAAAAGGGCAGACGCAAAAAATAGACGTGAGCCCATGCGCTGTACAGCGATGAGGGCCAACCTTGTTCTCGGGGCTCAGAGATCTGAGCCAGAAGGTCGCGCCAAATAGCAAACGTCATCCGTTAGCTATCTACCCTAGACCACTGCCGCCGATCATTCCGCGCATCTGCTTCATTAGCTTCTGCATTTGCTTAAACTGCTTTAGAAGTCGGTTCACCTCCGCGACAGAGCGACCACTCCCTTTAGCAATCCTTGCTCGTCTTGAACCATTCAGAATTTTCGGGTCCTGCCGTTCTTGCGGAGTCATCGACAGAATAATTGCCTCTACATGCTTGAACCGTTTAGGATCCATATTGGCAGCGGGGATTTTTATCCGCTTTGCACCCGGAATCAGCTTCATGAGCTGGTCCAGCGGCCCCATCCTCTGAATCTGGCTCATAGCGGCCAAAAAATCTTCGAGAGTGAATCGACCGGATATCATCTGTTTTTGGAGCTGAGCCTGCTGTGCTTCATCGACAGCAACCTGAGCCCGCTCCACTAACCCGACGACGTCACCCATCTGGAGGATCCGCCCCGCCAGCCTGGTTGGATCAGCTTGATCCAAGTCATCTATGCCCTCTCCAACCCCGAGGAACTTTATCGGACACCCGGTCACACTTCGCATCGAGAGAGCTGCGCCACCCCGGGCGTCACCGTCCATCTTGCTCATCACTATACCAGTGAGGCCTAAAGCGTCCTCAAAACCTTGAGCTATTGTCACCGCTTCTTGGCCGGTCATCGCATCTGCGACTAGAAGAATTTCATGTGGCTCCAAAGCCTCACGGATCCGGGTCAGCTCTTCCATTAGAGTCTTATCGATCTGCAATCTGCCGGCGGTGTCGACAACAAGTACCGAATAATTCGATGCAACAGCATGCTTCCTCGCAGCTAGAGCGGTAGCGACAGGATCACCACCGAACTCTCCTTTGAAGACTTCGATACCAATCTTCCCGCCCAACGTCTGCAGCTGTTCAATCGCTGCGGGCCTTTGCAAATCACAAGCTGCGAGCATCGGCCTTTTGCCATCTCTTGCAAATCGGCGCGCCAGCTTCGCAGCAGTGGTCGTCTTTCCTGCACCCTGAAGTCCCACGATCAGAACTACGTTCAACCCGCTCGGAGTTTCTTCGACGGTTGGTCTCGCTTCACCGAAGAGTTGGGCAAGTTCGTCGTGGACGATCTTCACGACCTGCTGGCCGGGAGACACGGCCCTGAGAGTTTCCTCACCTAAGGCGCGGTTCTGCACACGGCCTAAGAAGTCCCTTGTCACCTTGAAGTTTACGTCGGCCTCAAGGAGCACGCGACGAACCTCACGGAGACCGTCTTTGACCATAGGTTCAGTTAGGACACCGCGCTGACGAAGTTTCTTGAGTGCCCCGTCAAGTTTTTCGCCGAGTTCATCGAACATTCTTGCTTGCCGTCGTTGGAAGTCTGATTTGAAGCAGGTCTCGATCTACCCGAATTGCGAGGAGGTAACCCTGGAATAAGTCCTAATCCACGGTGATGATCTGACTCCGCTTAGTCCCGACAGACACGAAACGGACAGGCGCGTTCGTAAGCTCCTCTATGCGATCAAGGTATGCTCTCGCGTTCCTCGGCAGATCCTCAATCCGTCGAACATCACATGTAGACGCACGCCAGCCCGGCATAGTCTCATATATTGGTTCCACCTCAGCCAGCGACCATGTATCCGCTGGAAAGAACTCGCGGGCGAGTCCATCCGCGGTCTTGTAAGCCGTCGCAATCTTGACCTCGTCGAGTGTGTCGAGCACATCGAGCTTCGTGACAGCAATCCCTGTCAATCCGTTGACCTGAGATGCGAAACGGGTGAGTACGGAATCAAACCAGCCACAGCGGCGGGGCCGACCGGTGGTCGCCCCGAATTCTCCTCCCAACATTCTCACATGCTCGTCCATTTGTGGGGCCATGGAACTGGGCAATGGCCCCTCACCTACCCGGGTCGTATAAGCCTTAACAATCCCTATGACATCAGTAATCTGCGTCGGACCAATACCAGATCCGGTTGCGGCACTTCCTGCCGTCGTGTTCGAAGACGTCACAAACGGATACGTCCCGTGGTCGAGATCGAGTGCTGTTCCCTGAGCCCCCTCTAAAAGAACGTTTCGTCCAGATCTAAGTGCGCCACTGATTTCAGGTCCTACGTCAGTCGCAATGGCCAGAAGCCGCTCACTGAGAGCCAAAGTTCGCTCCATAGCCTCGTTTAGCTCTGCGGTGCCCGCGCCAAGTTCTTCGAGGCGTGTCGCCACACGAGTCTTGGCTGCACTAATCCGCTTATTGAGACGGTCAGGACTCAGAAGATCCGCGACCCTTACCCCTCTCCGACCAGCCTTATCCTCATATGCAGGGCCGATACCCCGACCAGTCGTTCCGATCTTGGTATCCGCAGCTAGCTCTACTGCCTTATCCAGAAAGCGGTGATAGGGCATCAGAAGCTGAGCGCGGTAGCTAACGCCGACTCGGCCCTCAATGTCGATTCCACGTTCCAAGAGTGCGTCGTATTCCTCGAAAAACTGCTGGACATCAAGGACCACACCGTTCCCAAGCAAGCAACGACGTCCGGCGTGGAGTACCCCCGAAGGGATCTGATGAAGAACGAA
This sequence comes from Gemmatimonadales bacterium UBA2960, assembly GCA_002348465.1. GTDB lineage: Bacteria > Gemmatimonadota > Gemmatimonadetes > Longimicrobiales > Gaopeijiaceae > UBA2589. The sequence continues at coordinate 37,102 of DEBI01000031.1, read as the reverse complement.
TTGATCGTCACCAACATGGACAGTGTGGCCTGCGTTTGCGCCACCTTGGTAGCGAGCTACGATGTCGACCTGCTCAGCGAGCACGTCTACGATCTTTCCCTTTCCTTCATCACCCCACTGGCATCCAACGATGACTGTGCAGGAACCCTGATCCGGCATGATGTCCCCTGTAAAACGACAAAAAAGAAACGGGCCCGTCCCCGCGCAGAGGGACGGACCCGAGACTGACTTATCCTTTGGAAAAAGCTATCCGACGCTCAAAAGAGTGTCAACGAGATCCTCTCCTACTCAAACACTAGCTAGGCTTAGGAGATCGGCCTCGTCAAGAATGCCCCGGATCACCTCAATCCTGTCATCGCTCGGAGAATGAAGAGGAGGCCTCGGTGCACCTCCACTATACCCCAACATGTCCAACGCAGCCTTGACCCCAGGTACACCCATGCCACCGACAATCTTTTGGTGCACTGGAGCGATCCTTGCCTGGAGTTCTGCGGCATAGTCTTCGCGACCCTCTAGGCACGCGGACGCAATATCTGCTGCCTCTGCTGGCGCCATGAGTCCCACTGCAACAATACCCCCGGTGCAACCCCCCTGCATCGCAGGAGCGAGAATAGCCCCGCTTCCCACCATTACCTGAAAATCACTCGATGTCGCACTTACTAACTCAAGCGCGAGATCTAGTTGCCCACGAGAATCCTTGATCCCGACAATGTTCGGGTGCTCGGACAACTTGCCGATCAAACCCGTTGAGAATTCGAGGGTGCTAAGCCGGAGCGGAACCTGATAAATCAACACCGGTACAGGAGAAGCTTCGGCTATAGCCGCGAAGTGCGCTGCTAGCGCCTCATCGGACATTGCGCCCTTGAAGTAAGCCGGCGGACTCACCAGCACTGCATCGGCCCCGGCTTGCGCCGCTTGTTTCGTCATGTGAATCGTATGCCTCGTCGACTCCATGCCCGTACCCACTATCACCTTGGCTCCCTCGGGGGCGACATCTGAAGCCGCTCCGATCAGAGTCCCTCGCTCACGTTCATCGAGGAATACGGACTCACCTGTCGAACCAGCGATCAGAATGCCAGATATCGGATGATCGAACCAACGAGCGAGGTTCGCCTCAAACGCGGCAGTATCCACATCGCCCGTCTCAGACTGGAACGGTGTCACTACGGGCAGGAAAGCCCCTCTTAGATCGATCTTACGGTCAGCCATAATCGTTGTTCTCTCATCCTGTCTTCATACGGATCGGATTCACTAAAAATAAAGTAGCGCACTGAGTCCCCCGATCTACTACAGATCCTCTCTAGAGGCTGAGATCATTGGATCATATTACGCCAGTCGAGACCCATTCGTTCTCGTACCTCCACCATCGTCTGCTGAGCCAGCACACTCGCACGCGCCGCTCCATCGTCTAGGATCTCAAGAACCCGTGAAGGATTGGCATGCAGTTCCGCTGCCTTTTCTCGGAAGGGAGCGAATGCATCCACAATACTGTCGGACAACAAGCGCTTACAGTCCACGCATCCAACCGCACCTTGTCGACACTGCTCTTCAATGCCTTCTCTGGCTTGGTCAGTCGCAAAAAACTTGTGGAGGGTGTACACGTTGCAGACCTCTGGTCTCCCCGGATCATCGCGACGGATCCTCTCAGGATCCGTGACGGCCGTGCGAACTTTTGTCCAGACGGCTTCTGGGTCCGCCAACACCGGGATCGTGTTGTCGAGTGACTTACTCATCTTGGCCTTGCCGTCCAAGCCCATAATACGACCAACATGTTCGGCAATCAGGGGCTCCGTCTCCGGGAAGGTTTCTCCGTAAGCAGTATTGAATTTCCTAGCGATATCACGAGTGAGTTCCAAATGTTGCTTTTGATCCTCACCAACAGGTACGCCGTCTGCCTTATAGAGAAGAATGTCAGCGGCTTGGAGAATGGGGTAGTTGAGGACCCCTGCTGGAATGGACTCAAAACGCTGTGACTTGTCCTTGAACTGGGTCATACGCTCTAAGTCACCAACCGGCGTCACCGCATTAAAAAGCCAAGCCAACTCGGTATGCTCTGGCACATCCGATTGCACGAAGATTATCGATTTTTCCGGATCCAATCCGACCGCCAAAAACGAAATCGCGAGGTCCAAGACATTAGTCGCAATCTCTTTCGGATCCCCACCAGCGGTTATGGCATGCTGATCTACGATGCACCATACACAGTCAAATTCATCCTGCATCTCAACCCATCTGCGCAGAGCGCCAAGGTAATTGCCGAGATGCGCCTCGCCTGACGGCTGCATGCCACTGAAGATGCGCTTCTTCATTCCGCGCTTGGGTCCAAGGTAGTCATTGGAGGATCTGTGATAGCCAAATTGAGTCACAGCCTAATTTAGTGGCCACTGATCAAGGTGGCACCTGTTAGCGTGCTGCAACCGGCTATACAGGTCCTCTCTCTCAAGCCTTACGAGTGCGCTTCGGATGCTTCCGGTCCGGATAGCATGTGCGACAAATCTCACAAACGCGCCCATCACAACCACGAGCAGTGCAGAATTCTCGTCCATAGAAAATCATCTGGAGATGTAGACGATTCCATGATTCCTCAGGGAACAGTCGCTTCAGATCTCTCTCGGTTTGCACCACATTCTTCCCCGAAGTCAGACCCCATCGCTGCGAAAGCCGATGGATGTGAGTATCTACTGGGAACGAAGGGATACCGAACGCCTGAGCCATCACAACGCTGGCAGTCTTATGTCCTACACCGGGAAGACGCTCTAAGGCCTCTATATCTTCAGGGACTTCGCCTCGATGCTCTTCGATCAGGATCCGCGACAGTCCCGCTATTGCTTTCGATTTTTGCGGAGACAAGCCACATGGTCGGATTATTTGACGGATCTCTTCAACTGCGACCTCCATCATCGCCTTAGGAGTTTTCGCTCGCTCAAAAAGCCTAGGGGTAACCTGATTGACTCTTTCGTCGGTGCACTGGGCACTCAAGAGCACCGCCACTAAGAGTGTATAGGGATCGCTATGGTCAAGAGGAACCGGAGGTTCTGGGTAGAGCTCCCGCAGTCGACTCAAGATAAAGTTAACTCTATCTCTTTTCAGCACGGGGTCGTCATTGGAGGATACACGGTTACTGAATGACTTAAGACTCTAATTAAACGGCCATTGCCTCGTCTAGGCACTATAGGTGCAGTCAGTATCTTACCGAGGCCGGTCCTTATAACAACGAGCACAAACAGAAACGGGGACTTGTGGACCATTTACTCCAAACCGCGCGCGCGGCCGCCGAAGCCGCCGCTAGGATTCATCGCCGAGATGCGGGTAGCATCACGCTTGCTGGGGCAACCGTAAAAGCGCGCGCAGACTACGTTTCAAAAACAGACCTAGACGCTCAAGAGGCCGCCCTTGAAGTAATCCATGCAAATCACCGGGACCACACAATCCTTGCTGAGGAGAGTGACGAGGCCTTAGACGACCAACTCGCGCGGTGGGACGGCCGCCCGCTCTGGATAGTCGATCCGTTGGACGGAACAGCCAATTTCCTTCATGAGCATCCGCACTACTGTGCTAGCGTTGCAGTCGCCATCGACGGACAGCCCGTCGCAGGAGCGATCGTCTCGGGATCAACAGGAGAGCGTTGGTGGGCTTCGGCAGGAAAAGGTGCGTTCAAGAGTGGGAAACGGATCCATGTATCGACTGAACGCCCTATGATCGAAGCCTTGGTGGGCACTGGTTTTCCATTCAAGATGCTCGACCTCATGCCTGAATACCTCGGCCAACTTGATCGCGTACTTCGATCAGCTTCGGGTGTTCGCCGGGCGGGGTCAGCCGCACTCGATCTGTGCTACCTCGCGCAGGGGTCTCTTGACGCCTTTTGGGAGGAGATTCTAATGCCGTGGGACTTCGCAGCGGGCATGATCCTCGTTCAGGAAGCCGGTGGCGTTCTTACTCGTTCGGACGGATCGGATTTAGAGATCGCACCAGGAACGGTGCGCGGCGCCAACAGCGGCTCACTACTCGACGAACTGTTAGGGGTTCTACAGTAGAAATCTTCCGAGCAGGGAGAGCTTCTGTATACAAATGGGTCAAGACTCCAGTCTTGACCCATTTGTATACAGAAAATCAGCTACCGGGATATCTCGATTTTTCGTCCTTTCTTTTCTGCTAACTTCGGCACAGTTAAAGAAAGAATACCCTTCTCGAATGCGGCAACGACCCCGTTCGAGTCGACAGTATTGGGCAGCCTGAACGAACGATCAAAGGAACCATAGCGACGCTCATAGACATGATACTTCCGGTTGGTTCCAGGCTGACTCACCTCTTCTTTCTTTTCACCTGTGATCCTTAGGACATCATTTTCGTATTCGATGGTGATGTCTTCTTCGCCAAGACCAGGAAGTTCTAGGGTTAGTAGAAGCTCGTCGTCATTCTCCGACACAGACAGAGCAGGACTCCAACGCTCTTTCGGAGCGACCCCAAATACCGGATCATCAAATATTCTTGCGAACCGGTTCGAGATTCGGTCCATGTCCGCCCACGAAGAAAAAGCTGGTCGGCGGAGCGTGTATTTCGTGATGGCCATCGTTACCTCCGGGTGGGAGAGTAAGGTTAGAGGTTTCATTTCATGCGGTTATTGGGAAGCAATAGGCATGCCAACGAGATAGACCAGAAACCTGCCAAAACGAACGGCTGCAACAGGTTAGCAATTCGTGTATCCTGTCACATCGCCCGCTATACAGCCCCGCGGCTGCCGTTTTGGCAGGCTAGGTGCGCAAAGCGAGTCGCGACGCCCCCAACGGAGGGTCGACCTGACGCTCGACTACACTGAAGCCCGTATGAATGAGCGCCTCAGAAACCCTACCGGCCAGAGGCCCCGAATCTGCAATCAGGCCACCCCACAGCACGACTTTCGTATCCTCCCGCTGCCAAGCACCTCTCAGAAAGACCGCCTCCACAAGACTTACAAGTGCAGTAACCGCCTCAGCGACAATATCCTCGGCAGCGGGATCTCCTAGACCAGAAGAAGCAACCACAAGAGGGGCCAACACCGCAATCTCTCTTTTCTTTGCTACCTCAACCCAGCCGACTAAATCAGACGGAGTTCTGACACCAGTGGCGTCCAGCATTTGATGGTACAGATACCCCTGCGGGGACCGGCCGTCATACGCTGCCATCACGTGCTGCAAACCCTTCATCCCTATCCAGTGACCGCTTCCCTCGTCACCCAACAGCTTTCCCCATCCACCAACCTGAATCGGCCCTCCATCGCTTCCCATTCCCCAAGCGACCGAGCCCGTGCCCGCGATCAGAAGGACTCCTTCACCATTAGGAAAAGCGTCCTCATACGCAGCGCGCACATCGGTACCCACCGTAATCCGGTGAGCCAATCCTCGCTCTATCAAAGCTGTTCTCACGGCATGAGCCGCCTCAGTACTTCCTGCTCCCGCAAGCCCAGCCCAAAGACCATCTAGCGGCAGCACGATACTACCGAGTGACGCGTCTCTAGTAATTCGTTCTAGGGACGCTAACTCTATTGCCTCCCTTATCGCTGCGGCCACCGCTTCCGCTGCATCCTCCGGAGACACGACGGTCACAACTGCACCTGGTGCCTCTCCGCGCGCTACCTCACGCCCTTCTCCATCGACGATCACAACTCGGGCAGATGTACCTCCTCCGTCCACCCCCGCGAAGAGGCTCACGACTCCCGCCTCGTCTGAATCCAACCGACCAACGAGCCTACCAAGAAGGTGATGCACGCGCCGACAAGTACGTACCAGGGCCAAGCCATCAGATCTCGCATCAATGTCACGGCACCTATGCCAACGCTTACTCCGATTATCGCAGCGCTTTGACCGGGCCTTCTAGTGAAAACCCCCAGAGCAAAAGCCCCAAGAAGTCCCCCATACACAAGCGATGCAACTCCAAGTGCAACCTCTACTGCTGAAGTGCCCTTTGAGAGTGGGATGAAGAGCACAGCTCCCCCAACGATCAGGCCCGCCCAGACCAGAGTGAAGATTTTACCCGCTTTTAGGATACGCTCCTCATCGTTCCGGGCTCCCACCATGGGCGCCCAGTAATCATACGCCGTAGCTGAGGCGAGCGAGTTGATCGATGAGGAGAGTGAGGACATAGCCGCTGCGAAGACGCCGGCGATCAGCATTCCCGTCAGTCCAGATGGTAGCTGCTGAACGATGAAAGTGGCAAAGATCTCGTCAGTCGACTCGAAAGCTCGACCCTCGTAGAACACCCATAGCCCGAGCCCAACCATCAAAAATAGAAAGAACTGCAGAATGACTACGACACCCGATCCTATCAGGGCCTTTTGCGCGGAACTCTGATCCGTGCACGTAAGCAGACGCTGCACAATAAGTTGATCAGTCCCGTGAGAAGCGGTCGTAAAAACCGCCCCGCCAAAGACCCCAGCCCATACCGTGTAAGGAATCGTCACGTCCGTCGCGAAATCCAATACCTGGAGCTTACCCTGGGCACCTGCCGTGGCAATGACTCCAGTCCAGCCCTGCGGAACAAGTGTCTCTAGTGCAATGATCGTTACCACAGCACCGAACAGATAGAGCCCCATCTGAGCAGCATCGACCCACACTACTGCCTTGATCCCGCCGAAGTAGGTGTAGATGACGGTCAGGACTCCAATCACCGCTATAGAAGCGGGATACGGCCAGCCGGTGATCAGTGCCAATGGAATAGCAGTCGCAAAGAGTCGAACTGAATCGGCCAGCAAGCGCGTCACCATGAAAATCGCCGACGCGAATCGTCGAGTTCCAAGGCCAAAACGACGCTCTAAGAGCTCATATGCTGTTGTTAGGGACCCTTGATAATAGGCTGGCAGGAAGAGCGTAGACACGATCACGCGACCTGCTAAATAGCCCAGTGTTAACTGAAGAAAGACGAGTGCGCCCGCATATGAGACACCGGGCACGCTAAGAAATGTTAACGTGCTCGTTTCAGTCGCAACCACCGACAGCATGACCGCAAACCAGGGAAGTGAGCGGTTTCCAAGAAAGTAATCTGTGCCGCTCTCTTGGCCCCGACCGAGCCATGCGCCCCATGCGGTCACCCCGATCAGGTAGATGACTAAGACGAAGAGATCAAACGTGGTGAAGCCCGTCACGCGATACCTCTTGGCCCACTCATGTTACTTCCAAAGAAACCAGAGTCGGCAGTGCATGGAGGATCGCCAAGGCAGCGCAACCCGATACTAGCGATTGACACGAGGAAGGACCTCGCGATCAGTGATCGACAACACTGCTGCATCCGCAACCGCACGTCTGATCTGAACATGCTTCTGGTTTTCACGTGTCGGATGCACGCGGTTCGTGAGCAAAATCACCCATAGATCTAGCTCAGGGTCCATCCATATAGACGTGCCAGTGTAACCAGTGTGACCGAACGCTCGGCCCGTAAAATAGTCCCCAGCAGAGGAGCGTCCTGCGGGTGTATCCCATCCCAGTGCCCGCGACGAGGTTTGATCAAATCTGGTCGTAAACTCGTCGAGCACGGCCACGTCTACGATACGTCGTGTCTCAATCCGACGAACGGGACACGGCTCTCCCGCCGGGCCCTCCGCATTACATGCAGGTGTTACTCCCTCGTTGAGCATCATCCTCGCAAACACTGAAAGATCCACCACAGTAGAAAAAAGACCCGCGTGACCAGCAACTCCGCCCATGGCATCGGCATTCTCATCGTGAACGGTGCCCCACACCATCTCATTTCTATATACAGTGTCTATCTCTGTTGCCGCTATTCGCGGGCGCAAAGCGGGATCGGGCCTGTAACGAGTCTCAAGCATCCCCATTGGGTTCCAAAGGCGCGACTCCAGAAATTCGTCCAGTGGCTGCCCAGAAATCGCTTCAATGATCCACGCCAGCGTCATAATCCCAAGATCGGAGTATGCTGTCTTAGCGCCAGGCTCTGACTGGAGCGGCTCGTTGGCGACGGCATCCTTGTAAGCGTCCATCCCCGTGAACTCCAGATACCAAGTCCGGAACGGAATCAAGCCAGTCCTGTGCGTCAGAAGATCACGCACCGTAACTGTTTTCTTGCGCTCATCTCCGGAAGCCCACCACGGAAGATACTCTACGACCTTCACATCCAGATCCAGATCCCCATCACCGATGAGCATCATAGCCGCAGTAGTCGTCCCAACCACTTTCGACACAGATGCCAGATCAAAGATCGACGTCGGAGTTACCGGACGCCCAGTTCCATACTGAAGCTCTCCAAACGCGTTGAGGGATACGAGTCGCCCATTCCGACCAATGGCAACCGCCGCTCCTGAGAACGCCGAGTCGGCAATCCCCGCCAGAATCAATGAATCCACTACCATCAGACTCTCACTTGAAACTCCGACTGACTCCGGATCCGCAACACTCTGATTTCTTCCTCTTGGGCCGCCACCTCGTGCAGCTATGATCCCGGCAGCGACCACCGGATCTTCAATCTCGATCGTCGCTAGTCGATCCGAGACCTTGGGCCTATCCAGACCGTCTCCAACTTCGTTGAACGGCGGTAGTGGGATCGGGAGTCTCCCAGTTATGGCCTCCTCACCAAATAAAGCCGCAATAGCCGCCCTCTGAGACCTATCCCGGTCTCCCCAGGCAAGCATATAGCTTCCCACCTCCTGAACTGCTGTAAGCAGATAAGGATTGCCAAACGAAACCATGACTGTAGGTCTCGCTTCAACAGCCGAGGCAATAAGGTTTCGGAGTGGCTCGGGCAAAGCGCCAGCACTTGAACCCGCAGAAGGTGATACGTAGGTGGTTACTATGACGCGATCTACTCTTTCAAGGGCCTCAAGAGCATCTGCATAAGCGGCTGAGTCGCTTCGCTCATCCAAGCGCACTTCAGTCAGGTCAATCACCCTCTCTCGCAGCCCGCTTCCGAATGCACGGTTAGTCCACAATCGAGTCGAGCCGGCATAGTGGATGTGTAAGGTTGGCACCATCGACAATGCATCCATTGGCAGGAGCCGCTTAGTGTCCCTTACAAGAGTGATCGAACGAGCGGCTGCGGTGTCCGCAAACGCGTTGTGACTCCCAACTCCTACGAGGTTATCCACTCCCTCAAGTGACACGAATCGTTCGCGATGAAGGCCAAGCCGAGCCTTAAGAGTTAGAAGCCTCCGAACCGATACCTCAAGGCGGCCTCGACTGATCCGGCCTTGATTCACGGCGTCCTCAATGGCATCGATGACGTCACCCACCGCCTTCGGCGAAAGAACTATGTCTGAACCGGCCTCAAGCGCTCGGATTGAAGCTTCAGCGATGCCGTACATATCGGTGATCCCGCGCATCGTCATTGCGTCGGTGAACACTAACCCTTGAAACCCCATATCGTCTCGAAGGATATCCGTCATGACTTCGGGAGCTAGCGTAACCGGCGGGGCCCCCGGCCCAAGAACCTCGGGCAACTGGAGGTGAGCCGTCATAATCGCGTCGACACCCTCGTCGATCGCTACTTGAAACGGAGCTAGCTCCAACTCATCGAGACGATTGCGATCTGCCCGAACCACCGGAATCCCAATGTGTGAGTCGGTTGAGGTGTCTCCGTGTCCGGGAAAATGCTTTCCAGTCGTTAGCGCGCCTCCATCATGTGCTCCCCGGATAAAAGCGGCACCCATCCTAGCCACCAACTCCGGATCCGCCCCGAACGAGCGGGTTGCGATTACGGGGTTGTCAGGGTTCGAGTTTACGTCGAGGACCGGCGAGAATAGGAAGTGAACTCCTGTAGCCCGGGCCTCTAGGGCTGTTATGCGGCCGTACTCATACGCAAAACGCTCATCGCCAATCGCTCCAAAGGCCATTGTGGGAGGAAAGTCCGTACCACCACCCTGCGGTAACATCGACGGCAGCGCAAACGAACCGTTGATGCGCATTCCTGGACCACCATTCTCGAAATCAGCGGCGACCAACAAGGGAATTTTGGCTCTGCTCTGAAGCTCGTTAAGCTTGGAAACGTAGGCATGGGGCGTCCCAATGGAAGGAGAAACCCCACCGATCTGATCGTCCTCCACCCATGCTCTCAGGGGTTCGAATTCGGTGCTCGTCGGAGTTACGTATCCACCTGGGATCCACTCTATGATGACCTGACCGATCAGTTCTCGCAGAGTGAGATCCCTCAGTGTCGCATCAACCCAAGCACGCGCTTCGACATCTAGTCTCTCTGCTATTAGCGGATTGGACAGTGGATCTTCAACCGATTGAACGATCGAAGCCACGGGTGCCACCGTGCTATACCCAGCCGGAAAACACGCTGACATCAATATCGTGAGGCCAAGCGCCTGGCGGAGGTCAGCGCGTACCACCGACCGATCCACTACTAGGGATTTGAATTCCGTCTCCGATCTCGAAAAACGGCGGAATCCGTGTTGGGATTCGACCGGCTATAGGCGCGTGGCCCAGCATAGCAGCAGCAGCAGCTCTCTGACTGGCTTCTGACCCACTCCACGCAAGCAAATAAGATCGCACATCGGGGAAATCTGCTACCAAGTATGGATTTCCGAACGAGACAACCGTGTGTGGCACACCTATCTGATCGAGGTAGCGAACGAACTCTACTAGTTCTTCGGGGAGAGTGAACGACCCCGAAACATTTACCGATGTTACGTAAGTGCCCACCACTACGAACGCCTGCTCTCGCGCAAGCCGGCGAAGTTCTTGGTATCGGTCATCTGACGTATCGCCATCTACTTCTATCGCTCTGAGGCGCGGATAGGTTTCACGCATCGCTCGGTTGAAGTATCGACCAGCCAACACGTCGGAACTCCGTCGATATGACACTGACATAACACGAGCCGACCTCGTGCCTGCGAGAGGAAGCAAGTCGTTTCCGTTCTTCAGTAGAGTAATGGACTTCCGAGCGATCTGATCTGCGACCTCCTCATGTTCGGGGATCCCAACTGTCCTTGGAATTTCCTCTAGAGACACATAACGGTCTTCATGCAAGCCCGCGTTTTCCTTGGTCTCCAGCACTCTCATTACTGAAAGGTCTAGACGATCTTCCGTGAGACGACCGCTGCGAACTGCTTCGACGATCCCCTCGATTGCCCCACTCACCGAGGCGGGCATCAGGATCACATCCGCTCCGGCTTCTAAGGCTCGAACTGCCGCTTCTCCTGACCGGAATTGACGCGCGACGGCGCTCATATCCATCGCATCCGTGAATACGATCCCTCTAAATCCTAGTTCCTCGCGAAGAATCTCCGTTAACACCTCGTGCGACAGTGTGGACGGTTCACGCTCTCCGCCGTTCAGAGACGGAACAGAGATGTGAGCGCTCATTATCGCCCCCATCCCCGAGTCGATCGCTCTTCTAAACGGCTGCAATTCGACCGAATCCATTCGGGCTCGGTCATGTAGGATGACAGGAAGACCGACGTGGGAATCCACATCGGTATCACCATGGCCAGGGAAGTGCTTACCTGTCGCGATAGCACCGTTATCCTGAACTCCACGGACGAAGGCTATACCCATTTCGGCGACCTGTTGGGGATCCTCACCGAAAGACCTGACGTTAATAATCGGATTGTCTGGATTGTTGTTAACGTCGAGCACGGGTGCAAAAGGAACGTGCACCCCCAGTGCTCGTGCCTCCACAGCCGTGATCCGACCCATCTCATATGCGAACTCTTCATTTCCGGTTGCACCAACCGCCATCAGGCTCGGGAAATCTGTCGCACCTCCCAGATCGATCGTCCCCGGCATTTGGACCGCCCCTCGCATCCGAAAACCAGCGCCAGTCTCCAAGTCTGCTGCAACAAGCAGCGGCAAATCCGATTGCGCCTGCAGAGCATTAAGTTTGGCCGCCACACCAAAAGGCGTTCCGACCGACATGATCAAACCACCTATCTTCAAATCCTCAATGAAGTTGAAGATCCGCTCGTGGCCTTCGGATCCCTCTGGAGCAAAGTCGCCGAGAACCCACGGCATCAGAAGCTGTCCTGCCTTTTCCTCGATCGTGAGTTGCTCAAGCGTCCGCTCAGCCCAAGATCGCGTAAGAAGTACAGGGACCGGAACCTCAACTCTTGCTTCGGACTCGGAAGTACTGGGGGAAATACTCTCGGGAGGTGCGGGCTCATCACGAATCACCTCATTCGGATCGATTCCGGAAACATCAAGATCCGGGTTGGGATCAGCCCCTGTGGCGACCACCGAACAGCCTGCTACGCTCAAGATCAAAATGACCGTCGACATCAATATACCGACCGAGACAGTGTCAGAGTGCCTGTACCTTGAATTCAGAGGTGTGTCCCTCGTCATGCCGTCCTTATGTGCCCGATCGCATACGCACGCGTTGACGCAGCGGAATGTGTCGCCGAAGCTTGCTGTATGTTAAGAACCATCGATTGGCGCATCGCGCCCCACAACTCACCAAGCGCGCAAACTATCTGGAACGCCATAAGCCGACAATCGCAGATACTCTGCCTTCTCTTGGTTTTCTCTTCAGCAGCGTGCGGCGGTGGCCAAGACTTCTCGAAAACAGATGAGGCTAACTCGACTAAAAAACTCGTTAGGCCAGGTGTAGAAGTCCTCATTTCTGATAGCTTGCACCTAGTTTCGGGGAAAAGAGTGGGTCTCGTAACGAATCACACAGGCATTGACCGGAGCGGTCGGTCGGATATCGACATCCTAGCAGATCACCCAGAGATCACCTTGGCCGCCCTCTATGCCCCAGAGCATGGTATCCGGGGGGAGGAGCGAGCCGGAGCGGCGATTGAGGGTGGTGTGGACGAGCGCACTGGAGTAGTGATCCACTCCCTATACGGCGACACACGCAAACCTACCTCAGATATGCTGAAAGGCGTCGACGTTCTCGTCTTCGACATGCAGGATGTGGGCGCGCGATACTACACATACGTGTCGACTATGGCACTCGCCATGGAAGCCGCTGGTGAGCATAACATCCCGTTTCTGGTGCTCGACCGACCCAATCCGATCCGGGGTGATGTGGTCCAGGGCAATACCTTAAATCCCTCCTACAAAACGTTTGTGGGCATGTACGAAGTTCCTATGCGGCACGGTATGACGCCCGGTGAATTGGCGCGTATGTATGTAGGAGACTTCGGAATCTCCGTTGACCTTACCGTTGTCCCCATCGAAGGCTGGACGCGAGACATGACATTCGACAACACCAACCTTCCGTGGGTCGCTCCTTCACCTAACATGCCTGATGTTGCGAGCGCTCTCGCATACCCTGGAACATGCCTCTTCGAGGGCACGCCCATATCAGTGGGAAGAGGTACAGAAAAAGCCTTTCAGTGGATTGGCGCGCCATGGTTAGACGGCCGAGAACTCGCTGAAGCCCTAAATGAGTATGAGATTGATGGCGTTCGTTTCGAACCAGTAACATTCACACCACGAAATGCAGGTGACCGAAAATTTGAAGGGGTCAGCGTGGAAGGGGTGCAACTGATCGCACTTAGTACAGACTACGATGCGTCTCGGGCGGGCGTTGCGATGTTGATCGAGACTTATCGCGTATCACAAGAAAATTGGTCGTGGTATGAAGCCCACTTCGATCGCTTAGCGGGGACCGACGGGCTGAGGCTGGGAATCGCGGCAAATGTTGCCTATGACGAATTAGTGTCAGGCTGGGATATAGGCATACGTGAATTCGAGTCGAGAAGAGCCCCATACCTTCTATACTGAGACGCAAGAGCGAAGCGGGACACATTCACCTATCCAGGCCCGAATTCAGACCTAGTGTGTGTCCATCAGCCGCTGGAGGCGGGCCGTAGAAGAGGGGCGTTGAAGGGCGAGCATAACCAGAACCCGGGCCTTGTGAGGAGGCAAGTCACCGGAGTACACCAACCCGTCGTTTGTGCCCTGCGGGTCGCTCATTACTCGACCTTCAGGGACTCGAGACGCCAGGACGACTGGGACCCCTGACGCGACTATCTCCTCGTATGCTTCCCTAACAGCAGGGCTGGCTCGACCCCCAGCAAAAGCCTGAACCACAATTGCATCAGCCCCGCTCTCGTAGGCTGCCTTCAGCAGGCTTGCATCGTTTCCTGCAAAGTCAGCGACGAGTGGCACATCGGGTAACTCGGTGGTTTCAGGAAGCAGGTGTACCTCTGACACAGATGTGTGACGAGTCGTGACCTTTCTTCGAAAAACTACATTATCCACGTCTACCACCCCGAGCATCCCAAACTCCCTAGAAACGAACGTGTCCACCCTGTTGTTGTCCGTCTTCCTCACATCTCGTGCGGAATGAATCTCATCATTGAGAACCACAAGGACACCCTGTGCCTTGACCTCTGGGTGACCAATCACCCTAGCGGCCGCCAGTAGGTTGGCTGGCCCATCCGCAGAAACAGCAGTCGAATTGCGCATAGACCCCACCATGACCACTGGACGTGTCTCCTCGATGGTCAAATGGAGGAAATACGCGGTTTCCTCCATCGTGTCGGTGCCGTGGGTCACAATCACCCCAGCTAAGCTTGGATCGGATTCAAACACCCTATTAACTCTTCTCGACAGACGAATCCAATGTCCTGGTCCGATCGCGGAAGAACCAACTCTACTAAATTCCTCAACCTCAATTAGAGCTAAGTCCGCTAAGCCAGGGACCGCCTCAACAAGCTGCGCTCCAGTCAGTTGGCCACCTTGTTCTTGCCCCGCTATCGTTCCACCCGTCGCTATGACAAGAATGCGAGGAAGGTCCTGCCCCGAGACTGGTGCACATATGGATGCCAACGCCAATGCATATGCTGTTAGGCGTCCAAATCCGATTACTGAACTCTTGATTGCCTGCAGGCTGGGTTCAGGTTTCAGGATGCCCCCGTATGCTCCGAAGCCTTCACTTTCTCTACACGCGCCAAGAACAGATCGGAGAGCGTCTTAGTTACGTCACCAACGCCACCCTTACCGACTTTCACACCATCAACCTCCCTAATCGGACGCACCTCGCCAGTCGTTCCCGTGAAAAACAACTCATCAGCGAACCCCAATTCCTCTACCTGTATCGGGCGCTCCTCTACTTTCATTCCGGCTTCGCGAGCTTCCTCTAGAACTATACCCCGCGTTATCCCCGGAAGGATATGACCCGTGATTGGATGGGTAACCACTGTGTCTCCAAAAACGCCCCAGAAATTCTGATGAGCCCCTTCGATCGCTACACCGTCTCGCACGAGAATCGCGTCATCGGCACCCTCATCCTTTGCAGCTTGGAAAGCGAGGGCGTTTGGCAGCAGGCAAACCGTCTTGATGTCAACTCTACTCCAACGGCGATCTGGTACGGTTTTAGCTGTAAAACCCCTATTCCACACCTCGTCCAGAGGACGGCTCCATTCCTTCGCATATGAATAGATAGTCGGCTTGACTTCACCTTCGGGAAAGTAATGCGTCCGAGGAGCGGCCCCGCGTGTGATTTGCATGTAGACCATCGATCGGTCGGACGATGTCAGACTATTTCGCGAGATAAGTTCGCGATGCATCGCTTCTATCCCCGATACGTCATAGTCAATTCGGAGCCAGCACAAACCTCGCATCAGTCGCCGCAGGTGGGCCTCTAGGCCGAATGGCACTCCCTGATAAAAGGGAGTCACTTCGTAAAGACCGTCCCCCAAAAGAAAGCCGCGGTCGTCAGGGGAAATCTTAGCCTCGTCCTTAGGCATGTACTCGCCATTCAGAAACACGATGCTCATCAAAACTCAACTCGGATCGGGTCAGTATAGTGAAGAAAAAGCATGGTTAGTCTCACAGATCTATTCGCTACCTCGACTTCAAGATACCATCAACTCGAAAATAGATATCCCAGAACGCCAACAGCACGATGGTGACAAAGCGTCCCGGGGGTATGACGCCTCAGTTGGCTCAGTCTTCCGTCGACTTCTCTAGCTTGTCGAACTCGGAAAGCAGTTCAGCCTCAGGAATCGCTTCATCCTCAACTGCTGACACTTCGCTGTGGTCTAGTTCGTTCTGCTCAGCCTCAGAGACATTCAACTCCGCTTCGCCAGCTTCTAACTGTTTCGGCTCTTGAGCAGCCGGTGCTTCAATCAGCCCCATTTCTACCTTAAGCGCCAGCAACTGGTCTTCAAGACCCACCCCGACAGGCCCCTCCTCGAGCCGGAGGAACTCAGATTCGAGCGCATCTCCTCCCAGTTCTGCATTCACCTCAGCCTGAGCCACACTTCTACGCTCCTCCTCTTCGACTTTGTCGGCCATTCTGTTGAAGGCCTCAAAAGCAGAAGTGTCCGACAAGTCCGACATTGTCTCGTTAATCCTGCGCTGCGCTTGGATTCGCTTTTGCTTGGAGATCAGAAGATTCCTCTTCTGTTTAGCCTCTTCGATCTTGTCATTCAGATGACGCAATGAGCTCTTCAGCTTCTCGGTTTCCGACTCCTGCGCTTCCCATTCTTTCTGGAGAGCACCGGCTCGCTCGGCATACTCTCTTTGACGGAGCAAGGCCTGTTTAGCCAGGTCGTCACGGTCTTCTTTGACCGCTAGCATCGCCCTGTGTTGCCAATCACGCTGCTTGATTAGTTCCTGTTCGATCTGCGCCTTGAGCCTTCTCTCATCAGCGATAGCCACTGCAACTTCGCGCTTTGCGTTTGCGAGTTGGTCCCTCATATCCAGAATGATCTGGTTCAGCATCTTCTCTGGCTTTTCTGCCCTAGAGATTAAGTCGTTGATGTTGGACTTAATGACCGCTGAAATCTTTTTGAAAATGCCCATTTTTTAGCCCTATTGCCCCTTAACTGCCAGGGTACAGATCTGCTCCATACTTCACTCTGCAGCCTGCGAAATCGATTCCGCAGGCTACAAAGGTAAGCACGCCATTCTACTCAGCAAATTACCTACCCCGCTCAACCGCAGAATCACCCTAGTAAGGGAGCTAAATGTTGTCCGGTATAAGATTTGGGATCGGACGCGATCACTTCCGGAGTCCCTTCCGCTACAACTCGGCCTCCACCGCCGCCGCCTTCAGGACCGAGATCAATGACCCAGTCTGCAGTCTTCACCACTTGGAGGTTATGCTCGATAACGATGACAGTATTCCCTCGGTCGACCAAGCGATGCAGAACCTCTAGAAGCACCCGCACGTCCTCGAAATGGAGACCGGTGGTAGGCTCATCGAGAATGTAAAGTGTATTGCCCGTGGACCTCTTGGAAAGCTCCGTTGCAAGCTTGACTCGCTGAGCCTCTCCCCCCGAAAGCGTGGTAGCCGACTGGCCAAGGTGAATATAACCAAGACCCACGTCATTCAATGTCTCGAGCTTTTGCTTGATACGAGGGACTGCGTCGAAAAATCCGAGCGCATCCTCAACTGCCATATCAAGCACATCTGCGATGTTCTTTCCCTTGTAGTAAACATCTAAGGTCTCGCGATTGTAGCGTCGCCCGCGACAGACATCACACGGTACGTACACGTCGGGGAGAAAGTGCATCTCGATCTTCACCAACCCATCGCCTTGGCAAGCCTCGCAACGCCCTCCCTTTACGTTGAAGGAAAAACGTCCCGGACCGTATCCGCGCATTTGTGATTCGGGGAGATTGGCAAAGAGATCTCTTATCGGGGTAAAAAGCCCTGTGTAGGTTGCTGGATTCGATCGAGGGGTGCGACCGATCGGAGATTGATCAACATCAATCACCTTATCAATTAGCTCCACACCATCGATCATGTCATGTCGCTCGGCCACTACCTTACTTCGGTAAAAGTGCCTAGCGAGCGCATGATAGAGCGTACTATTCACCAGGGTCGATTTTCCCGACCCACTTACGCCCGTAACGCAGAGGAAAGTCCCCAGAGGAAATTCAACGTCGACGTTCTTTAGATTATGCCCGCACGCTCCCCGGACTGTCACTACCCGATTCGGGTCGAAAGCTCGACGTGTCTCGGGAAGTGGAATTTCTTTCTCACCGCGCAGGTAAGCCCCGGTCAGAGACTTCTCTGCGGTCAGCACCTCATTGAGGCCGCCCTCGGCTACAATCTCGCCACCGTGTCGGCCCGCCCCCGGACCCAAATCTACGATGTGATCCGCTAGACGAATCGTGTCCTCATCGTGTTCCACCACTACTACTGTGTTCCCCAAATCACGAAGCCTCCTCAGAGTCCCAAGAAGTCGAGAGTTGTCTCTCTGATGAAGACCGATGGATGGCTCATCCAAAATGTACAGGACTCCGACGAGCCGACTTCCAATCTGTGTAGCGAGGCGAATCCTTTGTGCTTCTCCTCCTGAGAGGGTTCCCGCAGAACGGCCCAGAGTCAGGTAATCCAGACCGACGTCACTGAGGAACCGCAGTCTCTCAGAAACCTCCTTAAGAATGGGACCCGCGATTTCACTCGACAGCGGAAGTGTCCTATCGACGATCTTTTTCCTGCTTGTGGACTCACTCTTACCCTCAACAGGAATAGACGCGAAGAAGGTTACTGCCTCTCCTATCGAAAAGTCGACGATATCGCCTAGAGATTGACCTGCAATCGTAACCGCTCGCGAAACATCCCTGAGCCGGCTCCCGTCGCAGGCGGTGCACTCCAGTGTCGACATGTATTCATCGAGCTGATTACGGACCGTTTCGGACTGTGTCTCGCTATAACGCCTCTCCACACCTGCTAGGACACCTTCCCAGTGATCCTCATAGTATCCGTCGAAACTTCCCGATTTCGACTTGTAAGGGAACCTGATCTTCATTCCACCGGAGCCGTGGATAATCGCGTTTCGAACGTCTTCTTCTAGCTCTCCCCACGGAGTGTTAGGATCGAACTCGTATGCCTCCGCTAGCCCAGAGATCACCGACTGGCGCAGGTGCCCGGAAGGATCACCCCATGGAAGAATTACGCCCTCAAGGATAGTCACGCTGGGGTCAGCAGTAAGCAACTGAGGGTTAACTTCTTTCCGCGTCCCCAAGCCACCGCATTCCTCGCACGCTCCATATGGTGAATTGAACGAGAACTGCCGCGGCTCAAGCTGAGCTAGACTCGTACCGCAGGCCTCACACGCGAAGTGCTCACTGTAAACGTGCTGCTGGGGGTTCTTCTTGGTCCTTCCTTTCCCGTGCTCAAGCACCTCGATTACCCCGTCTCCTGCTCGCAACGCAGTCTCTACAGAATCGGCAATGCGATCCCGATCCACTGTCTTGACCACCAGACGGTCGACCACCACAGCGATATCGTGATTCTCATATCGATTTAGTGAAGGCGGATCGGCGAGATCATACGTCTCACCATCCACCCGAGCACGCACAAAACCTTCCTTACGTAATTTTTCGAAGAGGTCGCGGAATTCACCCTTTCGCCCCCTAATAAGGGGAGCGAGGATTTCGATTCGCACTCCCTCTCCGATCTCAAAGATTCGTTGCACTATCTGTGTAGCCGATTGCCTTATGACTGGCTCACCACAGTCAGGGCAGTGTGGAGTCCCGGCCCTAGCCCAAAGTAGGCGCAAATAGTCGTAAATCTCTGTTACGGTACCTACCGTCGAACGTGGATTTTTACTGACGGTTTTCTGTTCTATCGATATAGCAGGCGAGAGGCCCTCGATCGCGTCGACGTCTGGCTTTTCCATTAAGCCTAGAAATTGCCGAGCGTACGCAGAAAGAGATTCTACATACCGACGCTGGCCCTCAGCATAGATCGTGTCGAATGCAAGTGACGACTTGCCCGATCCTGACAACCCAGTGATTACAACCAACTTATCCCTAGGCAACTCGACGTCGATGTTCTTCAGATTGTGTTCGCGCGCTCCACGGACGATCAAACTCTCCTGAGCACGCAGTCTTGTCCCGGCGACAGCGCTGGAGGCCGGACGACTTTTGGCAGAAGCTTTCTTAGTGCTGGAATCAGGCATAACCCTGAATTCTAATCATGAAGGCAGCAAACGCTCAACGCACGAGGGCAAGAGCAAGAAGAGCACGGCCACTCCAAGATTTTTCCGGAGACAAAGAACCGAGAGTTGATCATCCAGTTCACCCGACCCTCTGCCTGCAAATTATTATCCGGCTAGAGAACAACCTCATCTATCGCCTGGATCCGTGCTTCAGTCGGTGGGTGGGTCCGAAAAAGTCCGGCCAGGGCAACACCACGGCCGCTGCTAAACGGATTTATAATTGCCATGTGTGCCCCAGCTGGGCTCACATTCATCGGGACCTTCTGCGCGATTGCCTCAATCCGCTGAAGAGCACTCTGAAGGCCACGCTTGTCACCCATTATGCGCACGGCAGTTGCGTCCGCTTGGAACTCGTTTTGGCGACTCACAGCCATCTGTACGATCACCGCCACGATGGGGGCAACCAGAGCCATGGCGAGCATTGCGAGCGGGTTATCGTCCCTATTCCCTCTTGATCCCAAAATAATGCCCCAACGGAGGATGCTGCCTACTAGGGCGATAGCACCTGCCATACCCGCCGCGATTGTCCCTACAAGCATATGACGGTGCTTGATGTGTGCCAGTTCATGAGCGATCACCCCCTCTAACTCACGTTCATTTAGCTCTTCTATCAGCCCGGCCGTCACACATACCACAGCATTTTCTGGATTGCGACCTGTCGCGAAAGCATTTGGCTGTCGCTCAGGCGCAATCGCTATCCGAGGCATCGGGAGTTCCGCTTTCTGGCGCAATCGATCAACCATGTTGTAGAGCTTGGGCGCCTCCTCCAACCCTATCTCTTGAGCACGGTACATCTTCAGCACTGCCCTATCGCTGAACCAGAAGGCCCAAAGATTCATGACCATAGAAATCGCAAAGAAACCTCCGGCCATTGACGACCCGCCGATAAAGTCACCTGCGATTACGAAGATGACAGTCATGACCGTCATCAACCCAAATACCTTGGCCATCTGCATATCAGTTTTGCTCCGTTGAATTCCGTTTTTGGCCGTAGCCCCACTCCCGGAAGAAAATCACTCCCCATATCCTGTCGTTTTCGATCAACCCGGCGGTCGATCCTAGCGATAGGCTACCGCTCCTCAGGAAGCGATCTTCCAAGAACCCTTCTACGTTATAGTCATCGGTAAGTGCCCATTCTACCCGAACACCTGCTACTGCGTTCTGATTTTGCGCGCTGTTGTCTGTTGGACGCAAAACAACGACGGTGAACAGGTCATCGCCGACATACTTTCCGACCTCAACCTGCGTCTGGGCGAAGTACTCCCGCCCAAACGATTGCCCTCCACTCTGCTGAACAGAAAAGTAGTCCAAGAAGTCTCCGAACACTGCAGACCCGAACTGATTGGTCAGCACACCGCCGACGAAGGTTACTGTGCCCTGCACGGCGGAGGATACTACACCCCTACGGCCAAGCTCTCCCACTTGGCTATTTGCCCCACTCGGCTGGCCAAATACTAGGTATGAAACCAGATCTTCTTCAGCGATACCCATCTCACCGGTACTTAGAGTTACAGCAGGCTGCACAAGGGTGCCCTCGACCAGCGCATTGACGTTCAGTGGAGGTTCGTTTTGCCGACGTATCCGACTCGAAGCCTCAATATTAAGGTCGGGGTTTAGACCAGGTCGCCCTAGGAACAGAACACTCCCCCCATCGAGTTCGAAGGTGCGCCCAAGTACACGATGAGAACCTCGGACCGCTTCGAGTTCGCCGATCAGGACGAAGTCCCCAGCTCTGCGATCATAACGCACCAAGAGGTCCCCACTCATCTCGACATCGGAGTCGATCGAGCGCAGCCACGAGTTTCTCGGTACCGACAAGTCGACATCTACCCGGAGGTTGTCGAAAAAGGGGTTGCGGAGCCCCGCAAAGAGTGGTTGCGAAATCAGCGTTGTAGTGTCAACCGCGAGACCAGTCTCGAACAGAAACGGATCACTCAAGTCGACAATGTCGGCTGCACGCTGGAGTTCATCCACGAAGATCGTGCCTTCATCCACGGTAAGCTCACCTTCAGCCAGTGGGCGTGAGTACTTACCCGTCAGATTGAATCCCCCACTCACCAAACCCTCTACATCTGCACGCGACACTGCGAGGAAACGGTCGAAGTCAAACTGAAGGTTCAGATCCGGGTCTGAGAAGGGTGCAAGGAGAATCGTCCCAGTGACATCAGAACGGCCATTTCCCTGAGCAGAAAGGACTACGTTAGCAGTGCGGTCTTTTTGGAGCGTGATGGTACCGTTGACCTCACTGTGCCGCACGCCGATCGCTTCTATCGACCAACCGCCGTCGGATAGAGTCACTCGGCCCTCTGGAGCGGGGGCCGAGGGTACCCCGCCGATTGAGACACCACCCGACACAGTCCCGACCACACCTTCTAGAGTCCCGAGATAGCTCAGCGCGATCGCCGCGTCTAGCGAATCAGCAACTACCTCGATCCTCATGGGACTATCTACGATTCGCTCATCTGACTTCACGAGAGCAAGGTCCACAGGCAATGTTCCAGTCGCCCGCAGCGCCTCTCTTTCCCCGGCAAGGCCATCCAGATCAAAGCGCAACTCGCGAGCCCGGTAAGTCACATCGCCATCCGCACGCGTGAGCTCCATGGATCCGAATTGGGGTCTATCGACCCGGAAAACACCATCGATCCTTGGAGACTCCATCGACCCCCGCACGGAAAGGTCTAAGTCAACCTGTCCCGCCGCATCCAGCTCCTCTAGCTGAGCGAGGTGCAACATTTTCTCTATCCGAAGGCCCGAGACCCCCAGCCGAAAATCGCTTCCTCCTTCACGCGAAACTTTGCCCTCCGCTACCAAGCTCATCGGGTCCTCACCTAGTCGTGCCACCTCGATGCTTTCCGCGCTCAGCGAGTTCCTATCCCACTCCACGTGAGCAGGACGAACAAGTATCCACTCTTCCTCGTCGACCTGTATGTTGAACGCGTCCAGATCAATTGATCCACTCAACGAATCGACAACAAATGCACCGGCCGCATGATACTCCTCACCAGGCCGCCTCATAATCTCAAGCCTAGCATCACCATCCCGTTCAAACATGGCCACTTCTAAGCCCGCCTTCTGGAACTGACGGCCCGTGACCTCAAGTCCGTGAGCGGTCGCTTCCACCTCCCACACGCCTTCCGCGCTTGGGAGCCCGGTCGCCGTCACAGCGATACGAGCCGAATCGATGTGATTCCTCTTCCAGAAAGCGTCCTCTAAATCCATCACTAGTCCTGCATCAATATCCCCCATGCGTCCACTAACGTTTGCAGCTCCACGAACTGCGCCATCCAGACGCACGTCCGCGAGTCGAGGGAAAGTGTCCGGCTCGATTCCCTGAAGCCTCAAGAACTCGCGATCTAGAGATGTGAGGTCCTCCTGAACGACTATCGAATCTGCAACCCCCATAAGTGCGGCCCGAAGCCCAGTTAGTCGGTCAGCACTAAAATCAACCGAGGCACTTCCGAAACGATTCTCTACAAGCCCTAGGCGTCCGCTGCCTACTAGCTCTACCCCACCCACGTTGGCCTTAAGTGAGTCAGCGATCAAAACTCCACTCCTGACTCGCATTACCGTCGACAGAGTATCTACCCCGAGCGAACCCAGACGCGACTCATACGCCGATCCATAAAGGTCTAGCGACATCTCGTCAGGGCTGGTCCCAAATCCTTCGATATCAAGTAAGCCACTCCAACTCGTCTCCTCAGGGAAACGGTCAGACAATGCAAAAAGTGGGAGCTCATACGCCTCGATCTCTATCGTGTACCGATCGGTCGGACTGCCGAGGTCCATGTTTCCGCGACCTCGAACGTGACCATCGTTGACGGTCAAGTCTGCCTCAATGGCTACATCGTCTAGCGCGCCACTCAACACTACCGAGCCTCTTGCATCGCCCCTGAGTTGCAGATCAGGAGCGATACCACCTAGGACTCCAACCGCTAGTGGTTGGAAGTCCACACTCATATCCGTGATCCAGCTGCCATCCTCCACACCACGCCAAAACATACCGTTTACTTGGGTAACAGTTTGTAGTGAAGCGGCAGACAAATGCTCCATATCCGCTACCACCATGACGCCACCCCCGACTCGCCCGTCGATTTGAACTCGACCATTCCCTGAACCCGCCCACGGGAATTCAGGCCAGAGCGCCGAAAGCACATCGTAGTTCATGGATCCCATCGACACGGAGAACCCAGTCGCGCCAGGATTATCCCCCATGTGAATAGCACCCTGAAACTCTGCTGTCGTCGGTGTGCCCCCTAGGCCCGTTGGAACCAACGTGACACGGCCCTGCAAGCTTAAGTCGGCCAATGCACCGCTAAAGCTGGCTTCTCCGCTCAGCCAACCATCAATGGGAATGTCCCTTTCAATCCAAGGCTCCAGGCGGTCGAGTGGCAACGGGTTAGCCGTAACCTGCATACCACTGAGCGTCAGACCTTCGTCGAAGGTGACGCCCCCATTGAAGAGTACGTTTCCTGCCTCGAGTTCAGTTTCTACATCTTGGACAGCCAGGTGCACTCCGTCTTCAATCCGGAGTTCCGCCGCCCCACGGAAGCGTCCCTCCGGAATCCGGGCGTCAATCCATCCAATATCTGATAAAGGCACCCACCCTTCCGACTGGATGTCTGCAGTCAACACCCACGGCTGTCCTTCTGCCCTGGGACCTACGGCCAGATCTCCCTTAATTAGCCCGCCGGGCAGCCTGTAGCGTCCTTCAGAAATAGTGATGCCCCGTTGTCCGTAAGAAACGAATCCAAGAGCCTCTTCGATCACGAACGGCTCCTCAAGCACTCCTACACTGGACGATAAAGAGTTGAGCTTAGCGGTGAACTGAGGCTCTCTCGAAACGGAGAGGATTGCCTCTTCGATATCAATGTCGAGCGAGTCGAAAGTGAGCTCGCGCAGAGCCACCCCCTCTGGTCCTTGGACAAGACGTTGCCCCGACCGCTTCGTCGGCGGCGTCAGAATCCGCACCCGACTTTCACGAAAACCTACTTGGCCGAGCAGGAGGTCAGTGACTGGCTCGCTAATGTCAAGTTCCGCCTCGCTATCCCGATGCGCCAAAACACGGTTGAGGTTCACGCTCTCCTCACTCGTGTACCGCGAAATCTCTAGGTCTAATCCCCAAAACATCGTCGAACGGATAGGCTGTCCGCCTGAGAGTGCCGAAAGAATGGAATAACGCACAACGACCGAGTCAGCAGAGAAAACGGGCCGCCCATCCTCAGCTTGGAGTCGAACCCCCGTCATCGTGGCACCGGTAAGAAGAGTCCCGCTGCGCACCCCTTGGATCGTGAGTTCCCCTGAAAGACTCGACTGGACCTGATTCAGCGCGGCGCGAAGGGCTAGATGTTGCCCTTGCTTAGTCTGGGTTGTAACGACTGCGGCCAACACGAGGAAAAACGCACCGGCGATTAGTCCCCGTTTAGTCCGACTACGCGAAAACCAAGCCAGTCGCTCAGCTCGCTCAACAGCCCCCCCTTCATCCGAGCCGTTTGTGGCAAGACTTTCGTCTAAACCCTTTAAGTCGTCGGACATCAGAACGCCTGCCCTATAGAAACGTGGAGTTGGAAGCCTCGGTCATCTCCCCCGAATAAAACTGGAGAGCCTAGCTGCACTAGTTCACCCGTACTTACCCACGGAACGACTTTCCCATCCACAACGAGTTGATCTCCAAGTTCTCTTGCAACATCCAACGGCAAAATCTGCTCCGTAACCACAGGCAGATACTCCGCACCCCTGAATCTATAAGCGAGATCGAGGCGGACTGGTCCAACAGGGCTCGGAAAACGCACACCGACCCCAGGTGTGAACTCCATATCCTGAAGAAGAATACTCTGATTTGGGCCCCATGCCTGACCCACGTCCCCGAACAGCACCCCCTCTACGAAGCCCATTGCTATCCTGAATTCGAGGTTCGCCTCAAGCAACCGGGTCCCGCCTACTGGTTGATCCTCGTAGACTGCAGTCGGGTTAGCCTCGCAACTTCGATCTCGAAGAGACTCGGGCGAGCACATCCCACCCCCTTCCAACATGGACAGCAGATTTGTCGGCTTCGCCAGCAGCACTCTAGGCCCAAGCCTACTCTGCGCGAAACCTCTTACAGAGTTTGCTCCACCGGTATAGAAGCGCTTTTGTGGGTGTACTAATTCGACTCCCTCTGCCTGAGGACGACCCTGTCGGACAAGTCCTTCAAACCCTCCAGACCCGACCCATCCTCCGCGGACCCTTGTCGCTAACACCAGACGACCAGTGGAGGCGTAGCGACTAGCCTCAGCGATCACCCGATCGTAGCGGAAGTTTGACATAGTCCAGTTCGCCGCATGCTCAACATCGAACAGAAGACGATATCCCGATCTGGGATTTAAAAGATCGTCGGAGCGCTCCCGTGCGAATGAGATGCCTATGGGCGAGAGGGAGTTCGGATCTTCTAGCTCCCTTATATCATCTGGTGCACATACTAGAAAACCAGTGCAGAAGAGTACGTCACTCGCGTCTAGCTCTGAGATCTCCGGGCGGTAAAAGCCAGTCACGACAGTTCTCTCCCCTACAGCGCGAGAAAATCCTAACTGGCCACCCACGGCGCGGCGATTAAAAATGTCGGGCAACGACTGTCTCTCAATAAAGAGCGAGGCCGACAAAGAATTACGGCTCGAAAAAAACCACGGCTGTACGAAGTCGACAGCAGCTATACCTGTCAGGCCCGCAAAGTCACCCTCACCACTCTGCGTGCAGAGGACATCTCGGAACTCTTGTGCGAGTATATTCCCCAACCGTCCGCGGACCGAGAGGCTCCGACCTCCTCCGAAAAAATTTCGACTGGTCCAACGGGCCTCGGTATTCAGACACTCGGCAGTACTCCACCCCCCACCGGCACGTACCCGAAAAGCGTCCCCCTCCTGCACAATGATAGCTACATCAACCGTCGGATTCTGAACGCCCAGCAAGGTATCTGGAACCACGGTCACGTTTCGTACGATATCTAGGCCGTACAAACGCGACGAAGCCTCCTCGACGTCGGAGCGACGATACGGATCTCCTCGTCTCAGTTGAGATGTTCTCAGAACTGTCCCTACTCCAAGGCTCTCGACTCCCTCCACCGTGATGTCGCCGTACGTTGTCGCAGGACCGGGAACAACCTCAAAAGTCGTGACCGCGTCGTACGAAGGTGGGTTACCCGGTCGATTTACCTGTCTGAATACATCGGCGTACGCGTAGCCCTGATTGCTAAGGCGCTGGATAATCGAGTCCCGGGTCGCATCCAAGGCTAATGTTGACAGTCGATCTCCTTCCGCGAGCGGAAGCTCATCGAGCAGGCCTTTTGCTACGAATTCCTCTGCCCCTGTAAACCCGATGCTTTGAGCAATGATCGGGCGACCCTCTTCGATCCGGAAAGTTACACGGGCGATCGACCCTGTCCGTTCTACTACCGGATCGTTCACCACTACGTCACGAAAGCCCCTTTGGCGGTACCAGAGAACTAATCGTGCCCTATCCCGAGGAAGATCCCGGTCCTGAAGTGTTGAGCGACTCAGTGCGAAATCTACGCCTAGAGGACAGAGTGGGAGTGGGAAGTAGAACCAAAGAGAACGACACGCGGTAGCTCGCGTTGCGATAGCTCTGGAGAGTGAGTCCGCAGGGAAAGTGACATTACCCTCAAATCGAACATCTAGGACCTCAGGGCCACGTAACTGACCCATTCCAGAGGACGGAAAGATAGCCAGCACCAAACCGAAGATCAGGATCATCGGTAGTAGTGGACAGGTCCTCTGTACTCCCACACCGAGGGAGTAGTATCTACCCTCTCCGAGTGCGGAAGTGCAGTTCCTTAAAATCTCTCGCCGATACGCGAGACAGATCGATAATCGCGAGTCAGCCAGCACCCGTCACACTCTCCCCCGAAGCCGCCACGAACGCGACGGCATCGGTTCAAACGCAACACTACCGACTGCACGGCGATAGGGAGTGACCTCAACGTCATCCTCACCGAAGCGAAGAACGCTCAGGCTATTCCATCCATCCTCTGACCCACGACCACGCAAGGACGTTGTCGTCCCGCACGCGAGGATCGGTAAGGGAGGATCTTGTGGCGGACACTCTGGAATCTCCTCAGAAACCTTCATGGAGGTTTCATGAACGTGACCGCCAAGGATCAAGTCCACCCCCATATCACCGAAAGCACGGGCCAAGTAGGCGGCACGGGGAAGTGGTCGGCCCGCGTCCTTGCTGGGTGCAGGGACAAAGTTGTGATGAACGACAAGAAGACGGAGAGCATCCCGTTCCCCGGCCTCGAAAGCTTGACGAGCGAAATCGACCTGACAGTCGTCAACACGCCCGTTGACGATGGCACGGAGGGGGGCAGCAGAATTCAACGAGACGATGATGGCCCCGTTCACCGTAGTAACCGTATCTAGCGCGCGCGCTCCCGCGAAGCTTCTCCAATTCCCGAAGGGATCGAACAGACGTTCCCAAATTCGGTAAAGAGGGACGTCATGGTTCCCGGGTGTCACAACAACAGGCCTTGCACCAAACCCGTCGATAATTGAGCGGGCTATAACGAACTCTCCCTTCTTCGCGCGTTGTGTCAGGTCACCTGAGACGATTACTACGTCTGGGTCTATATCCTCCGCCAATGCAAGAAGTGCTTTCGCTGCTTCAGGCAGATACGGCTTCCCGCACTGGAAGTCCGAAGTATGCAGTACGGTCAACCGATCAGACATATCAGGTCGACTCCGGGGCCGCCCGCGTCTTCAAGACGCCCCAGACTCCGACCGCAACGATCGCCAGGCTGATTATCTGAGCGACAGTCAGGACACCAAAGAAACGGTCGTCCTTGGCCCGCAGAAACTCAACTAGAAACCGTTCTACACCCGCGCAACCCAGCCAGAGCATGAAGAGCCATCCCTTTTGATGTCCGTGTTCACGGATTCGCCAAAGAATGAAGAAGATCAAGGTGCTCATGCCGACCTCATAGAGCTGGGTCGGGTGCACCGGGACAACATTTCCGTATTCTTCTATGAGAGCGGGGTCTACGGTTATACCGAACATTTGCTCAATATTCTGCACAGTAGTGGCCGGTGCGCCCTGTGGAAAACGGACTCCGAGGAAAGAGTCGGTTGGCAGGCCCCAGTCGTCACCAACGAGAAAGCACCCAATACGCCCGACGGCGTACGCCAAGGCCAACGCAGGCGCAATGAGGTCAGCCATTACCGGCACCGAAAGTCCTTGGCGACGGATCTCCCTTATAACCAATGCCGTCGCTAGCAGAAATCCACCGTACCACACCAGTCCGCCGCGAGAAAAAACCATCCTTATTGGGTCTTCGATCAGACTGGGGAAATTCAGAAGCAGATAGTACACCTTCGCTCCTAGGATTCCTCCAATGACCGCCATGAAGACGAAGTCCCAAGCTTTATCGGGGTCCTCATTCACCCTTTGAAGCTCCGCTCGCAAAACGTAACCCGCCGTGAGGAAAGCAAGTAACATGAACACCCCAAACGAGGTGATGGGCTGCCCCCCAAGAAAGGGGACCCATTGGGGTATTTGGAAGAAAACCGGATACATATGCCGTCTAAGTTTTGGGGAGGGTTATTGGGCGGGAGCCGTCCCGAAGACCGGGGAAATCTAGAGACGCCCATGCATTCTGATCCAAGGGCGCGCGCTCTCCCTTCTCGAAACGGAATCGCGCAGCTCTAGCAATCATCGCCCCGTTGTCGAGAGAGAGCCGCAAAGAAGCACAATGCAAAGACCGGGGTCCCGTCTCTGCATCGAGTTCCTTGATCCTTCTTCCCATCTCTTGGCGCAGATGTACGTTCGCACTGACACCTCCCCCAAGGATTACACGCCCGCATCCTGTTTCACGCATGGCCCTAAGTGTCTTGGAAACCAGTACGTCAACAGCTGCATCTTGGAAGGCCGCTGCCACGTGTGGGGCCTGATCTGACAGGGAATCGCCCAACTTCGTCGTCAAATCGATGACCGCAGTTTTTAAGCCACTGAAAGAAAAGTCGTAGAAGGCCGGATCTTCGACAGTCTGGTTCCGACGCAACATCGGCCTTGGCAGACGGTGCCTACCCGGGTCACCGTCCTCTGCAATCCGCTGGACCGCAGGGCCACCGGGATACGGAAGACCAAGAAGCTTGGCAACCTTGTCAAAAGCCTCACCTGCCGCGTCATCCCTGGTTTTTCCTAGAAGCTCGTATTCGCCCCAGGCCGTCACGTACAACAACAGCGTATGTCCACCCGAGACCAAAAGAGCGATAAAAGGGGGCTCAGCCTGTGGGTCCTCAAGCACGGGGCCAAAAAGGTGTCCCTCCATATGATGGACAGCGACCCACGGTCGATCGAGAGCCCATGCTACCGCCTTCGTCCAGCATACTCCCACCAAAAGTGCACCAATCAGGCCAGGGCCAGTCGTGACACCGAACACATCGACGTCTTCAAGCTCAACCCCGGCTCTTTCTAGGGCCTCGTTGACCACGCTATCTACTTTCTGCAGGTGAGCTCTCGCAGCCAGCTCGGGAACAACACCGCCGTATACTTCATGAACGTCCTGCGAGAGAATCACATGTCCGAGAATCCGGTTATCACCGTCGAGTATCGCCGCCGCCGTCTCATCGCAGGAAGTCTCGAGGCCGAGCACAAGAGGTCTACTAACGAGGCTCACTGAGAACCCCCGGTGAGTTCGGCTCGATCCATCACCCTGCGTACAGTAATTCGTTCGTTACCCGGAACCACCGTGACGAGACTCGGTAGGCCTTCGATACGGACCGATACAACTCTCTCCTCGCCCGGTGCCAATCCCTGCAGATACTCGGTCGGAACCCACGCGAGAAGGCGCTCTGGAACGAGTGAGGTCACTAGAGTACGTGCCCCTGCCAACCGCACCTGAATGATAGAAGGATTAACGATCAGCTCAGGTTCACCTGGATTAGCTATGGCCTGAACCGAAATGCCATCCAAGACACGCTCTACCCGATCTTCTAAACGCACACCCAAGTTCGCCGTCATCGGCACTACTGAACTACCGAGAAGTCCTATCGTGTCTACAGCAACAGTAAAAGATCCCGACCTAGCTACATCAGACCAGTTGAGGGCCATGAGTCTCAATGAGTCGAGGCTCATGACCAAGCTTCGCGGACCCCGGACACGCATAACCCTCGGGCTGACCTCAATCGGAGCAGAGAGAGCCAACTGATCATGGACACGACCCTCGAATCGAGTTGCAACCGGAATCAGTCGGGTCTGCGCCTGCTCAAGTGAAACGCGGATCTCAGAGGGCACCATCGATTCCACAATTAGGCCGGTCGACTCACCCAGATCTACCCATTCCCTGCGAAGCGAGATGACCGTATCACGCGATCCAACCGACCCTACAGGAACGCTAACGCTCATTCCCTCGCGAGCGAGGCGGATAATATCCCGTGCCGTACCACCGAGACGAACGTCTATTTCGGACGGACTGGGGACCGCAGAAGTAGTCCATGCTGTATCGGCCACATGAACCGAAACGGGTACAGCAGTGAACGTCTCTCTATTCGACGGCTCCGTCTGGACTAACGCCCATAGGAATATGGAGAGCGCTAGGGCGGACAGCTTCAACAATCCATTGTGAACCAGCGCCTGTTTCGAAGTAACCAAAGTGTCGCCTCAGTCTGAGACCAGGAGCCTGCGAATAAGCTCCACATTCTCAGGCGCAGCCCAATCGGTTTCTCCAGCGACCTTCTTGTAGATGACCCCGTCCCTACCTATCACGAAACTCTCCGGAACCCCCGTTGTCTGATAGATCTGTTGAATGTCGCCACTCGGATTCTGCAAGATTGGAAACGTAAGCCCCAACTGCTCGGCGAATGCGGCTAAGTCCCCTCCCTCACGACCAAAAAGATCGAATTGTCCTACCGGCGCATCGATACTCACTGCTAGGATCTCAAAATCCTCACCGGTGAAGCGGTCATACAGGCGCTGCATCGAGGGCATCTCGGTAAGACAGGGTCCGCACCAGGTAGCCCACACATTGACTAGCAAGACATCCTTTCCCAGAAAATCTGAAAGGCTGACCTCCGAGCCATCCATGGCAAGCATCGTGAACTCCGGGGCCTCGCTACCCGTGATCACAGGCCGATAGTTCTCGCGACCCACCCACGCGGCCAGAACTGTCGCAACGAAGGCTGAGATAGCCCAAAAATAGGGTGATCTGACCAAGGAACGCTTCATCTTTAGTGTTTTATGGGTTGAGTCGTCTGCCGTGTTCTAATGACGTAACCGTTCATCTTTCAATCTGCCCCGCGCGTCGACCCACTTTCAGTCGGACCCCACTACCACGCTCAAGTTCACTGGCCGCGGCCGGCTCCTGCTCAACCACAACGCCCTGATCTCTACCAAAACGAAATACCTCTTCGACTTCTACCACGTCGAGTCCCATCGAATCCAATAAAATCTCTGCCTCCGCCTGCTTAAGACCTAAGACCGCGGGCATGAACACCAAGGGCGGTCCGGTGCTCACTACTATCGTGACCTCAGCCGGAAGCGCCACCATGCTGTCCGGCGAAGGAGAAAGCCCTACTACCTGCCCGCGAACCTCTTCGGCTTCGACAAAGTCCACTTCTACTACAAAGCCGCCTGTCTCAAGCACAAGGCGCGCGCTGGCCTGATCAAGATGTAAGACATCCGGGACTGACCTCATCTGCGGACCTATGCTCATTGTAACGTAGACCGGCTCATCCGGGCGACTTAACTGCCCGGGCAAAGGGGACTGGCCTAGCAAAACCCCTGTAGCGACGGTCGGGTGCGTGATCGAGTCAGTTTGTCCAAGTTCAAGGCCTGCCCCAGCCAAGCGCTCCTCAGCACTGGCAAGGCCGAGACCTCGCACGTCAGGAACTTCATAGAGGTCACCCGTTGGTAGTGGCGCAGGAAAGAAGACCCTAGTAGCCAAGCCATAACCCGCACACCACCCCCCGACAACCAAAACGACGAAGCCTCCAAAAAGTATTCGGCCACTGAGCGCTGCTAAGCCGACTCCTCCTTTAACTCTGCCTCCAGTCCCGTTCCTATCCGACGAGGAACTGTCTTGGACACGCTGTGATTGATCCAGACCCGAAAACCCACCCGTTTTGCGTTTTCTGCGCTTTCGGTTCCGTCCCAGTGAGTCTCCTAGCTTCATAGAGCCTTCCTCAGGCGTGCCGCAAAAGAACCATCATACCCAGAACGCCATGGCTCGACACGTAAAAACCCCTCCGAATCAACAAACGCTCCTCCAGGATCTTCATGTGTGAACGCTTCACTTGGCTCAAGCACGTATTCGGAGTGCCGAGCGAGGAAGTCACTTACACACCGCTCGTTCTCCTCTGGCTCTAAAGTGCAAGTCGAGTAGACAAGCATACCTCCCGGGCGGACTACATCGGCTGCTGCGTCCAGCATACGACCTTGGAGCGCCGCCATTTCAGCAATGCCCTCCTCTTTTAACCTCCAGCGGGAGTCCGGATGTCTAGCTAGAGTGGCTGTGCCGGTGCACGGGGCATCAACCATTACCACATCTGCCGCTACTAGTGGCAAGCTATTCGCATCAGCGATGACCAACTCCAATGGTCGCTCAGTGCGGTTCGCGTTGTCTTTGACCATTCGCATACGTGATTCCGACCGATCAAGTGCAATAACCCGAGCGGCTCGATCCGACAGCGCAAGCGCCTTGCCACCCGGGGCCGCACAAAGATCAGCAACAATCGTGCCTGACGAAACATCCGCGTAACGCGCTACAAGATTTGACGCTGGATCTTGGACAATAGAAATCGGGAGAGCACGTAACGCCGAAGCTACCGAACTAGTATCGGCCAAGCGGAGACATGGACTCCACTCCGCCGCAAGCGAGGCCTCAACCCCCTCTTCCGCTAAGCGTGCTAAAGCCTCCTTGCTGGTCATCCCTATGGGGAGAATAGACGTCGGGGGCTGGCTATTATCATGCTCTACAAGCCTCCGAACATCAATCACGTCGTAGCGTGAGAGCCATCGCTGAACGAGCCACTCGGGATGGGAACCCCAAGTCGTTAATCCCAAGAGTGAATTCATGTCTTCTGGTGGTACCGCAGTATCGGCTGCAACCCTGCGGAGGACTGCGTTCACAAAGCCAGTCGGTCGTGCTCCCGCCTCTACCCGTACTTGGTCTACTGTGGCTGACACAGCAGCATACGCAGGTACCGAATCCATGTAGTGAATCTGATAGGTTCCGAGACGGAGGAGCTCCAGAACTGGTCCGTCGAGCTCGCTGAGTGACCGAGAGACATGTGCGTCAAGCAGCCCATCAAGTCGTCCTCTGAGGCGCGTCGTTCCCCATGCTAGCTCATGAGCAAATCCACGCTCTCGCGGCTCCAACGAATCGACTCTGTCCGAGAAAGCCCTGTGGAGACGCCTGCCTCGTTCGGCCTCGACCCGGATTGCGTACGCAGCCGCCCGGCCGGGCGTGACCCCGGTCAGTCGAGCATGCCCTCAATCGGAGATGACGGAACCGCAATCTCGCTCGACGGCATGCGACCCGCTAAGTACGCTAGCCGGCCAGCAACGACTGCGTGCTTCATCGCGTGGGACATCCGAACCGGGTCGTCCGCCGACGCTAGCGCAGTGTTCATGAGCACACCGTCTACACCCTGCTCCATGGTCACGCACGCGTCCGACGCTGTTCCCACACCTGCGTCTACTATGACAGGCACCTTTAGGCGAGACTTGATCTCTCGGATGAAATAAGGATTCACGACACCAAGCCCACTACCTATCGGGCTTGCGAGCGGCATGACCGCAACGCATCCGACGTCTTCGAGCCTTAGGGCGGTGATCAGATCGTCGTTCGTATACGCCATGACCTTGAAGCCTTCGTCTGCAAGAGTCTTTGCAGCTTCGAGTGTCGCCTGAACATCGGGCAGAAGAGTACGTTCGTCACCGATCACCTCCAGCTTCACGAACTCATTGAAACCAGCCGCTCGAGCTAACCGGGCATATCGCACAGCGTCGTCGGCCGTATAACAGCCCGCGGTATTCGCAAGCAGAAAGAACTCGTGTGGATCTAGATGATGCAGGATAGCCTCGTCTTTGCTGCGGTCTAGGTCTACCCGCCTCACCGCGACCGTCACCATCTCTGCTCCAGATGCTCGGATGGCGTCCACCATGATCTGGTTCGACTCATACTTTCCCGTCCCCACGATCAAGCGGGACAAAAACTTCGTTCCACCAATATAGAATGGGCCATCTAGGGCTCGGGCATCATCCATTGATGTGTCGGTATTTGTCATTTCAACCCCCACCCACAAAGTGGACGAGCTCGATCATGTCGTCTTGAACCACCTTAATCGCATCATAGTTCTCTCGATCGAGAATTTCTCTGTTCAACTCCACAACCACCATGCCCGGGTGAAGCTCGAGAGCTTCAAGCAGGGTCGTCACCGTGTGCCCCGCCCCGAAAGACTGGCGCTTTCCGTTGAGCTGAATGTCGATGCTCGTCTCTGGTGTCATCAGGTCTCTCCGGTGTCCGCCTGAAGCATAGAAATGTACTCGCTAGAAGCCCTAGACGGAGACTCTGCACCCCATACGCCGGACATGACAGCGACCCCCCATGCACCCGAGGCTAACACACCCGGAACCCTTTCAATAGTAACGCCACCAATGGCGATCACTGGGACGTAATCGGCCAAAACAACGACCTCTTGTAACGCGTGAAGCCCTAGACCTAGTCTCTCTGGGTGAGATGCCGTCTCAAATATGTTACCCAGTATAATCCAAGAGGCGTCGGCCTCACGAGCCGCAGACACCTCAACTGCATCGTGGCACGATGCACCAATCGATGATAGAGGGACTAATCTCCGTGTCTCACTCACAGACAGTGACCGACGCCCCAGATGAATAGCGTTCAGTCCAACCGCCATCGCAACGTCTACGCGATCGTTTACAATCAGATGCGCCCCGGCCTCCTCGGCAACAGTCTTCAAATGCAAAGCAAGATCATATAAATGATGACCACCAGTTTCCGGACCACGCAGGTGTAAACACACTGCGGCGCCACCTTCTTCAAGGACCTCAGTCGCTCTACTAAGGAAGCCGGAATCTCTTAAAACATGGTCGTCAGTGACAACGTGAAATCTCGGGACTGAAATCACACTAACCGCTGACCTTCATTGATGCCCCGTCCGTTAATCCAGTCAGAAACTAGCATACGTTTCCTTCCCGGCGGCTGAACTTCAGAAAACGCCACTGCTCCTTGGGCACACCGAACCACCACACCGTCTAAAACCGTCGCTCGGATTACCAAGCCGTCATCACTATCCCCTGGGATCGTTGGCCTAACGTTATCCTCGAGACACTCGCTCCCGAGTGCCTTGACTCTCGCTTCACTCCATACAGCGGGCCGAAAAAGTTTCACAGGGGCATCTGCTAATGTCGTCCAAGCACCCGGGACTGCATCCATCGCCCTAACATGCGCTGACACCTCGTGCGCGGGCTTTGTCCAACTAATACGAGCCACGTTGCGCGACACCTTGGGAGCAAATGTGGCTGCGGTATGGTCCTGTTCTTGCTCATCAGTCTCCCCTTCACTGATCAACCCTAACGCCTCGACTAAAGCCACCGCTCCGATTTCCGACAACCGGACCGTCAACTCACTTGTTGTCTCGTCCTCCAAGATCGGCTCTGCTACCTGACTGATAATCGCGCCGGAGTCCATTCCTTTTGCCATCCGCATAATGGTCACACCCGTCTCCGAGAGACCACGCGCTATAGCCCAATTTATCGGGGCAGCGCCCCGGAGGTCAGGGAGTAGCGATGCATGTACGTTGATGGAGCCCTTAGCCGGAAGGTCAAGCACCTCCGGCCGCAGTATATGGCCGTAGGCAACGACAACTGAGATATCCGGCCCCAATTGATCTATCTCCTCAAGGAACGCCTCTCCACTGGGAAATTCCGGAGTGAACACCGGGAAATCCTGATCCAAGGCCACCTTCTTTACCGAGGAGGGCCGCAGCCTACGTCCACGTCCTGCTGGTCTATCGGGTTGTGTCACCACACCTACAACCTCGTAGCCCTCTGCCGAAAGTGCTCTGAGTGAAGGCACACTGAAGTCCGGCGTACCCCAAAACAAGACCTTCACCTGGGATCAACCGATGCTTCCGCCTCAATCTTCTTCCATTTCTTTAGAAGCATTCGCCGTTTGAGCATCGACACGCGGTCGACAAAAAGGATGCCGTCGAGATGATCAATCTCGTGTTGGAGCGCTCGAGCTAAGAGGTCATCAGCCTC
>DEBI01000117.1 GCA_002348465.1 Gemmatimonadales bacterium UBA2960 | reverse complement strand
TGCCCTCCACGAGAGCTCTACGGGGTCGTCATGTACTATTTCGTCTGGTTCTACCCCGGCATCAAGCACCGGCGCCGTTCTTGCCTCGAGGCCAACAAATGCAGGTGAACCAACTAGAACAGTCAACGTACATATGACGCCCGCCAACCTGTACCTAAGCCAGAACCTTTTCATCCGGGCAGCTCCGTAAAACTCATTGGTCAGCGTGGCGATTCCGGCGCATCGGGCACGGAGATCGGTCTCGTTAGCGTCGGATACGTTATACCCAACTGCTCCAGATACGTGTCGAACCGTGTCTCATCATAATAATACTGCTCAAGCAAAGGCCGGTATGTATCCATTATCTCCTTGTTGAGATCGATTGGCGGTGGATCATTCGGACCGATGAACGATACATACTCCATATCCGCGGTCTGTACATCATTGAAATATGCCCACGCCTCATCAACCAGCTCTGGCATCATGAATAACTGAAGAGCAGTCCTAGCCATAACGCGAGCTCCTGCAACGGCACCCTTGTGAGCAATCGGCGTGGCCATGGCCATTGCGCTCGACCAGTGGTGCCCGGGGAGTCCTGGGACATTGGACGGAAAACGCATCGTCACCGTTGGCATCGTCCATGCAATATCACCTATGTCGTCTGAGCCACCGCTTCGGCGTGGACCTGGCACACCGATAGGACCTAGGGACATAGGCATTCCAGACGGAATACTTCCCACCGACTGCTGCACGGCTTCAGCGAACGCGTGATCGTCTTCGGTCCACTCCGGGAGACCAACTTCCTCAATGTGTTCATACATCGTTTCTGCGACGGTTCGATTGAAGTGACGAGGCCACGCCGCTCCGCGCACGCGGTAACTCATCTCAGTGTCGGTCATCATCGCCGCGCCTTCGGCTATTCTAACGGCGGTATCATAGTTTCTCTGGATGTCCTCATAATCCATCTCCCGGAAATAGTACCAGACCGACGCTGAAACCGGCACGACATTGGGTTGATCGCCTCCGTCAGTAATGACGTAATGCGACCTCTGATCCGGGCGCAGGTGCTCGCGTTTGAAATTCCAAGCAACATTCATTAGCTCGACAGCATCCAAGGCACTACGACCTCGCCATGGTGCGCCTGCCCCGTGTGCAGCTTCACCTTCAAAAGTGAACTCGACTGAAACCAGCCCCGTTCCACCAGCTTGACCCCAACTTACGCCCAAGTTTGAGCTCACATGGGTAAACAGCGTCACATCCACATCATCAAGGACACCGTCTCTTACGTACCAAGCCTTACTAGCTAACTGCTCCTCAGCAACGCCAGGCCACAAAACTAGCGTTCCTTGGATACCCTCAGACTCCATCAATTCCTTTAGGGCAATTGCAGCTACCACGTTTACAGCTTGTCCTGAGTTGTGTCCCTCACCGTGTCCAGGTGCACCAGAAACGAGAGGATCGGCATACGCAACACCCGGTTTCTGGTTCGCTTTTGGAATCCCGTCGATGTCTGAACCGAAAGAAATGACAGGCCTACCCGAGCCCCAACGAGCAACCCACGCAGTAGGGATGCCCGCAACCCCGCGCTCAATGGAAAACCCATTCTCTTCCAACATTCCAGTTACATACGCAGATGTTTCGATCTCTTGCTGACCTAGTTCAGAAAACGAAAAGATCTTGTCCACCATGACCTGGGCAAGCTTGGCTCGACTTTGGACACTCTCATCGACCCGAGCAGTGAGCTCGTCTAGAGTCTGAGCAGGCGCTGAAAGTGGGATAAAGGCGATCGCGGCTATGGCGGCGCAGAGGGTTGACCGGCGCATAAATCATCCTCGCAGGTTTCTCAGTTAAGCTGATGGTAACATCCGACCTTAGCTGTTTGAGCGCGAACCTGCAATCGTGTTCAGTCTTGCTTTGTGGTGACTCAAGGCTGTAGCCTCTGAGTGTCTAATCACCAAATATTCTGACGTGACCCATGCCGACTCCTTCCAGAATTGATGGATGCCTGCTGAGCGTAATCGCAGCGATCTCGCTCCTGAGCAGTACCTCACCTCTACAAGCTCAGGCCAGCCAGGACCCGTATGTGGGTTTTACCGCTGCTCGGGCACTCGAACAGAGTCGGTGCGAAGCTCGGTTTCTCGAACTCCCTTCGAGCCAAGCATTCAGAGAGCACCTCAGGATTATCACATCGGCTCCCCACCCCGCAGGGTCCCAAGCACAGGTTGAGGTCGGCAACTACCTGACCAGAGTAATGAAAGCGGCGGGACTCCAAGTCGAACGTCACACATACGACGTCTACCTACCCCAACTTACGGACGACGTCGAAGCATGGATTGCATCACCGGAACGTATACGTCTCTCCAACAGAGAACCGGCTCTTGAGGAAGACCGCTTTTCACATCACCCGGGCTTACTTAATGGATGGAATGCATTCTCGGGTAGCGGTGATGTAACTGGGGAGGTCGTGTACGCAAATTTTGGTCGCCGAGAAGACTACGAGGCCCTCGATTCAATGGGCATCGAACTGACGGGTCGCATCGTGATTGCCCGTTACGGGGGCAATTTCCGCGGCTACAAGGTCAAGTTCGCGGAAGAGCGTGGAGCGGCTGGTGTCATCATGTTCAACGACCCTGGTTTCTCACGAGAGGGTGCCTACCCTGCAGGACCAATGATGAACGGAGAGACAATTCAGCGCGGATCCGTGCTGACTTTGCCATGGACCGGGGACCCACTAACTCCATTCGAGCCCGCCCTCCCAGTGACGGGAGAACGTGGCCATGTGACTCGTCTAGATCCTGACGATGTGGCGATGCCGACCATCCCGGTTTTGCCGCTAGGGTACCTAGCCGCAGAGGAAATCCTCTCCCGCATGAACGGTACACCTGCGCCTGAGGGTTGGGCTGGCGGTGTAGACGTGGATTACCGGCTCACTGGTGGCCCGGAACTCACAGTTCGTGTCAGAGTCAATCAACCACGCGCCTTAACTCGTGCCGTCAATGTTGTAGGAACTATCTTGGGCACAGAATTTCCGAATGAGTGGGTTATCCTCGGTGCTCATTATGACCCTTGGGGATTTGGAGCGATTGACCCCAACGGCGGCACTGCGATGCTCGTTGCGCTTGCCGAAGCTCTGGGTCAGTTGGCGGACGAGGGATGTAGCCC
>DEBI01000067.1 GCA_002348465.1 Gemmatimonadales bacterium UBA2960 | reverse complement strand
TTGTGCGCCTTGAAATAGTCACTCAACTGAGCGTAATACCCGATCTCACCTGGACCAGCGACGTACGCTAGGGTTGGAAATACATGGCTCTCAACAATCGGACGAAATAGCACGTTTGGGCTGACTGAGGCGGGGTCCGAGTCAAAAGACGCATGAACATCTGTAGCACTACGGACCTCTTGCGAAGCGTTCAATCGAAATCCAGCCGGGTCCCGATAAAGACGCTCACGGCCATGTGCGCCTTCCACAAACAGATTTACACCTTCGGGCATGATCGCAGCTTGCAGTCCGTAGCCTGCGCTCTCTAGGGCATCCGCGGTGCCACGAAGGACGTCCTCCATCGTTCCTGAGGTAGCTAATTCCTCGCGCACAAGGTCACGTGATGCCGCTTTAATCGTCAGATCAGTCGCATCTGTGAAAAAAAGACCAAATCGGCCTAGGAGGTGTTGAAGCAGGTCGTGGAAGCCCTGTGGTATTGAACTGCCTGAGGAAAACCCAGCCCGAAGCAAGCTTACCAATTCCTCAGTAAACTCAGTTATGGGCAGTGATGCCACAAAATCATCGAGCACCCGATCTGCCTCTTCTCCAAGCCTTATCCGATGAAGAGATTGACGGCCTTGGTCCTTCGAACCGAGAACCTCGAAACGACATAACTCATTTTCTGTATTGATGAGGTAAGAATGATTCGCCTCTTCCCAGTCATGATCATCTGACGCGACCCAAAACACCGGGATCACAGGTTTCCCCAACTTAGCTTCGGCAGCCTCCGCGACGCGGACAGCAGTGAGTCCCTTGTAGATGCTGTAAAGCGGTCCTCCGTATAGGCCTGGTTGCTGTCCGGTGGTGACCATGAATCCCCCATCCTCTACAAAGGCCTCAAGACGTGAACGGTCAGCGCCTACCGGGACCACAAGCGCATCGGCCGCACGGCGTCGGGAATCCTGGTCGAAACGGAGATCAACTTCTAATGCCTTATCCTCAAAGACGCCCTCCTCAGCATAATGGCGGCCGTAAAACGGGAGCGCTTTTGGACTTCTATCCACGTAGTCCTGAACTATACCCTTCCCCGTTGCACACGAAACGATAAGTTCCATTTCAACCCTTATGATAAGGTTCGCCGCGCAGGATCGTGCCGGCGCGGTACAACTGCTCGGCCAAGACAAGTCTCGCCATCTCGTGAGGTAACGTCATGTCCGAGAGCGAAAGATGGTGGCCTGCTCTGGACAGAACATCCTCACCGAGCCCGAACGCGCCACCAATAATGAAGCCTATCCCTGGCAACGCATCCATCAAGCGCTTCTCTAGGAACTCGGACAGCCCTTCAGACGTTATCCCTTTGCCCTCGCGCGTCAACGCAATCAGTTCAAACTGCAGGGGGACCTTGCTGAGGATCCGTGAGGCTTCAGCTTCTTTGACTTTCTCTGGACTGACTGAACGCGCGGACTCATGGGCTACTGAGATGAACTCAATCTTCCAGTAGCGACTGGCCCTCTTCTCATACTCCTGCACGGATTCAATGAGCGGACCTCGAACTTTCCCTACCGTGACAACCAAGATCTTCACGTAACCGCCTTATGCTGGAGAAGGCTGCGCACATCATTTTGTCCCCAGTCCCACACTAGTCGCTGCTCAACTACGTAGCACGGAGTCATTAGCCCCGCAAAGGAAGTCAGCTTTACGGCGTCTTTCTCGGTCACAAGAATCGTCCGCGAACCCGCTCGCTCCCGAGCCGCAGTGACATCCTCCTCAGTAAAGCGGTAGTGATCCGCAAACGAAAACATGTCCACCGAACCGGTAGTGAGTTCTTCTACAGTCGCGATAACGTTTTCTGACCTACCCACCGCTGTAAGGACTAACACATTCTCGATTAGAGGCTTCCACCCAGCCTCGGAGCCCATGGATGTATTAAATAATGTCACCTCTTCCGATGGCCCCAATCCTTGAGAGATGTCACCAATACCCGGAAAGTTTCGTAGTGGAGTCAACCTGGCAGTCTCGAACCTAAGAGACCCCAGTACACATCCCGAAGACACAACCGGAAGCAATCGCTGGCCTAATTCCTCAGCATCTCGGTAGCTGG
Organism: Gemmatimonadales bacterium UBA2960; assembly: GCA_002348465.1. Taxonomy (GTDB): domain Bacteria; phylum Gemmatimonadota; class Gemmatimonadetes; order Longimicrobiales; family Gaopeijiaceae; genus UBA2589. The sequence continues at coordinate 556 of DEBI01000067.1, read as the reverse complement.
CGGTGCGTCTTGTGATCACGACAGCATCAGCCCGCTTCAGCGCGGAGACAGGTTCTCTGAAGGGTCCACGAGGGAGCAGAGGCGAGGGAAAGTCATCCTCCGCTGCCAGAACGACTAGATCCACCTGCCTTGCAACCCTCCGATGCTGAAAACCATCATCTAGAATTGCAACGTCCGCGCCGACCTCTTTCGCCTTCTTTAGAGATAGCCGGCGATCGCCCTCTACCAGTACCGGGACCTTCGGAGTCCAGTGATAATGGAGGAGCGCCTCGTCCGCCCCAGGGTTCCCTTGAAGGATAGCAGGCCGGCTCCCCGCCTTTCTAAGCTCTGATACTATCCACGATGTGATTGGAGTCTTTCCTGTTCCTCCTACCGCAAGGTTGCCCACGGATACAACTGGAAAACCATGAATACAATATTGGCATTGTCGATCGAAATATTGATTCCGCACTGCCGTGACCATTCGCCAAAATCCTTCCGCTGGGAGCAAGAGTACGCTTAGGATCCGACCTACAAGTCCCCCACGTCTCCTCCACACCTTCCAAGCCAGTTCCTG
>DEBI01000026.1 GCA_002348465.1 Gemmatimonadales bacterium UBA2960 | reverse complement strand
CACCCTCCGCCCTTGGTGGTGACCCCGGGAGTGATCTCTAAATCGGCTGAGGAAGAAGCGAGCCGTTTATGGTCCAGAGCACAGACTTTGTTCGAGGCCCAAGAGTTTTCACAAGCGGTTCTTGCGAGCCAAGAAATTGTGACTGATTTCCCGAGTTCATCCATTTCGGGAGAGGCTCTTTGGTTACTAGCGCGATCGCTCGTAGAGGTTGGAGACTCGGTCAAAGCGGATCAGGTAGCCAGTCGTTACGCAGAACTGATGCCAAGACAAGATCCACGAGGTGGTGCGATTCGGCTTTGGCAGTCCTCAATTGTAAGTGATCCGGCGACCAGGATAGATCGCCTCTTGCGCATGGAGGAAGGAAGTAGTGAAGGGGACATTCTCCTAGCCATTGATCGACTCAGATCGTTAGTCGATGCGATTAGTGTCGAGTTGTTGCAGGAGGTGATTGATGGCATCCCGCCCTTGGGAGGACCACTGATGCCTCTGGTCGAGGCCCGGCTATCAGTTTCATTGCTCGAACTTGATCGAACCGCTGATGCTTTAGCTCTTGCTCGGAGTGCACTGGAGGGAGGGGTCTCAGGGAAGGAACGAGCATGGGCCGAGGGCGTTTTGATCGGCGAGTTTCCGCCTGGGCGAGGGCTTGAAACGGTCTTTACTATCGGAGCAGTTCTCCCGTTAGGGGGCCCACCAGCACTCGCGGAGTTCTCAAGTCTGATCGCCCAGGGCATAGAGGTCGCAGCGAGTACAGCACTAGGCGATGAATTTGAGGTATCGGTCGACTTCAGGGATGATGGAGGAGATCCGTCGGTGAGCCTCCAGAGCATGAGGGCACTTGATCAGGCTGGGGTTGTCGGGATAGTTGGGTTTCTGCAGGACGATGACTTCTTAGCCGCTGCGGATGCTCGAGCGCGGCCGGTTGTTCTGGTGTCCCCGACGGCTCGTTCCGCGGACAGAGCGGGTGCAGCAGCGTACTCGTTAGAGGGGTCTGATCCTGGCGCAGCTGAAGCTGTAGCCAGATATGCGGCGTCTCGTGCCTATCAGCGCATAGCGATGGTCTATCCACAGACGCCAAACGCTGAAGCAGAAGCTGATGCGTTTGAGTTAATTGCTGAGCGACTCGGAATGCCGGTGGTCGGACGATTCGGGTACGAGGCTGGAGCTACGTTCTTTGAACCACAGATTTCAGCGGCTCTCAATGCACTTCGATCGGAAGAGCTCGACAGATTAGCATTGGCGCCGAACGACACATTACATATGGAGGAGCTAGAGCCGACTGCGTTGTTCATGCCCATACCTCCCGAGGATGTGGAGTTCTTGGCACCCCAGGTTATTCACTTCGGCTTGGACACTCTAGCTGTAGAGATCTTAGGTACCTCAGGTTGGACAGATCCACAGATTCTGACCTCAGTCGAGGCCCGCCTCACGACGGGTGTGATTGCAACAGCACCCGTGGTGTCGGAGCGAGCACTCGAAGGACAAGTGAGATTTCGGGAAGCTTATGAATCCCGGTATCAGCGCTCACTGGTGGGTGCCACGGCGTCGGTCGGCTACGACGCGGCATTACTTTTGCTGGAAGCACTTCGCGCTGGGCGCGTTGAGCCTGATGAGGTCAGGGAATCTTTCGAGTCACTAGAAGGGATTTCCGGTGCGACCGGAGTCTTTTCGGTTATTGGGGGCCGAGTTGTCCGAGACACCGAGGTGGTTCGCATTGAGGATCAGATGGCAATTCCCATCGAGAGAATCAATCTCGGATTTAGAAATGAGCGGCGCTAACTGAGCGCTTTGAAAGCCTTAGAGCGAGGTTCCGGCTGGTTCCTTACTTTTAAAAGAATTATGTAGGGCGAGGCTGTCCCTGCGCTTCCACAGGTTGGCACATATGGTATTCAGGATCCATTGGGCGATGTCCGGACAGACTTCGCACACCTCTTTGTAAGGTCCAGAGATGACGATTCACGAGAAGCTACAAAGGCTTGAAGAAATGGGTCGAGAGGCCCAAGAGGGCGGCGGGCCTCAACGAATTAAGGCTCAGCACGAACGAGGAAAACTTTCCGCTCGGGAGCGGTTGGATCTACTGCTGGACGAGGATTCATTTGTAGAGCTAGATCGTTTCGTTACGCATAGGTCGAGTGACTTTGGACTGGAGGAAAAGAAGATCCTCGGCGACGGGGTCGTCACGGGATATGGCACGATCCATGGACGCCTAGTCTTCGCGTTCAGCCAAGATTTCACGGTCTTTGGAGGCTCGCTTTCCGAGACGCATGCGGAGAAGATCGTCAAGCTTCAGGACATGGCGATGCGTAATGGCGCCCCTATTATTGGTTTGAACGATTCGGGAGGGGCTCGCATACAAGAGGGTGTGGTAAGTCTTGGTGGTTACGCTGACATCTTTCTCAGAAACACGATGGCGTCGGGGGTTATCCCCCAGATCAGTGTGATTCTCGGACCGTGCGCCGGGGGTGCGGTATACTCACCTGCCATAACTGACTTTGTGTACATGGTGCGCGGGACCAGCTACATGTTTGTGACGGGTCCCAACGTGGTGAAGACGGTTACCCACGAAGACATCGACATGGAGGGGCTTGGAGGCGCTGATGTCCACGCCTCCACATCGGGTGTGGCTCATTTCGCGCGAGATTCCGAGCCGGAGTGTCTTGAGTCAGTGCGCGAGTTGTTTCAGTACATCCCTCAGAACAACAGCGAGACGCCCCCCTCGGCTTCCGGGATAGATCCACACGACCGGAAAGACGAGAAATTGCTCGAAGTCGTGCCGGACAATCCGAATCAGCCCTACGATATGTGTGATGTGATACGGAGGGTGGTGGACGATGGTGAGTTCTACGAGGTGCATGAAAGATTCGCGGGTAACATTTTGGTGGGCTTCGCTCATCTTGGTGGACATGCTGTGGGCGTCGTAGCGAATCAGCCCGCTGTGCTTGCGGGGGTGCTAGATATCGACTCGTCTGACAAGGGAGCGAGGTTTGTTCGATTCTGTGATGCGTTCAATATCCCCCTGATTGTGCTGGAAGACGTGCCAGGGTTCCTTCCCGGTGTGGCGCAGGAGCACGGCGGTATTATAAGGAACGGGGCAAAGCTGCTGTACGCGTTTGCTGAGGCAACCGTGCCAAAGGTTACGGTCATCACACGAAAGGCCTATGGGGGCGCTTACGATGTGATGAACTCCAAGCACATTCGAGGCGACATGAATTTCTCATGGCCTCAGGCCGAGATAGCGGTTATGGGCCCAAAAGGCGCGGTGGAGGTTCTGTTTCGAAAAGAAATCGCAGAGGCTGCGGACCCCGAGGCCGCTACGGAGGCTCGTATCGAGGAGTACCGAGAAAAGTTCGCGCATCCGTATATCGCGGCATCTCGGGGTTATGTGGACGACGTGATTGATCCGCGGGAGACTCGCCCGCGTCTGATCTCGGCGCTCGACATGCTACAAAACAAGCGTGATGAAAATCCTATCAAGAAGCACGGTAACATTCCGCTCTGACCTTGTGCGCAGTTCGCTTGTGCTTCTCCGAACTTTGTTTTTGGAAACGGAGAGTTTCTAGGTTCGGGATAAACGCCAAAGCTTTTTCATCTAGCTAAGCCCTCTCCCTAAGGGACGGCGCTCCCTCTAAACTTCACAACTGTTACTACCCTCACTTAAATCGATCTTGATCTCATCTGTACTGATAGCAAATCGTGGCGAAATCGCAGTTCGTATCATTCGTGGTGCACGCGAATGCGGCGTCCACACGATCGCGGTTTACTCTGAGCCGGATCGGCTGTCACCGCACGTACTCGAGGCGGACGAGGCATACTGTATCGGGCCAGCGGCATCAGCAGATAGTTACCTGCGAGGCGAGACACTTATAGAACTTGCCAAAACTGTGGGTGCTGAGGCGATCCACCCTGGATATGGGTTCCTTGCTGAGCGAGCCGATTTCGCAGCTTCGGTCGAGGGCGCGGGACTTGTCTTTATTGGTCCGACGTCTGATACGATTGCAGCAATGGGAGACAAGACTGAAGCCCGTCGCCGTATGGCTGATTCGAATGTGCCGATAGTTCCTGGCTTGACGGAGCCTGTGGCGGATGCAGATGAGGCAGAGAAAGAAGCAATCAAAATCGGGTTCCCGGTCCTTCT
>DEBI01000121.1 GCA_002348465.1 Gemmatimonadales bacterium UBA2960 | reverse complement strand
GTCTTTTAAGTTAATCCACATGAACAGGAACGTGGCTATCGGCCTCTTCCTAACGGTACTCGCGCTGTTCCCTGAAGGGTCGCTAGCCCAGTCTGGAGAACTTCGTCTAATTGCAACCCCCGGTGAGGTCGAACTCACCGTAGGTCAGTCGACTCCGCTCACAGTTGCTGCAGTTGACGCATCAGGGAAGACGGTAGAGATACCGTTGCGCTTTGCCGCGCCTCGAGATGCCTTGAGAGTCAGGGATGGGAACATACAAGGGCTCAAGGTGGGTTCGTATGAGATCGTTGCCACCGCTGTACTTCCTCCCGACGCAACAGCCTCTCCCCCGACACTCACGATTCCGATCACGATCGTATTCCCCTCCGTAGCACGACTAGGAATCTCTGCATCATCGGAACAGATCTTCGTTGGCACCTCTGTAACACATAAGGCTACCGCCTTTCATCCAGACGGCTCTCATCGGCCAGATGCAGTCGCCTCATGGACTAGCTCTGATCCTTCCATTGCCACCGTCGACCGTTGGGGCACGCTCACGGCGCACGCACCTGGCTACGTCAGTCTAACAGCAGTTTTCGAGACAGCCTCAGAGACTCGATCCTATGCCATTGAGCCCTTCCCTGCGGATGAACTGCTAATCTCGGGTGGAGCCGAAACCGCCCGTACGGGAGATGTTCTGCACTTTAAAGCGACAGGCATCACAAACGGGGAACCGCTTGAAACGTTACCAGTCACATGGGCATACACGTTCGTCCCAGACGACTCGATTCGCGCCCCTGGCGCATCCGCAATCGTAGACAATGGTGCGTTCGTAGCAGAAGTACCTGGCCGATACTCTGTACTCGCGATATCCGGTCCGCTCGTCGCGCGCTCAACGGTTACGGTGCACGGCCGAGAGGCAGTGCAAGAGATCCAGCTTCAAGGCCGTGGACCGGTTACGAATTCTCACACCTCAGACCTGTGGATTTTCGAGGGATTAGACGGCAGAGACTATGCCATCACGGGGACGTGGGCATCCGACGGGTGGGCGTTTTTCTGGGATGTCACCGATCCCAGAAATATCACGAAGGTCGATTCAATTAGAGTCGACGCACGCACTGTGAATGACGTCAAGGTGGCACCGAACGGTCGATACGCAGCGCTATCACGTGAGGGTGCCTCGGACCGGAGAAACGGAGTTGTGATCCTTGATATGGCAGAGCCCTCAAAACCGGTTATCGCATCAACTTTTGATTCGAATGGGGTGACGGGTGGGGTGCACAACATGTTCGCCACAGACGACTACCTGTTCGCCCTAGCTGGAGGTGACAAGTACGTCATCATTGATGTGCGTAATCCCTATGAACCAAAGTTCGTGAGCGAATACAACCATCCAGACAGCCGGATTCACGACGTATGGGTCCACGATGGGATCGCATACTCCTCAGAATGGCAGAACGGGGTTGTCGTAGTAGATGTCGGGAACGGTAGATGGGGTGGCTCTATCGAGAACCCGGTATTCGTTACTGCAGTCCCCTATCCTGTAGGAGCGACTCACGCGGCTTTCCCATACGCTCAGGAATCAACTGGGAAGTTCTACCTATTTTTAGGTGATGAGATTGGTGGCGGTCGCGGGTCTGCGTGGGCTGGAGAGGGCGCGGATAACAAGCCTTATGATCCTGTAACCGGTGAAGGCGGTATCCAGGGCCGCATGAGTGGATACTTACACGTGATCGACTTCACAGACCCCGAAAACCCAATCGACATCGCTCGCTACGAGGTGCCAGAAGCTGGTACCCACAACATGTGGGTTGAGAACGATGTGCTTTACCAAGCGTACTACAAAGCCGGTCTTCGTGTATTGGATATCTCTGGAGAGCTAATGGGGGACTTGATGGCCCAGGGACGCGAAATCGCTATCTACAAGCCTCAAGATCCCGGGGGGTTCCTACCGAATCAGGTAAGCGTCTGGGGAGGGCAGCCCCATAAGGGACACGTATTCTTCAGTGATATGAACTCAGGGCTGTGGGCAGCTAAAGTTATGCCTAGGAATCGACCAATTTCTTGACGTTCCCTAGAAACGTTCCGTGTGAATCTTCCTCAGCCCAGAGGCTCCATCCTCCAGAACACAATTCCGCCTGCCTGCTGACCTACGCCCACCGACCCGACTAATCCAAAGCTCCGTAAATCATACACGTCCACCTTACCTGGCTCCGCGCCCTTCCCTTCAACACTTATGAAGGCGTAGCGCGAATCAGGAGTAAGAGCAACGCCATGGGTAACGGTTGTGGTCGATTCCACTATAGCCAAACTCTCTCCCGTCGCGGCATCAAAGAATTGCACCTGACCAGCACCCTTGAGGGAAGCCACCAAAACCGTCCCATCATCGGATATTCCCAGATTGTATGGGGCTCGGCCCGTTTCAAATTTACGAACTAGCGACCAGTTCGCACGATCAATCACTAAGATCTCATTCGACTTATTGCACGCAACATAGAGCGTGCGGTCGTCAGGAGCTGGCTGCACCCACGTAGGTGAACACGTAGGGTCCTTCATCGCCATGCCGGTCATCGGCACGCCTCCCGCAGCGGCCGTCATACCCCTAGAACCCGTCATCACCTCAGGTGCGATGTAGTCCGTGAGCTCCCCTTCTGCTCCTGTCGAAACCGAAAAGCGACGCGATACTTGAAAACTCCGCGTATCGATCTCAACCAATTGGTCATCCATCATGCACAATGAGTATGCGAACAGCCCATCCGGAGCCATCCGCAGCCCATGTGGCATCGTGCACGTGGGAATCTGATCAACTTCAACCATATCGGGCGTGTAAACTACCGAGACCGTTGATGGCACATGTTCTCCATGCAAGTTGAAATTTGCTATCAGCGCGTAGAGTCCATCGGGTGTCAGATCGAGTGTGGCAGGAAAATTCCCAAGTAGAATCGGTCGCGAGACAAGGGTATCTGGCCCCGCATCAAATTTCCAAAGCTTTCCATCTGGGACGCCGTGAGCAGTTGTCATGTAGAGGAACTCTCCGTCGGGAGAGACATTTAGACCGTGAGGACCCTCATTTTCGACAGCCATCTCCCCGACAGGGGTGGTCTGATCGATGGAGACACCATTTGCATCGAGCTTAACCCGGTGGATCAGGTCTGCCGACTCAGCTCCTACGTAGACGTAATAGGTGTGGTGAACACTTTGTTGGTCGCTCGGTGCAGGCCTCCCAAGCTGCGAATCGGTTGAATTCAAGCATGAGGACAGCAAAATGACAGATAACGACAGTAGGCCAGAGCGGGATTTCATATGATGATGTGGGCTCGTCTGAATGGGTCTAGTCCCTGCTGATCGTGGCAATGAACCTAGCCGGATGATTAAATAGGTTGCGAGTAGGCCTTCCCATCAAGGGAGAGTCCGGCTCGCTATCTACCGCCCGACTTAGTTATCTTTGTTTTCCATGATCACACTCGTTGCGATCGTCGCGGTCGCGTTGTCGATCTCGTTCCTCTGCTCAATCCTTGAAGCAGTCTTTCTCTCTGTGTCGCATGCCCATGTGGCATTGCTCAAGAGTCAGGGCCAGTGGGCTGGAAGCTGGCTAGAAAAGGCACGGCAGAACGTCGAGGAACCGATCGCTGCCATTCTAACGCTCAACACGATTGCACACACAATCGGTGCTGCTATGGGTGGAGCTCAAGCGGCCCGTGTGTTCGGAGAGGTTTGGGTTGGCGTCTTTTCAGGAGTGCTGACCCTCCTGGTGCTCTTGGCGACAGAGATCATCCCCAAGACCATCGGTGCGACCTACTGGAAATCTCTGGCACCTATGACGGCAAGAACGCTCAAGGTCCTCATAGTATGCATGAAGCCGGTGCTCATCCCCCTAGCCTGGCTATCGAAAGCAATATCGCCGTCCGGTGAAAGGCCAACGGTTAGCAGGGCGGAGATAGAGGTCTTAGCCGACATCGGACGCCGCGAGGGGACTTTAGACGAAGAAGAATATTCGGTGATGACCAACGTCATTCAACTCGATAAAATTTCCATCGGCGAGGTGATGACGCCGCGCACCGACGTAGTCGGGATCCCGATCACAGCCACGGTCGAGCAAGTGCAGGAGACCATGCTGGACGCAGGGCATCTTCGTCTTCCAGTCTACGAAGAAAACCTGGACACTATCCATGGAGTCGTCATCGGCCGTGACGTCTGGAAGGCAGCCCGAGACGGAGAAACACGGCTCGCCCCTCTCATCCGCCCACTTCCGTTCGCTCCCTCTACTAAACGAGTCGAAGATCTTATCCCCGAAATGCGCTCACAACTCACCAAAATGGCCATCGTTATCGACGAGTTCGGGGGTACCGCAGGGATTGTCACACTTGAGGATTTAATCGAAGAGATCATTGGCGAGATTCAAGATGAACACGAGGGCGATGAGCCTCAAGCATTCCAACCCCTAACAAACGGGCGAGTCCGCATCTGGGGAGGCACGTCGCTTCGAGAAGTGTCACAAAGGATCGAGTTTGAACCGACAGAGGACGAGGAAGAAGGTTATGACACGATCGGTGGCTTCGTCCTTGGGCGCCTCAATCGCATCCCTATCGTAGGCGACGAAGTCCCGGTTGAAACTGGCCGATTTCGAGTAACGCAAATGAGTGGCCGTCGGATCGAATACCTGATTTTCTTAGCACATCGCTGACAGCCGGTCTCGACGGGTGTATGTAGCCTAGGCTCCCTCGCGCAGCTATGTGTGGTCTTCTTCGATACACTTCAAGAGCTAAACTCTTCTCCTTACTGCTGGATAATTTCCCTCACGTCGCCCCCTGCCGTCTGCATCGCTTTCTCTTCGAGATAGAAAGAGATCGCCAACAATATTGCGCCGCAGGTGATCGCCATATCCGCAACATTAAAAATTGGAAAGTCCCAGAAACCAAGGTCAACCGGCCCGAGGAAGTCCACCACACCTCGGTCCCACCGCACCCGGTCGTAGAGATTTCCCAAAGCACCCGACACCACAAGTGAGATAGAACTAACCCTCAGGATATCTCTATTGGACGCGTCTTTGTACAGGAAGCCGAGGAGAACTAGAGCAACAACAGTAAGGGGTACAAAAAACCATCGAGAGTCTTCGGTCACTCGAATCCCGAAAGCCGCCCCTTTATTAAAGGCGAGCGTTAGCGGCACAAGGCCGCCCAAGAGTTCGTGTCCGTGATCGGGGCTAGCTAGTTCTGCCAGCGCCCATCGCTTCGTAACCACATCCAGTGCGGTGATTACAGGAAACGTGAGGGCGAAAATAAGAATCTTTAATCGCACGTCGAGCCCGGATTTAATTGAAAATTTTCAGATGCCAAAATATGGCAGGACGTTTAAGCGGGTCCATCCATGCCAGATCATCTACACTCAAAGTCGCACAGAACTACGGTAGCAAAATATAGCCAAGCGCCCTAGTCCGATTGGGCTTAACTCGACAAGCAAAATATTAGGTGTCTTTCCTGATAACTCTCTTCAATCTTGACACTAGGACTACCCTCGTCGGACCTTAGCTATAACTCACCGATGGATCCGGTCAATTCCTCGTGTGTAGCCACTCGCACAAAATTCGCCCATGGAGAAACAATGCACATCCAAGTGATCAACTTCGGTATCAGCGTCTCCCAAGAAGACTTTATCGCAGAGGCGGAAGGAGTGGCGCCGGTCTTCGCGTCAATGCCTGGTCTCGTAGGAAAATACTGGCTTGGAGACGAGGATAATGGCGTCTACGGTGGAGTGTACCTCTGGGAAGACAAAGCAGCTTGTGAAGCCTACAAGAGCGGAGAGGTCTTTGCAGCGGTAATGAATAGCATGGGCTTTGTTGACCCAACCTCAAAAGACTTCGGAGTACTTGAGGGACTAACTGCTATGACAACGTAGGTCCGAAAAAGCATCGTGCAGGAATTTAGGTTCAGCACGGAGCAGACAGTTACTCGACCGCGCAACAGCTGTCGCACAGAAGCCTTGGGACCTATGTGGTGCGTAGCCCGGCATAAATCCCGAGCAAGAACCGCTTGCCATCACGCGACTAAGCTAAGAATGGTCGTGTTCACGTTTCTCATTTGCGCAAGCTCCTGCGGAAGTGAGTCTTCAGTCCCCACCGCCCCTCAAAAACCAGCACCGGTACCTCCTGTGGTCCAGTTGAGTCCCGGGAACGGTTACAGTAATCAAGCAAACTTCCAGCTATCTGGCTCGACCACGGGCGGTTCAACCGTAACAGTGAGCGGAGGCGCTTCTGTAGCTACTACAACTGCTAATGCCGCGGGAGCGTTCACGGCTTCAGTCCCTCTGAAACCAAATAGTCAGAACACCCTGTCAGTAACTGCAACTAGCCCTGCTGGACTGACTAGTTCTTTAGTCACTATGATCATCAGACACGATGATGGTCGACCAGTACTCAACGTCCTCTATCCCAATGATTCCGTCTTCGATACAGATGGAGACCTTAGGGTGAATTTCGCTTTTGAGTATTCAGATAGCTTCCCTGGCATTGAGATAATTTCGATTACCAACGACAGGGCAATCGGAGGTGGCCTCTCTAAAGGCGGCGTAGATGCGGGGGCCAATATCATCACAGCACTCGGTGCATCCCCAGTAATTCATCAGGGGAGCGCCACCTATAACGCCAGTCTCGACCATGAATTCCCAATTGGTGCGAATTCTGTAGTTATCAGCGTAGCAGATTCTGCGGGTAATGTGACAGCCGACACAGTCGAAATCGAGGTCGCCGGCACTGAACCATCCTTTGAGATTCTTCAGCCCCAAGATGGAGACGTACTCTCACCTGACTTTGTGATCACTGCCGACTTCAGCGACGTGGCTGGCAGAATCACCCAGAGCGGTCTGACTTTTCTAGCCAACAAACCACTGATCGGTCTTCTGTCCCAGGATGGAACTCAGGCCGAGGGGGCTGAGGTGGGTCAGAACTTCGGTCACGCCTTCAGCATGACGGGAGGGGACCCGGACACCCGGCCGCACGCAACCAAAATGGAGATGAGTTCATATGCATTTCCAGGCGGTGAAACGATGATCATCGGTCAGGTGTTCGATTTGGCCGGGAACTCCTCTCAGGCCGATACCATAACGGTAACTGTGCCCAATCCTGCTCACTCGGTGCTGGTCGTTAACTCCACTGCTCAAGCAGGCGCTACAGGGCATACGATATCCCTAGGGTTTAACAGCTTCGAGGCATTTGGCGGACTGCAGTTCTCTCTCAACTTCGACCCATCAGTAATGAGCCTTGATTCCGTTAGTTCCGCGGGCAGAGCACCGGCGTCTCCATTCTACGAAGTTTCAGAGGCAGGCAAACTAGATATCGTGGTGGTTGACCTCGCCGGTGACCCAATACCAAGCGGAAGTGGCATTGTGCTGAATGTATATGCTTCAATCAGTGCTACGGCAGCCGCACAAAGTATGCCGCTAACGCTCTCTGACGTGCAGGTCGCGAACGAAGCTGGAAACCCGATCAACGTAGTTGCGAGAGATGGAGTTCTCGAAGTGCAGCGATGAACACAACCCAGTATCCCATCAGCCTTATCTGGAAACCTCATGAGTCAGATCCAAAAACCCATGATCAAGCGTAAGCCGCCCAACTTCATACTTCTTGCTATGCTGTCCGCATGTGCTGCTTCGGTTCCGAATGTCCTTGAGGCACAACAAGCGGACTTCGTTCCGGGCCGTGTGATCGTTAAATACCGGGCTGGCAGTTCGGATACTAGGGGCGCAGCGCTTCGAGACGCAGTCGGCAGCCAGATGATCAAGCGGCTCCCCTTGATTAACGCCGACCTTGTAACCCTGCCCGACGGATGGGATGTCGACTCCGCAGTTGAGTGGTATGGAAGCCAGGTAGGGGTCGAGTATGCAGAGCCGGATTATATGTGGTACGCGATTGAAAATATTCCAGCGCCCTCAACCAAGAGCCTCGAAGACATGGTCAACTCTTTGAGTGCAGTGACGCCAAACGACCCGAGATTCGGAGAAATGTGGGGGTTGAACAACACCGGACAAAGCAGCGGATTAGCAGACGCTGACATCGATGCACCAGAAGCTTGGAGTATCACAAAGGGAACGGATACCCTGATCGTCGGGGTGATCGATACCGGTATGCAAACCGCCCACCCAGATCTTGCAGGAAACATGTGGGTCAATCCTGGTGAGACCGCAGGTGACGGTGTTGATAACGACGGTAACGGATTTGTCGATGACGTTCACGGATGGGATTTCAGAAATGACGACGCCTCAGTATACGATGATGCCAGTATCGACTCTCATGGGACCCACGTCGCAGGAACGATCGGGGCTGTCTCAAATAACGGAGTGGGGATTACAGGAATAGCATGGAATGTGAAGATCATGAGCCTGAAATTCCTCCATAATGGTGGGTCTACTTCAGACGCGATTGATGCTATACAGTACGCGATCGACAACGGTGCTCACATGACCACAAACAGTTGGGGAGGAGGAGGTTCGTCCACGGCACTTCAAGACGCGATCAAAGCATCAGGTGATGCTGGCATGCTCTTTCTAGCCGCCTCGGGCAACTCAGCTTTGGATGCTGATCAAACCCCGATGTATCCTGCTGCCTACCCACAAGAAAACATCATCTCCGTCAACTCGACGGACCGGAACGACCAACTTTCGAGCTTCTCCAACTATGGTCTTACCTCGACTGATCTTGGAGCTCCGGGAAGCAGCATTCTGAGTACTGTTCCAGCTGACGGATACGCTTCTTACAGCGGAACGTCGATGGCGACCCCTCACGTCACAGGAGTAGCCGTCCTCATCTACACCGCTTTTCCCGACCTGACGCACATGGAGGTTAAAGACCGACTGATGTGGAGTGGTGATCCCATAACCGCCCTGTACGGAAAGTCGGTCAGTGGACGAAGGCTAAACGCAAATAACGCTCTCGACAACGACTCAATACCACCATCCGCAGTCGCTAACCTAACTGTAACCGAAGACCCGGTGAGCGGATCTATAGCTCCATTAGGAGGCACGGCCTTGACCGTGTCATGGACCGCTCCTGGCGACGACGGTTCCAGTGGGACGGCCAGCCAATACGACATTCGTTATGCGACCACACCTATAACGGATGACGCGAAGTTCAATCAGGCGATGCAAGCCACAGCAGAGCCCTACCCAAGCGCTGCGGGCACAACCCAGTCAGCCACAGTCATCGGCCTAGACCCAGAGAGCACTTACTATTTCGCGCTTAAGACAAGCGATAACGTCGGCAACCAATCTCCTCTATCGAATTCAGCAGAGGGGGAAACCGGCATGATCACAAGACTTTTTGCAGACGGGGCTGAGACCGAAGCGAGCGTAGATCTATGGAAGACCGACCCACCTTGGGGTAGAACTTCAACTTCGAGTTCTCCGGAAGATTCCAGCATTCCATTAGGGGGCAATTGGAGTTGGACAGACAGCCCCAGTGGCAATTACAGCGACGGGATCAATTCTAGCCTTCAGTCTATCCCGATCGACCTTTCTGGGGCTTCTAACCCGGTCTTGCAGTTCGATCATCGTTACGATATCGAAAACTACTGGGACCGGGGATACATAGAAGTATCCACGAACGGTATCCAGTGGACTGAGCTGGCTCAGTATACCAATGTTCAAGAAGCGTGGACCAGTGAGTCGTTCACTCTGAACTCATACGAAGGAGCTGAAGCGTTTCAGTTCCGATTCCGGCTGGAGACAGATGGATCTGTAGGCAAGGACGGATGGTATATCGACGATGTGCGAGTGATCGCGGACACGGATGCCGTCCTCGCACTCTCTATAGCTCTAGACGCATCCGGCGACACAGCGCTCGCCAGCCTCAGCCTCGAGAACAAAGAAGATATCGTTGGGCTCAGCTATCAGCTCTCATGGGGTAGCAACAATGATGTGACCGGAGAAAACCCACTCTCCTTTCACACCAGTACTCTAACCAATAGGGTTTCCGCACTCACCCATACCTTTGAAGTAAACCCTGATTCAGACGTGTTGACGGGTATCCTTATTAGTACATCGGGCACAGGGGAAATAGCTGCCGGAAGTGGCCCAATCATTGAGTATCGGTTCCCGGTGCGTTCAGATATAGAATCTGTCGATGGTTCGTTTGTCAGTGTTACGCAAACGGGCGGTCCGGGGAGCAGTGTCCTACCGAAGATCTCTATAAGGGCGCCGTTCAGTCTTTTAGATGGAGCGTTGTCTGATTCGAAAGGAAACGCTCTGGAGACGGGTCTAGAAGATCCCACATCAGTCTCAATCGTTGACAGCCTCCCAAACGCCGACGTCGACTTCAGCGGCACGATCAATATCGCCGACGTTGTGCGGATAATCGATTTCTACCTTGGTCGCACAGAGCCCAGCGCACTTGAGTTTGCGGTAGCCGATACCTACCGGGATCAGCGATTGAATGTGGTAGATATCGTGCGAGGCATAAACATCGTACTCGGGCGAACAATCGGTAACTCGGCTTCATCTCAGTCTGCACTGCTAGTCGACTCACAAGAGCAGTCGGATGATCCCACTAGCGACAGACAGTTAGAGGTGGCCTTCCAATCGATCTCAGCACCTGAATCAAGTCGCACTTCACCCACCGGCAGCAAGGTTCTAGTCGCCGACGTGCCTACCGGAGTCGTCGGACTAGAGCTAGGTGTTAAGCATGGTGCATCTCAAGTTGCAGATGCACGCCTACTCCTAGAAGGAGACGATTTCTCACTGGTGAAAAATATAGGATCGACCGGCTCAAGCTTCATGATCTATAGCGCAAACAACTCAAGTCTCCCCGAGGGCTCTCAACCCGTGCTTGAACTCGAGCTAAAAACCACATCGAGTGAGCCAGCAGAAG
>DEBI01000069.1:6550-22311 GCA_002348465.1 Gemmatimonadales bacterium UBA2960 | reverse complement strand
GTCGCTCATAGCTGTCTCCCGTTCCGTCTAGCCTGCGAAAATCTTACGGACTCACGGGCATGAAGTCGACTGAACGAGTGGCACCACAGACGAACTCGAAAAAACCTCTCTCCGACATGCGGCAACAATTCGGCAACAATCTGGCACAAAAAAGGCCCCTCCGAGTGGAGGGGCCAATCCCTAAAAGCCTTACAGCTCAAGGGATGCCGGAGGAGGGACTTGAACCCCCGACACACGGATTATGATTCCGTTGCTCTAACCAGCTGAGCTACTCCGGCGAAGCGGAAAAAGGTCATTGGGGCCTTCGGCCATGTCAACTGCCTCTTGCAAGCATCCATTACGATTAAGAATTACATTTGAGCAAGCAGATCGCGCTAGCTATCCGAGCCTCTTTTCTCAACTTGGAGAAAGTTTACAATGGAACTGAGTGTACCTCTAGTTTCGGCCGTCGTTTTAGGGCTGGGAGCCGTATTCACAGGGATCCGTGTGCTCTACGAGTACGAGAGAGGAGTAGTCTTCCGACTCGGCAAGCTCACAAGGGCGAAGGGCCCCGGCCTAATCTTTCTTATTCCTTTCGGTATCGATCGTATACGGAAGATGGACCTAAGAATAGTAGCCCTCGATATCGCGCCACAGGACACAATCACAAAAGACAACGTCTCGGTTCGAGTAAATGCAGTGGTGTATTTTCGGGTCGCAGATCCAACTAAGGCGATGATTGAGATTGAGGACTACTATTTTGCAACGAGTCAGCTTGCCCAGACGACTCTCCGTTCGGTAATTGGACAATCCGAATTGGATGAACTGCTAGCGGAGCGTGAACGCATCAATGAGGTCGTGCGATTGATCATTGATGAAGGAACGGACCCATGGGGTATCGAGGTCACAGGTGTCGAAATCAAAGACATAGACCTTCCTCAGGAGATGAAACGGGCCATGGCAAAACAGGCCGAGGCCGAGCGCGAGCGCAGAGCAAAGGTTATCAATGCTGAGGGTGAGTATCAGGCCTCGACAAAGCTGATTCAGGCGGCGGAAGTGATCGAGCAGTTCCCGGTCGCGATTCAGCTCCGATTCCTGCAGACGGTGGCCGAGGTCGCTGTGGAGAACAACTCAACCACTCTCTTTCCCATCCCAATCGACCTGTTCTCTCAGTTCGGCAAGGAACAAAGTGCTGTGACGCCAGAAGGTAAAGCCCGCGCTCTCAAGCTTGCGGAGGAGGCAGCACTGGCGAGTCTCTCTGATAGCGCAGCGGCAGCGGGCACGCTAGCTGACACCAAGACACCAAGAATAACTAAATCGGAGCCTGTGCTTCTCGGAGGATCAGAGGAAGACTCTGAGACAATCGAACCCGACGATACACAACAAGATTGACGAGCATGGTCAACGGGCGGGCGGCGACGTCCCCTCAGCGATCGTCGAGGTGAAGCGGTAAAGGACCTCGCCCTCCCGAATCATTCCGTACTGCTCACGAGCAATCCGCTCAATGATCGTCGGATCCTGCTTCAATCGTTGAAGCTCCACTTGAAGTGAGTCGATCTTGACCCTGACCTCTTCCAGGCGCGTCCCCTCAACGACCACGTTCTTCCGAGTCTCCAGAAGATCCCAAACCGAAGATCCTCCGCCAAAGACCGCGTAGTAACCCGCAGCGATAAGTAGCATCGGCACCACCGACCGTTTCAGTTGGAATCTTGCCGACCGCCTCTTATTGGTTCCTGGTGCCATTGATCAGTCCCAGAGCCCGCGGCCCGGGTACCGGGCCATTGAGCCGAGCTGCTCCTCGATACGAAGTAGCTGGTTGTATTTTGCTACGCGGTCAGTACGGCTAGCGCTACCGGTCTTGATCTGCCCAGCACCGGTGGCTACGGAAAGGTCTGCGATGAACGTGTCTTCTGTCTCACCGGACCGATGGGAAACGATGCTCTTATAACCGGACTCTCGCGCGATACGCATTGTTTCTAAGGTCTCAGTCAGGGTACCGATCTGGTTCACCTTAATCAGAATAGCATTAGCCGCACAACCACGAATCCCCTTCTCTAAACGGTCCGGGTCAGTAACGAAAAGGTCATCCCCCACAATCTGAACATTCCTTCCTATGGTCTCAGTCAAAGCCGTCCAGCCATCCCAGTCGTTCTCGTCGAGCGGGTCTTCAATCGAACTTATAGGGTATTTTGCAACCAATTGCCTCCAAAATTCAACCATTTCTTCAGAGTCGCGGCGCTCACCTCCTGACCAGTGGAAAACATACTGGCCATCCTGAAAGAATTCAGCAGCGGCGGCATCAAGAGTTAAGGCAACATCTCTCCCCGTTGTGTAACCAGCTTTCTCAATCGCCTCAAGGACAACCTCAATTGCCTCTTCGTTGTTCTCCAAGTCAGGGGCAAAGCCACCTTCATCACCAACGGCTGTGTTTTTTTTCTGAGCCCTAAGAACGTTCTTCAGATGATGAAAGATCTCGACACCCATGCGCAGACCTTCCGAAAAGGTTGCCGCGCCAACGGGCATAACCATGAATTCTTGGATGTCGACATTGTTGGGTGCGTGCGACCCCCCGTTAAGAATATTCATCATCGGTACAGGTAGCGTGCCTACGTCTTCTGAAGTCGCGAGGTAGCGCCAAAGTGGTAGTTGGCTCTCCGTCGCCGCCGCACGCGCCACCGCCATCGAAACCGCAAGTATCGAGTTGGCTCCGAGTTCTCGCTTGTTCGGCGTGCCATCCAAGTCGATCATCGCTCGATCAATACCCACCTGCTCTCGAACCTCAAAGCCCCTTATCGCTTCCGCGATCCTCTCATTAACGTTGCTAACTGCCTTAAGCACACCTCTACCCAAGAAACGCTCGTGGTCACAGTCTCTCAGTTCCACAGCTTCATGCGCTCCGGTAGAGGCTCCCGATGGAACGGCCGCCCTACCACGCACGCCTGACTCAAGGGTAACTTCAGCTTCGACAGTAGGATTGCCCCGAGAGTCAATTATCTCTCGCCCTCGAACGTCGACGATTGTCGACATTTATCCTCCTCCAATTGGGTCTATGTCTTTATGAGCCCCCTGCAACTGCAACACAGCTTTTCTGGCTCTTTCCGTTAGTTCATTTCGATCTTCCATATCGAGGCCATCAACCTCAATCGGCATCCCTACCCTAACAGTTATAGTTCCGGGCTTTATTCTGAGAGAGCCCTTCTTCATTACTTCGCGTGATCCGATGACCGCCACCGGCAAAACATCTACCCCGGTCTGTATCGCCAAGACAAACGCACCCTTCTTAAACTTCTGAAGCTCACCAGTTTTCGTGCGCGTGCCTTCAGGGAACATGATGATGGTAGGGCTCTCATTCTCCAACAGGTCTTTCGCAACACCCAAAGATCGCACTGCAGCGCTTCGGTCCTTTCGGTCAACAAAAATATGTCCACATGAGCCAATCGCTCGGCCAAAAATCGGAATGCTTGCCAGTTCTCTCTTGGCCACGAACACGAACGTGCCGGGAATCAAAACGAGTGCGAGGACGTCGTACCAAGAGGAATGGTTCGCCACCAGGATCTGGGGCTTACTCGGATTGACCAAGTCGACATTCTCAAAACAGATCTTCACTCCGGAGATCCATAACAGCTGACTAGCCCAGCGCCTGGGACTTTTCTGACAGATGCATGTCTTATCCGGTGAACCAGTGAAAACAGCCCAAATCATACGACCACCGTACCAGATCGTGGCTGGGCCAATCCAGATCAACACCCCCAACAGTCGGATCATGATTCCCTCTCGGTTACTCTGTCCTCAACCGCCCAGTGATCAAATCCACCGCTAACAAACGCCGAAAGGGTCCCGTCCTCCTCTTTAAGCCAGACGCCCTCTCCCTCAGTCACGGAGCCGACTTTCGTCACAGTCACCCCATAGCGATCTAAAAAGTGAAGGGAATCGACGGTGTCTGGATCCGTTACGAAGCATAACTCGTAATCTTCACCGCCGGCCAAAGCATACCGGAGCGCCTCAGTTCTACCCAAGTGATTGATCGCAGCCCTCGCGATCGGAATGTCCAGTGCGTTAAGTGTAATCTTCACACCAGATGACGCCGCAATGTGCCCAGCATCCCCAATGAGTCCATCTGATATATCAATCATCGCATGGGCAAATAAATCCTTTGCGATATATAGTGCTTCGTTCACTCGTGCTGCAGGAGTAACAAATGCGGAGCGAAGAGCCTCGTTTGGTGTCCCCCCATCTCGCCATACCCTGACTGCCGCCGCACTCGACCCTAATGAGCCTGTCACCCAGACCTCACCTCCTGACTTTGCCCCATCTCTCCTAACGGGAGAGGTGCTCTTCCCTAGAGCCACGACATCGACCATCAAAGGGCCAGGTGATGTCGATACATCGCCACCGATCACAGATGCGCCAGCCTTGCCCGCCGCTTCTGAGATCCCCGCCTGGACCTGCTCGAGGTCAAAAGCTCCTCCACGCTGAGCAGCAATCGACACTAGCAGGCCAACGGGGGCGGCAGCCATCGCGGCAATATCAGAGAGTGCTGCAGTAGCAGCACGGTAACCAACTTCTTTATCGGTAATCCACTCGCGCCTGAAGTGCACGTCTTCTACACAAAGGTCAGTGCTGACAACCCACCCGCCTTCCAGCACTGCTGCATCGTCTCCGGAACCAAGACTCACTCCAGGAGGCAACTCACTGTCAAAATCATGCAGTCGGGAAATTAGATCAAACTCGGCGCCAGGACCGAAACGCGAGCCCCTATTGTTCATTGGTCGGCCTCAGCGTCAAAAACTACAAACGGAAATGGGAAGTTCCCCCGCACATCAGTCTTCTCTAAAAGTACGTCAGGGATCCTCTCAGATACATCTGACGGCATCAGCCCTGCCCCTCTTTCGGAAATTCGTGCTGCCCTGCCAGAAAGGTAGAGCCCAACCGCACCAGCAACAGCTGGTTCTAGTCCCTGGGCCATCAGTGCACCGCACACACCCGAGAGCATGTCTCCCATACCTGCAACAGCCAGATCTGATGAGCCCTGGGTGTCAAACAGAATCGGCTGGGCAGGAGAGGCTACAATCGAAGGGGCCCCCTTTAACAGAACTGAAATTGCGCACTCAGAGGCAAACGCACGTGCTACATCAAGTCGTGAATCAGCTGAGACCAATTCTGGGGCAAGCCGGGTCATTTCACCGTAGTGCGGTGTTATCAACACCGGCCGCATAGATCCTATCTGGCTCAACGAAATGGATCCTTGCGCAGCCAAATTGAGCGCGTCGGCATCGAGAAGGACTGGTTGGCTTCCTTGACCCAAGGTCTGGTCAAGCATGATTTCGCTCTCAAGTCCTGTTCCTAGCCCGGGACCCACCACTAGGGCATCCGTCTGTGCTGCCGCCTCTCGCAAAGCCTCAAGATCTTCGGAGGGAATAAAGATCGCCTCAGGGATAGCGGCTTGGACCAGATCACGATTCGCAGCAGAAGTACAGACCTGCACAAACCCAGCTCCCGCATGAAACGCACCACGAGCAGCGAGAATCACCGCACCGGCCATACCCATAGCTCCACCTACGATTAGTAGGCGACCAACTCGATTCTTGTGCGTGTCTGTCTCACGAACTGGTAGCTGGCCGGATACCCACTGGGGGGTAACGATCCTTCCTCCGGTATCAGACTCTGACAATGGAGGCAGACCAATATCCAACGTCACGTGGCGACCGACATATCCCCTAGCAGGATAAAGTAGACTTCCTGTCTTCGGCGCACCGAACGAAACAGTTAGCTCGGCTTTAACGACCTCACCCGGTATAGCACCTGAAGTGGCATCCGCTCCCGACGGAATATCCAGCGACACCACTGGAGCATCAGAAGCGTTAATCAGCCTGATCGCGGCCGTCTCTCGCTGGCGGGGGACTCCGCGAGCCCCCGTTCCGAGTATACCGTCAGCTATCACATCGGCTTCCCTGAGAGCCCTCGCAATCAAGTCATCGTTCACACCTACATCGTGAATAACTGATTGCACGGGCCAGCCGTGTAAAAGTGGGTCGCTAGCGGAGCGATCAGCGACCATCACAGCGGTCACATCTACTCCCCAGGATGCCATCGTACGCAGAAGTACAAGCGAGTCCCCCCCGTTGTTACCTGCCCCAACGAAAGCAACGACGTGATTGGGTCTGTATAGATATTGAACAACTAGTGCTGCCGACCGACCGGCGTTCTCCATAAGAACCGATTCGGGCACGCCGAACGAATCGATCGCTAGCGCGTCAAAGATTGACGCCTCTTCTCCGGTCTGCGCCAAAACATCTCCTCGCGAGAACGGATTCAGCGGCGCGTTACCTGAAGCCATTATGCCTCTAGCGGAAGCGACGGCGAGACTGCGCTACTCAAACAGAACTATTACTTGTAGCTCTGTCCGACCTGCCGACCGATCGAGACCTCACCGTTGTCGATCCGGATATTGAAACCACACTCGGGATTCGAGCAGACCCAAGCCTTGTAACGAATCGCTGCTCCATCTCTACCGTAGTCCGAGAGCGGGAGTAACAGTCCTCCACCCTCACCCTCACACTTCTGACACCGCGGAAATCCGCCTTCTTCAACCATATCCATCCCCTCCCTAGGGCGTCTTGACGACCTTTGTCGCCGATTTTCCCGGCTCTGCCGGGAGTGTGTGCCTTTGCTTGCTTACCCTATGGCTCCCACCGTCCTCTCAGTTCAGAGGTCAGCACTCCAAGGGTAGTCCCGCTCAAAAACTTTCTCAAAGTCAAACAGATCTGTGAAATCCTGCTGCTCGTCTTCATCCTCTTTTACTAGGATACCTTGCTCCACCATCGCGAACACTACACGTCCAACATCTTCTGTCTCATGAATGCCCCAGTGCTCCAGTACGGTTCTAGCGAGAGGTCCGTACCGACCTAGAGCTAAGTCCCGTACCCCATGAGCCAGTTCTCGCCCTGAAATGTGGCGGGGCTCCTCAAGGGAGCGAATCACAGAATGCAGTGCCTGTAATACAAACTCATAAGAGCGAGAGTGAAAACACGGATTCCGCTCTTGGAGTTGATCAAGAATCTCTTCAGCGAATTGCAGTTCTGTCATAAACAGAAATCTGGGAAACCGCTCTCTCTTGCGCCAGATGAGATATGAGTGCGGCCTTAACGAGAATCCCTGATCCAAGCGTACGACAGTTATGTCATTGTTAAGTCCGGATATAGAGGAAAGTCCTCACAAAGCTCTCGGACCAACTTCTTAACGCGAGTTATGGCCTGTTGTTCAGCCTGAGAATCGAGGATTTCAGCAATCCAGTCGGCGATAGTTATCATCTCCTTCACTCCCATACCTCGAGTTGTTAAAGCCGGTGTTCCGATCCTCAGCCCCGATGTAACGAAAGGAGATCGGGTCTCTTGTGGTACTGTGTTTTTATTGACCGTGATCGCCGCTGCCTCCAGAGCCTGCTCAGCTTTTTTCCCTGAGAGATCTTGGTGACTGTTACGCAGGTCAATCAGGATCAGATGGTTATCCGTCCCACCCGAAACCAGTTCGAAGCCACGTTCAACTAACCTCTCACCCAGCGCAGCCGCATTTGCGATCACCTGCCTAGAATACCTCGAAAAATCCTCATCTAAAGCCTCTCCAAATGCGACTGCTTTAGCCGCAATCACGTGCATGAGCGGGCCTCCCTGCATGAATGGGAACACTGCCTTGTCAATCTCAGCAGCATGCTCAGATCTACACAGGATCAATCCACCACGAGGGCCACGAAGCGTCTTGTGAGTCGTTGTGGTCACAACATCCGCATATGGGACCGGAGACTGATGGTGACCCGTAGCCACTAGCCCGGCGATATGCGCCATGTCGACCAGTAAATATGCACCAACGTCCTTTGCTATATCACCAAACGCCTCAAAGTCGATGGCCCTAGGATAAGCACTCGCACCCGCAACAATCAGCCTTGGTTTTATAGACCGTGCTTGCTCTCGCAACGCATCATAATCTATGAGTCCGCTGTCTGAACGAACCCCGTATGCCGACGCGGAAAACACTTTGCCGCTAAAGTTGACCTGAGCTCCGTGCGTCAGGTGACCACCGTGACTCAGGTCCATTCCAAGGATAGAGTCTCCCGGCTCCAATAGGGTGAAGTACGCTGCCATGTTCGCCTGAGCCCCCGAATGAGGCTGCACATTGGCGTGTTCCGATCCGAAGAGCTCCTTGGCGCGATCACGGGCGAGGTCTTCTACCAGATCAACAAATTCACATCCGGCGTAGTAACGTCTGCCCGGTAGCCCCTCGGCATACTTGTTCGTCATGACCGACCCAGTCGTTTCTAGCACAGCCATCGACGGAAAGTTCTCAGACGCTATCATCTCAAGACCGAACTGTTGGCGTTCTATCTCTGACGCGATCGCACTGAATACGGCTTCGTCGTTTCTCTTTAGATTGTCAAACACATTTAAGCTCGCTCTATACGGCGAGCCTCGAAAATACGATGCTCTGCAACCCTATCAGCCGCAGTATGCGTGCCGATACCCTCATTCTCAGCAACTTCGTAGATGCTCATAAGCGCTTGGTAGATTTCTTCAGTTTTGGCCTTTGCCTGGGCTGCATCCCATCCATTGAGCTCGCCGTAAACGCTCACTAGACCACCTGCATTGATTACGTAGTCGGGAGCGTAAAGAATTCCCCTTTCCTCCAACGCCGCCCCGTGCACTTCGCTCTCGCCCAAGACGTTATTGGCTGCTCCCGCTACGATATCGAAAGAAAATTGCTCAAGCGTAGCATCGTTAACGACACCACCCAAAGCGCAGGGCGCAAAGACGTCAGCATCTACCGCGTAAATGGCGTCAGGTCCGACATAGGTCGCGCCAAACTCATCTACCGCTCGCTGCACAGCCTCTTCATCAATGTCCGTGACGGTTAGCTTAGCTCCTTCTGAAGCTAGATGCCTGCTAAGGTGGTACCCGACGTGACCCAGCCCCTGAACGGCAACATGACGACCCACTAGAGCATCGTCACCGTATCGATGGGCTGCAGACGCCTTTATCCCTTGATAAACTCCGTATGCTGTGACCGGGGAGGGATCGCCCGAGCCTCCCAGTAGACCGACAACGTGCTCGGTCTCCATCGCCACATGCTCCATGTCTTCTGGCGAGGTCCCAACGTCTTCGGCCGTTATATACCTACCACCTAGAGAGTCCACAGCGCGGCCGTGGGCCCGGAAAATGATCTCGCGATTGGCGCTCTTGTTGTCCCCCCATATTACCGACTTGCCACCGCCAAGATTCAGTCCGGTGATCGCAGCCTTGTAGGTCATCCCTCGAGATAGCCGTAGAGCGTCCACCGTAGCCTCGCGGTCATCCAGATACGACCAGAGCCGGGTTCCGCCAAGGGCTGGACCTAAAGTAGTGTCATGAATCGCGATAATACCTCGGTAACCAAATTCTGGCTCGCTCCAATAGATTAGCTGCTCGTGCCCACCTTCGGACATCAAGTCGAAGATTTTCATCGCGTCCTTACTTCTTCAAGTTTCAGTCTAGCCATTAGCCTTTCTCGCACATGTAATTGTTCACAGACGCATGTCGTTTCTTTACCACCGGAAAAAGTACCCCGATGATCGGTGCTTCTCTGTGCCATACCTCGATTGGCCCGAACCGGATCGCACGAAAAATGGCGGACCATATCGGACCCTAGCCTACTCCCGTTGATTAGCACGAAATTTCAAGGGTACTCGTAGAATCCGCGGGATGCCTTCCTTCCCAACCATCCTGCCGCCACGTACTTCCGAAGTAACGGACAAGGGCGGTATCGGTCACTACCCAGCCCTGAGTGAAGCACCTCTAGTATGTTGAGGCAGGTATCAAGTCCTATTAGGTCAGCCAGCTCGAGCGGTCCCATCGGGTGGTTCATGCCTAGCTTCATAACTGCATCGATAGCTTCGGGAGTGGCGACTCCCTCCATCAGGGCGAAAACAGCTTCGTTTATCATCGGCATGAGGACTCGATTCGAAACGAAACCCGGAAAATCGCTAACCTCCACAGGGGTTTTGCCAAGTTCCTGGGTTAAGCCGAGGGTCAGCTTGATCGTCTCGTCACTCGTAGCAAGACCACGAATAACTTCAACGAGCGTCATGACCGGAACGGGGTTCATGAAGTGCATACCAATCACCTGCTCAGGACGCTGAGTCCTCGCCGCAATCTCAGTGATTGAGATCGATGAAGTATTTGAGGCCAGGATTGTCCTGCTTCCGGTTACCCGATCGAGTTCCTCGAAGATTGAATACTTAAGGGTCGGCACCTCTGGCACAGCCTCAACAACCAGTTCCACATCTTCAACTCCGGCCTCCAAGCTCTCATACGTCTGAATAAGAGCTAACGTCGAGTCGCGCTGCGTCTGATCTATGAGTTGCTTCTCAAGCTGCCGGTCTAGGTTCCGATTGATTGTTTCAACCGCCCTTTCCAGGACCTCTCCCGACAGATCGATCAACCGAACCTCTTTGCCCGCCTGGGCAGCGACGTGGGCTATCCCGTTGCCCATTGTTCCTCCACCCACGACCGCGATCCTTTCGATGCTCATATCTGCTTCGGTCTCCACTCTTACCCGTTTCGCTTAGCTAGACTGCCAGAGATATTGCGCCGCCTAGTACCACGGCATTCGGCACAAGCATTGCCGCATCATAAGCTTTCTTTAGGTAAGGTCTTATGTCAGTCGCTACCCTTGGCCGCAGCCCTCACGGCGAGGACAGCAAAGAATGCGAAACCAATCTTAATCAAGTCCCCGATAACAAACGGGACTACCCCGGCCATTAGAGCAGTTCTGACATCTAGGCCCGTGTAGGCCATCAACTGGAGGACTCCCCCAACGTACATGGTCCCCACGCCACCTAGGAGGCCTGCTATTAGGCGCCAAGCCTGCCCTGAGCGGCCCGCTATCATTCCCACTAGGAACGCAGCAGCAGGCGCAGCAAGCAGATATCCTCCAGTCGGTCCGAACAGCCATCCCAGACCTGCCCCTCCGTTCGAGAAGACAGGCGCTCCCATTCCACCGAAGGTGACGTATGCCGTCATAGCTAGTGCCCCGAGGCGCGGACCAAGCATCGCACCCGCTAGGATCACTATCATCGGCTGAAGCGTTACCGGCACAGGTGTCCAAGGGAGTGGCACCGCTATTTGCGCTGAGAACGCAGCCGCTACTGCGAAGGCTACAATACCTAGGGCATGCCTCCCTCGCATGTCATCCCCTATCGCTTGAAAAGTGTAACCTTTTAGTGATTTCGTAAAATTTGTCATGCATATGCTCCCTTGTTGAGCCTCATACCTTTTCTACCGATAGCGCAACTGCATTTCCGCCACCCAGACAAAGAGTGGCCATACCGGAGGCAGCAGAGTTTTGCGCCATCGCATTGAGAAGAGTCACTAGGATTCGGGTGCCGGATGCGCCTATCGGATGACCGAGGGCGACAGCTCCACCATTCACGTTCACCCGAGACTCATCCATCTCAAGTGCTCGTATATCTGCGATGGCCTGAACGGCGAAAGCCTCATTCACTTCAAAGAGGTCGTAATCGCCGATCAGCTTACCCTCCTCCCGCATAAGATTCTGAACTGCTGCTACTGGTGCGAAAAAAAGGTCCTGAGGTGCGGTCGCCGCCGTAGCATAACCGGAGATTAGAGCTTCCACCTCGAGACCATGAGCTTGCGCATAATCCAGTGAAGCGACCAGCACTGATGCTGCTCCGTCATTCAGGCCCGGAGCATTCCCAGCTGTTACTACGTGCTCTTCTATATCGTCGGGTGCGTCACGCACAAAGGCTGGACGGAGTTTTCCGAGCGCATCTAGCGAAGTGTCACCTCTCGGACTCTCATCAAGATCAATCACAGACACACTCTTTCGTTTCTTTACCTCTACAGGAATTATCTCCTTCTCGAAAAAGCCAGCTTCGGCTGCCGCTACTGCTTTCTGATGCGAACGCAACGAAAACTTGTCCGCAGCATCGCGAGAGACACCCGCTTTGTTGGCAGTGTATTCGGCGTAACCACCCATATGGCAGTTTCCGAACGAGCACCATAAGCCATCGAAGATAAGTCCATCATCCATAGCCTGATCGCCAAACTTTATCCCATTGCGCATTCCGCGAAGGTAGTGCGGCACCATCGACATAGATTCCATCCCTCCCGCCACTATCAGTCGAGAGTCTCCAGCGCGGACCGCCTGGGCTGCTAGCATAACGGCTTTCAAGCCGGAACCGCACACTTTGTTGATGGTGAACGCGGGCACTGTCTCCGGAACACCACCACCGACTGCTGCCTGCCTAGCCGGAGCTTGGCCTACTCCCGCAGTGACCACGTTGCCCATGATTACTTCTTCCACATCTCTAACATCGATGCCGGAGCGCTCCACCGCAGCGCGAACTGCTATGGCTCCAAGCTCTGGCGCAGAGAAGCGGCTCAAGCCACCAAGGAATCGGCCAATCGGGGTCCGGGCTCCCCCTTTGAGGATAACCGGAATTCTGGAAGCGTCACTCATCTATTGAAACTTTCTCAGAAATGGGGTCCGTCAGCCTTTCAAGATACCATAAAATCTTCGGGCCCTGAATTCCCTAACGGACTGGTTAATTCGGTCACTCCTCTATCAACAAGGGCCTATCTTGCGTCAGATCGAAGCGTCCCCACGGCACTTTCGGGTCATGCTCGAATATCAGAAGCCAGTTTTCTTGGCGGGCTTTCATCCAGAGTCTCCTTTTGGATTCCAGTGTCACCAGTGGCTCTAAGTCATACCCCATGATCCATGGCAAGGGCAGGTGCGCGGATGTTGGACACACATCCGCGAGAAAACATGCCGTATCTCCGTCGCTCTTTATCAAAACGGACTGATGATGTGGTGTGTGGCCAGGTGTCGGCAGGACCTCGACCCCCTTTGTTACCTCCGTGACGCCCTCTACCACCTCCCAAAGCCCCGCCTTCGTTATCGGCTCGAAGTTCTCTAGCAGATAGCTCGCTCTAATCCGTTCGTTCTGACTGTGGGCAAACTCTAGCTCACCCTTCTGCACAACGTGTCTTGCGTTTGGAAACGACGGCCGTACTTGACCCAGCTCGTCAAGTACTGTGTTTCCACCCGCGTGGTCAAAATGCAGATGCGTATTGAGAACGATATCGATCGCCTCAGGATCGAAACCAGCATGACGGATTCCATCTTCGAGCCTTGTGGGGTCACCTGCATTCGCCACACCGTATATTTCAGCGAACTTTTCATTGTACTTGTTTCCGACACCCGTATCGACCAGCACGAGTGCATTTGGAGCTTCGATAAGTAAGCACCTGAGAGCCAAAGGAATCCGATTCCTTGCATCTGAAGAGATGCGCCTCTCCCAAAGTGGCTTGGGGACTACACCGAACATCGCACCCCCGTCCAGCTGCTGAAAACCAGCCTCAATCCCATGGATCCGAATCGATCCGACTTTTAAAGGTCTGCTGAGTGGGAGGCTCTCATCCATTAGCGAGCTGTATCCGCATCACACATCCTGTTTCCTCTGCTTGATCTGAAAGGAGAGTGCTTCAAGCTCCATCACGAGGTTGACGTCTTCGACTGGAACTTCGGCTGGAACGTTTAAACGAATCGGCGCAAAGTTCAGAATTCCATTCACACCCGCTTCAACGGCCCTAGACGCCACCTCCTGAGCCGCATCAGCTGGTATCGCCAAAATCACGAGCTCGACACCCCTCTCTTCCATCACTTTCTCGAAGACGTCCAAAGAACAGATCGACTGGTCACCCCAAGCCGTTCCTATCTTTTCAGGGTCGGAATCAAAGATCGCAACACAATCGTAGCCGCGGGAACGGAATGCGGGGTACTCGTATAGGGCAAGCCCAATTCGGCCCGCACCTACCAATGCAACTTTCCATGAGCGGTCGATACCCAAAAGAGTGCGAAGGCTCTCACAAAGCTCACCAGCTTGATACCCAAGACCACGTTTTCCGAAAGATCCAAAATGCGAGAGATCTTTACGAACCTGCGCGGCTGTGGTCTGCCCCCAAGCTGCTAGTTCTTCGCTGGACACTGTGCCACCACTCTTCGGGAAACTCTCGAGGGACCGAAGATAGTGCGACAGTCGACGCACCGTACTCTGAGGAATCTTTCTGTTCACGAATGCGCCGAAACCCTAATGATCATGCCGTATTTAACATCGTTGAGACAACATGCACAAAGTAAGGTTCCCCGATCACGACTGCAACGAAAGCTTATCCAAGGGCCTCTGAAAGGGCCACAAAACTCTCGGGAGTCAGGTTCTCAGGACGCACTTCAGGCGCTATCCCTAAATCTTCCAGTATCGCGTCAACCCGACCGATATCTAGGTTCAGACTAGGGTGATCTCGAAGAATTTTTCTAAGCTGCTTCCGGCGCCACTGAAACGTCGCTCGTACAAGTTTCCGAACGCGGACTTCCTCGTCTAGGCACAATGGTTCAGGACGCCTAGGGGTGATACGCACGAGTGCAGACTCCACTTTAGGCACAGGTCGGAACGCTCCTCTACCGACTTTGAAAAGGCGCTGGACACGCGCCACCGTTCTGATTCCCACTGAGAGGGCACCGTACGCTTTAGTCCCTACCGCTGCGGTCATTCGTTCAGCGACCTCCGCTTGCACCATCAGAACAACATCCCGGGGACGTGGGCGTTGAAGCAGCCTAAAAATGATTGGGGTCGTTATGTTGTAGGGGATATTGCCGATTACGAGCACGTCACCCAGATCATCGAATATGCCTCCAAGATCTACATCGAGTACGTCATCATGTAACACGCGTACATCAGGGCGCTCTGCAAACCGCTCCTGAAGGTTCGCGGCAAGGATGTCATCCAGTTCGACAAGTGTCAGCCGTCGCACGGTCCCCGCAAGGTGCCGGGTGAGCGCTCCTTTCCCAGGGCCAATCTCCAGAACTTCGTCCACGTCGGATGCGCCCAATGCGTCTACAATCTTGCGCTGGATATTGTCATCAACGAGAAAGTTCTGTCCCAGTGACCTCTTAGCTCGCGAGGACGCGCTGTCTTGCACTTCAGCCTTGGACGACGAGAGCTGCCCGGTCGTCGGCAAGTGCTGACATCGATGTATCAGTCGAGAGACCGAAGAGTGCATCAATAACTTGTGAAACACTGCCGAATCGGTTCTCAATCGCAGCCTCCAGGACCTGAGCCTCTCCGTTCTTCAGACCTTTGGTTGCAAGCGTATCCGATAGGCCATCGGTAAAAAGAAGCAGTAAGTCGTCACCGCTGCTCCAGCTGACAGTCTCCTCTGCGTAAGAATCGGATCCAGCGAAACCAACTGGAGGGTCCGTCGCGACAAGGCGCTTAGCTTCTCCGTTCGAGCGGATGACAAAAGCGTGCGGGTGCCCCGCATTGGCATACGTGAGCTCACGTCGGGCAGGATCTATCACCCCATAGAAGAGGCATATATACATCTCTGTAGTCGCCAACTCATCCGACAGAGCATCATCTAGCTTGCGAAGAACTGATGCAGGGGAGCCAGCATCCTGGGCAAAAATCCCAGCCGCACTCATCGTCAGCATCATGATTAAGGCAGAGGGGAAGCCGTGAAGGGAGACATCTCCCAGCATCACACCGATTCGCCCCTCTGGAAGCTCGAAGAGTTGATAGAAATCACCTCCGACCTGCTCGGCTGGCTGAACTCTTCCGGCTGCATTTGTGAAATCGAATGTTTCCACGGCGGGAAGCAACTTCATCTGCATTTCATGGGCCAGTTCCATCTCCCGTGACATACGCTCCGTGGCGAGCAGTTCCTGCGCGAGCT
>DEBI01000069.1:0-6191 GCA_002348465.1 Gemmatimonadales bacterium UBA2960 | reverse complement strand
CGAGCTGACGCTCCTTGGCGAGCAATTCCTGCGCGAGCTGACGCTCCTTGGCAAGCGATTCCTGCACAAGCCGGTGATTCTCAATAGCGGCTCCTACCTGTGACGCAATCGCTTCAAGTTGCCTTCTCTCAGCGGGTGTAAACTGTCCATCGTCCACACGGCCAACCAACGAGATCACTCCGACTTTACGGGACCCCCCAGCCCTAACAGAAAATCGGACAGGAACTGACAAGCGCGAATCGAGATCCTTATTGTCAATCTCCGATTCGTTGTTCCGAAATACCCGTGAAGTCAAGGAATCGGGATCATCTGGACTCAGGAGGCCTGATCGGCCAGCGTCACCTACTTGGGCAGCGAGGTTTAAATCCACCACTCCAGCACTCTGAACCCATAAAGCGGCGCGTTTGGCACGCATTACATCACGGACCGCATCAAGAATGTACTCGGCAGCTTTCTCTAGTTCGAGCGTGGCCCCTAAAGTTTCACTTATTGAGTAAAGGAGGGTTATCTCCTCATACCGCTGACTGACTTCATTTGTGAAGGATTCGATTTCCCGCTCTAACTCAAACAAGCTAGCCAGAGTGGGAGCAAGCGCCGCACAAACCGCTTCGGCTGGTGCGGCGCGTGCCGCTCGGACCTGCAGCTGTATTTTATCGCCGAGGAAAGGGACCGGAGTCACACTACCCATCGACTCACTTTCGCCAAGGCCGGCTGTTGACTCGTATACGACTAAGCGCTCCGGCTCACCGTATTCGGTAGATGGAACAGTCAATACGAGGAGTGCTCCGAATGCTTTCTCGAAATGCTCAAGCGTTTGAAGAACCTGCCCCGGCAGCCTCACCGAAACGAGACTGTCGAGCTCACTCAAGCGGATGCACCACCTTCAAAGGTGCTGCAAGATTCAGCTCGCAAAATAAGAGTCACCTCGTTACCGCAGTCGTTAAAGCACAGCTCATCTAGTAGCTCGCGCATAAGGAACAGACCTCTTCCATACGAACACGCGAGATGCTCGGGACGAGTCGGGTCAGGCACCGAACCTGGGTCAAAGCCCGAGCCCTGATCGCGAACTGTCGCCTGAACATGATCTCGGCCCATCACAACCTCTATGACTACGCTCTTAGAAGGGTCGTGATCGTTACCGTACATCATTGCATTCGCGATTGCTTCGGTGAGCCCAACCCGGAAGTTTAGGTTCAATCTCCTAGCTGACACCTCAGAAGCACTGCATCGGCTCAGGACATAGTCAACCGCACCCGAGATAGAGTGAATGTCCGTAGGAATCTCGAGGACTAGGCCCTCTCCCGTTAATTCACTCACGCCAATAGCCTCTCAAAAGCCCTCAAGGGCCCGCTCTTTGTCCTCCGCAATCTGGAATAACGTATCGAGCTTGGTCAGTTCAAAAAGCGTGCGCAAATCTTCACTCAGGCTCGATAGGCGAAGTTCACCTCCGTCCTCACGAATCTTTTTCGACAAACTCACAAGGACCCCTAACCCAGATGAGTCTATGTAAGCCGTGTTCGCAAAGTCGATCACGAACGTTTGCTCACCGAGTTCAATCTTTTCGAGTACTTTGTTCTTCAGCTCATTACGGTTTCCGACGATCAGCTGACCCTCCACTTCGATAACAGTGACGTCGTTCACCTTCGACACCTGAAAGCTCATAGGTTCGGCGCTCCTAGCAGTTCCTGTGTCCGTTACGCGCAGCGAATCTCTCTCCCGCGTTCGGATCGACGGTCAAATGATAAAAAGGGACGGATTCGAAGGGCAACCGGGGCACACGGCTCGTAGCATTAAAATGAGCTGGGCTGCAATAATAAGCGGTGACCAAAAATCAGTTAGAATCGCTTCAAACCCGGGCTTACTCCCGAAACTTCTCGGTCAAACGATCGAGAACCGGCGTTGACACAAAGGCTGATACATCACCTCCCAACGCCGCCACTTGCCGGACCAGCGATGACGAAATGAAGGAGTTGCTCACCTCCGGAACAAGAAAGAGTGTCTCCAGAGCAGAATTAAGCTCCTGATTCATCTGCGCCATCTGAAGTTCGTATTCGAAATCAGAAACTGCCCGCAGCCCGCGAATGACCAAGTGCGCGCCCTGATCTCTGGCCATATCCACAAGTAAGCCGGTGAAGGACATCACTTCGATCTGCGATTCCCCTTCGAAAACCGCTCGAATCAAATCCACACGGTCTTGGACCTCGAAGAGCCCCTCCTTGTTATGGGTACTCGTCTGCGCCACCGCCACTATTACTCGGTCGGCAACTCTCAAGGCTCGTCGGGCGATATCTTCGTGCCCACGTGTAATGGGATCAAATGACCCCGGATACAGAGCTAAGACGGGATTAGGACGATTCATGGATCCGATTCACGAACAGGTTGATAGTGTAGTCAGTGCAGTATCACCATAGCGACGAGTCTTCGCACCTTCTGGTAGCGATAATAATTCACGGACAGGATGCTCTAACCAGAGTTCCTTCGCAAACGGTCTTCCTTCAAATCTTTTGACTAGTGCGGAAGCATCTCCCCCTTCGTAGGGAGGATCCGCAAGGGCGATATCAAATAATCCTTCAAAACGTTGGAGATATCGAAAGACGTCTTCGCACACTATCTCTGCATCGTTTTGGGCACCGAGCAATTCAACGTTATGCCGGATAACGTTTACCGAACTTCGAGCCCTATCCACGAAGATCACAGATTCCGCCCCCCGAGACAGCGACTCTAGTCCAAGTGCTCCAGAGCCAGCGAACAGGTCCAAAACGGTGGCACCAGACACTGATCCTCCCAAAGCAGACATCCACGCTTCACGCACACGATCGGTCGTTGGGCGCACATCTCGTCCTCTCGGAGAGCGGAGTCTGCGACTTTTCCACCTTCCTGCTATGATCCTCACGAGGCGGGCCTGAGATCGGAGAGCCGCGCCTGGACCCGGACCCTTCCTCGCCATTCATTACGCTCAATACGAAAAAGTACATCCCACTTTCCCGAGCTTAAAGAATCTAGGTCGAACCGATCTGCAAGACCGAATCCAATGGCATCCAGCTGTGTCCGTGATGACGTCAACTCAGCCTTCAGATGATTCTCACCAACAATACGAGGTGCGCGAACACCCACACCTTGAACGCGGAAGACAGGCGTGGGATTTCCTATTCCATGGGGACCCAAATAAGACAACCAATGGACCAGCTCCAGGTCGACATCTTCAAGCTTGATGTCGAGGTCTGGACTCAGAACAGGCCGGAGTGAGTGGTGCGTTAATCTTGAACGAGCAGCTTCATTGAAGGCAAGGCGGAAAGCTTCGAGTTCCCCAGTCGAAATCTCAATCCCCGCAGCCTGCTGGTGGCCTCCGAAACGAGTTAGATGTTTCGAGCACTCTGCGATCGCTTCATAGAGGTTAAACCCGGATATAGACCGAGCACTCCCCCTCCCTTTGTCACCTTCTACTGCTACCACAACGACCGGCCGGTGTATACGCTCGACCACCCTCGACGCCACGATGCCAACTACCCCTGGATGCCATCCTCGCTGAGCTAATACGACACCAAAATCCTTATCTGGGTCGAAGCTAACCTCAAGATCTTTAAGTGCTTGATTTAGCGTCCTTTGGTCTTCCTCACGTCGGTCGCGATTCGCCTGGTCGAGTACCGTCGCAAGTCTATGAGCTTCAACGCGGTCGTCGCTCAACAGAAGTGTTAGAGCGTCAGAAGCCTCCCCGATCCGTCCGACCGCATTGATACGGGGAGCTATCTGGTATCCGATTCGTCCTGCTGTGACTTCGCCGGCAGACACTCCTGCGACTCCCAATAATGCTCTAAGACCCACACTTTTCGTGTTAGAGAGTCGCTTAAGTCCTAAGGCTACCAGAATGCGGTTCTCCCCGGAAAGCGGCACCAAGTCTGCCACCGACGCGAGTGCCACTAAGTCTAGCATATCGTAGAGTTCGGCGAGATTTACACCCAGCTCTCGTCCAATCAATTCCCCTAATCGGAAAGCAACCGCGGTTCCACATAATCCTTTATCCTGATATTGGCAGTCAGGTCTCTGCGGGTTCACTACCGCAAAAGCGCCCGGCAAATCTCCTCCTATGGTATGATGGTCGGTAACGATCACGTCTATTCCGACGCCCCTAGCTTCCGCAATCGTCTCATGAGCCATCGTTCCACAATCCACTGTTATCAGGAGCGACGCTCCCACGGCACGAGCCTCTGCCAAACCATTCTCAGAAAAGTCATACCCGTCTCGGACACGATGCGGAACGAAAGGTCTCACAGACCCACCGAGTGACCTAACCCACTTAGTCAGTAGCGCTGTAGCGCAGATCCCATCCACATCATAGTCGCCGTGAATGAAAATCTTCTCATCATCCGTGATCGCCTTAACAATCCGATTGGCTGCGATCAAGCCATCAGCGAGGAGGGTCGAATCTGAAAGCTGTTCCATCCTAGGGCGAAGAAACCGCTTTGCTTCTTCTACCGAGGACCTTCCCCGGATAGAGAGAAGGGCACACACCGGCTCAGGGAGCCTCAGCGCCTCTGTGAGTTGACGGACTCTCCCGGAATCAGAGGTGGGAGGAGGCTCCCAATGTGGAGCCGGTGGTCGGAGGCGGACCTCAGTCCCACCTAGACCGGCAGAACTCAACCCTCTTCTTCGCCTCCATCAACACCCAGAGCTTCTTCTTCAATGCCATCCGTGACCTCCTCAGATGACAGCTCTTTGTTGCCATCGACTTCTGACTCTTGGCTAGTTTCGACTTCATCGTCTACCGGCTCCTCAGTCGACTCCTCCACGGGCTCCGCCGCCGCCAAAATCACACCGCATGCTTCGCACCTAATCAACCTATCCCCATGACGGATCACGTTTTGGAGTTGCAACGGGACTATACTGAAACAGTTAGCGCACGCACCGTCGGCCGTCAGTTCGGCTATAGCACGGCGACGCCCACCTCCTCGGATCGCTTCATACATTCTAAGCTCGCCGGGGTCCATAGCTGCGGTGAAACTTTGTCTCTCTTTCTCAAGACGGGAAAGCTCGGAGCGGACCTCTTCCCGCTCGGCCAGCAGCGCCTCTTTCTTTGGCTCAACGATATCGGATGCCTCCCTGTAGGCTTCCTCGAGCTCTGTCACACGCTCTTCACCCTTGCGGACCTGATCTATGAGTGTGAGGGCTTCGGTCTCATCATTTTCTAATGCTCGCTTCACCATCTCAAGTTCTGTCGTGACCGCCGACTCTTCTCTGAGATTTCGAACTGAACCTATTCGTTCTTCGAGCTTCTTCACTCGCTCCCGACGCTCATCGGACGAGGTCTCGAGTCTGCGAGACTCGAGCTTCATCTCCTTCAACCTAGTTCTGCTAGTCTCAAGTTCACTCTCCAGCATGAGAGCTGGCTCTTCAATTTCTTCGAAGAGCGAGTCGAAGGTTCCAATGCGATCGCGGGCGTCGTTGATGCTCCCGTCGAGCTTCTGAAGTTCCTTTAGTCCGGTCCGCCTCTGCTGCGTCATGTCTTCGCTTCGTTCAGGTTTTTGTCGTTGGGGCTTCGGCGTGCAGCCGAAACCCAGTAATTCTCGT
Source organism: Gemmatimonadales bacterium UBA2960 (assembly GCA_002348465.1). GTDB lineage: Bacteria > Gemmatimonadota > Gemmatimonadetes > Longimicrobiales > Gaopeijiaceae > UBA2589. Next base: position 626 of record DEBI01000069.1, on the reverse strand, counting down.
CCAACTCTCGAATCTCGGAAGCGAGCTGTGACTTCTTAATCACGAGTTCGAGCTTCTCCTCCTCGCTCCTACTCCTCTCGATTTTGGCCTGGAGATGCTGTGCCCGCCTGTGTAATGCCGCAACCCGAATCCTCTTGACCGCTTTCGAAAAGATCTCATTGCCGTGCGCCAGTTCCTCTGGATCCACGAGTATCTCACGAAACCTCTGGGCCGCAACAGAATCCATTGACGGTAATGGAACTCGCGCCTCCGGATCATCAAGAAGTGCCTGAAAGATGGCCCGGTGGTACGGATCTTCAAAGTCCTCTGACGAAATGACTTCCGCAGCTCGCTCTACCCACTCAATTCCTCGGACCATCACCTTAAGGAGATGGCGCTCAGCCCCACCCTTGAGACTTGGTGGATTTCCGACCCGCGATAACTCTGCAGGGCCTGATCCTAAATTCCTGCTTGTCTGTCGCGGGACTTTCTTCATGTCTTCAAGAAGTGTTCCTGGCTGAACTCCCGTAGCCTGAGAAACTCGGTCCACGTAAAGATCCCGAAGTGTAGGATCGATCACCGCGCGCAGAGTAGGCAGAAGACGGTCTACAGCCGAGCGCCTTCGATCAATTGACGAGAAATAGCTT
>DEBI01000016.1 GCA_002348465.1 Gemmatimonadales bacterium UBA2960 | reverse complement strand
AGGATCGATGGCGTGAATCACATGTGGCATGTGGCGCTGCATTCCTTCTAAGCTCAGTGGATCCCGACCTGCTAGGGTTGCGTGCTGGTGGGCTATTTCGGCCTCCGCGCGTGCGGTAGGCAGCAAACCGGCACCTTCAGGAGTGCCACGAAACTCATCGGCAGCGTGTCGGAGGTGGGCATGTGCGGGGGTCGATTGCTGCGCTTCAGTGGGCGCCGCCAACAGCGGTGGGATGATGGCACACGCGGCGAGGAGTGAGGTGGCGTAGTGGACAAGCCTCATTTGTTAGGTCTCCTTGAGTTAAATCGACTTAGCAAGGTACTACACGATCCACGTTCAAGCGCGGCGTGGATTTCTTATGATAAGCAAATCGGGGCCGGCGCCTGACGGCACCGACCCCGATTGTCGTTCCGGAAGCTACTACCGGATCATCCCGAGATATTCGGGTTCGTGTCGATTTCTGATTCCGGAATTGGGAAGCAGAAACTACGCGTCGACAAGTGTGCACCTGTCGATGTCGATCCGTCACCGATCTGTTCGAGCGGCTGTAGGTGTGTCTCCGGATCGCCAGCGTCATTCCAACGACGCATAGCGGGGAGTCTACGACCTTCTAGCCACATCTCAATCGCGTGCTCACGCTTGTAGTACGTCCACGCGGCAGCCATGTCGGCTGGCGATTCGGTAGCTACACCGGCTGCGGTCCGCAGCGCGTCGATGATTGCGACGGCGCCTGCCATATCACTGCCGTTACGCAGTTTGTCCTCTGCGATCAACAGCTGCATTTCCTCGTATGAAGAAAGCTCGATAGGCGAGTCGTCATTGTTGTGCTTTTGCTGTGGATTCCAAGCGATCAGTCCACAGCACGCTGACGCTGCGTCACCATTTTCACCACCAACCTTCCATGGCACACGCGGGTCGTCGTCGTAAATACCGTTACCGTCTGCGTCGGCGTTGTTGTACTCGGCTATCCAAGTGAATATCTGGGAATGAGCCTTGTACGGAATCGCCTTCGTGGCAACGTGAATACGGTTCGACTGGTTGTCGTCACCGATGTCGTAGTACTTCTGTGAGTAGCTGAAACCGGCCGGGACCGTAGCTGCATCTGCGACAGCACTAGACCAATTTCCTAGTTGCGCATATGCAGATGCACGACCCGCAACGGCAGCAGTGGCTACATCACCGGAGCCGAGGCTTGCAGCTTGGTTGAAATAAGCTACCGCATCGTTGAGGTGCACGTCGGATGAGCCTGCGGCTCCACCGTCGATCACAGAATTACACATATTTTCGCCCATCATACGGCTGATATACCCAGCGTACAGATTGAGTTGGGCTAGGATCGACTGATCCTGGTCGGCTGCATCCATACCTTGGATGCGCGCGATACCCTCTTTAGCGAGGACACGCGCACGGTGAGCTTGGCTCCAATGTGAGCCCACTTCGTCAAACCGAAGCTGGCCTTCCTGCTGGAACGGCGTGATGCCGAAACTACCCGTTGATCCAGAGGGATGTACTTCTCTGGAGATAGCCGCACCCGTATACGCGATGTAGTTCAGAGCGTCAGAAAGTCCTCTACCTGCTCCGTTCGTGATCGCGGCCTGGGCCGCAGGAACGTCGAGGAACTCTGAGCTGATCGGCCCGGGGTTCGTGACTGTTGTGTCGCAGGCTGCCACAGCGAAAAGCATTCCGAGCGCGAGACCGCGCGTCAGATTCCGCTTGGCGCCTTCTGTTGTTTTGTTGTTCATGTTGATCAACTCCTAGAAGACGACGCGGAGAGCGACTGTCCAAATCGCCGGCGCCGGAATGTGCTCGCTGATGGAGGTTACCAGGAAGCTTCCTGAAGACGCTCCATTGCGACTGATCGGGTTGTTGTCGTTGTTACCACCCATCTCTGGGTCGAAGTGGGTCCACTCCGAGTTCGTCCAGCGGAAGATGTTCCGGCCGGCGACCGTAAGTGTGGCTCCGGACGAGCCGGGTACCAACGATGTGGGAAGCGGGAACTGTGCTGAAACTTCACGGATCTTGAAGAAGTCTGCCTTCTCAGCCCAGAAGTTGCTGTCCGTTCCCCTGCGGTCACAGCGTGCCCGCTCAAGCGCGGTCAACTGTCCGTAGCCTGGAGCCGCTGAAGTGACCGGGGCCGCTCCTGCGGTCTGGTAAGCTTCAAAGCATCCAGCCCAGATAACGTTACGGCTGACCGCAGAGTTGGCGATCGTGGCCGTTACATAGTGACCGGCTTGATATTCTCCACGAGCCGAGAGCCTAACGCCACCAGGCAATGTGAACACGGAGTTGATCCCCATGATCTCGGTGGGTTGGTTCGGACCGTAAATCTGGTCGTCCTCGATGATTGGATCCGCGATGGCGTCTGGGTTCATGACCATTTCGCCACGGATGACCGGTGCTGCTTCGCCATCGATAATCCACCCGTTTCCGCCAACCGAGAACTCGGTGACTTCACCCGGGAGGCCGACCTCACTGGCGTTCGTTGAGAACGAGCCGCCGAGATCCCATGAGAATGCATCGGTGTTGATCATCAACATGTTCATCGTGACCTCTAGGCCCTTGTTGAAGATCTCTCCAACATTCTCCAGCTGAGAGCCCCAGGCACCGTTCGACGGGATCTGGCGCACTGCGAACAGTGCATCCGTCGTGTGCTGGTTGTAGTACGTCACGTCGAGGGCGAGGCGATCACCGATGAAGCTTCCGTCGAAGCCGAGCTCCCATTCGGATGTCCGCTCCGGACCGAGGTCCGGGTTACCAAGAACACGTGGGTAGAAGGCGGGTTGCCCACCCCATCCGATACCATCGTAGGTCCGGACCGCGTCAAAGGCGCCCGGAGCCCGTCCGGACTGTCCCCATGCTGCACGCAGCTTCAGCTGACTGTCGGAACCCCAGAAGTCCTCGTCGGACATAACCCAGGAACCGCTGAGCTTCGGATAGAACTGAAGACCGAAGTCGGAACCGAAGGCAGAGTTTCCGTCAATCCGGAAACCGGCCGTGATAAAGTACTTGTCCGCAATGTCGAATACGTTCTGAGCGAAGAAGCCAGCGTTGACTACTCGCTCGCGCTGCTCAAATCCGAGCTTGGTACCCGCAGTCGTGACCGTTGGGTCACCGGGTCCAGGGAAGTCTTCACCGTATGCGGTTGTCCGCTGAATGTCCGAGGTCGTGCTCTGACCACCGAACGAAAGGGCGGAGTTGATACCGCCTGGCAGTCCGAAGCTGTACGAGCCCACGTAGTCAAACGTGAGCGTTTCGAACCGGGAACGTCCGTTGTTTAGGATTCCATCCGGTGCGCGGACGAACCCGAAGGGACGAAGGTTACGGTTGTCCTGCTGTGCCAAGTCGTACCCAACCGTCAGTCGGTTGGTGAAGTTCGCACTGGGGCTGTACGTAGCCGTACCACCTGTGACGAACTGGTCGATTGCGGTGGCGATCTCCTGACCTAGCAGCTTATCGAGATTTTCCTTCTTCTCGTTACCGAAGTAGTTCCTTGAGCGACGGTAGACGTTCAGCGTCAGGCCGTGCGCATTATTTCCGGCAGCTGTGTTGGTGAAGTTCTGCTTCGTAAACGACGTGTTCCACTGAAGCTGAAGATTCTCAGCTGGAGTGAAGGTGAAGTTTCCTCGGACGTTCGTCTTCTTTTCGTTGTCGTTTGGAAGTGTGCCGTCATCGTCTTCCATTGCTGCAGAGACGAAGTACTGAAGGTCCTCGGCGCCACCACCGACTGACAGTGAGTAGCGCTGCTGATGCGCGCTACGCAGCCATGGGTCGATGAACATGAACTCCGGAGTACCGCCCGCTTCACTTGTTGGGGCCTCGAAGTCTGGTGTGAGGTCGGTCGAGATTCCGAAGGCACCCATCTGGGCGACACCTTGCTCGATCGAGGCTGTCCACTGAGGAGCACCCTGGTGACCGCGCTTGGTGAAGACCTGGATAACACCGGCAGCAGCCTCCGTCCCGTATAGGGTTGTCGCTGCCGCGCCCTTGATGACTTCGATTCGCTCGATGTCGGCCGGGTTGATGTTGTTTAGCGGACTCGCGACGTCATTTCCAGAGCGTCCTGGATAACCAGTCGCCGGAACGTTCTTGTCGAAAGCCTCTGAGCGCATGCGCACTCCATCCACGTAAATCAGCGGCTGGTTGCTCTGCGCGATCGACACGTTACCGCGGAGTCGAATCCTAGCACCTGAGCCAGCATTACCCGAGGCGTTCATCACAGTCATACCTGCGACTCGACCTTGGAGGATGGCATCAACGCTTTGCGGAGGTTCCGCGATGTCAGCCACCTCTAGCTGCGCGATTGTGTTACCAATCTCACGCCGCCTGGCTGCTCCGGCCGTCCCCGTGACGACCAGTTCATCTAGCCCTAGGGCTTCGGTTTGGAGCTGCAGATCCTGTGCGACGGTGCCTCCCGAAGTCACGCTGACCTGCATCTCTTGGGTCCCGTATCCTAGCCGCTCTGCGCGCAGAGTATAGCTGCCCGCGGGAACGTTCAGAATGAGGAATCGACCACTTGCGTTGGTCAAGGTGCCAAGCCCTGTATCGGCTAGGTACACCTGCACGGACTGAATGCCCGCGCCAGTAGCGGCGTCCGTTACCGAGCCCGTGACCGTACCGGTCTGGGCAGCGACGGGGGACACCGCCAGAACAGAAACAACCGCTACTGCGGCGGCTAATCTGCTCATGGCTGTAATGAAGGTTTTCATCCTTCTCCCTGTTGTTGTAAGGGTATGATTCGCGCGTGGTCGACAATGGCCAGACATCATGCGCTTCGAAATGC
>DEBI01000003.1 GCA_002348465.1 Gemmatimonadales bacterium UBA2960 | reverse complement strand
AATGAAAACTGAGAGGGATGCGTCACGGTCTCGTGTATGTTTTTGTAACAGAGCCGTCACACTTCCCGCCACCGGAAATTCATTTGTGACTCCCCGCTCAACAGTCGGCCGTAGCCTGACACCATCAGTATTGTCCCAGGCTCCATCGCACCGAGTACTCTCGGCGTTCTAGAGTGGATCAACCGTAGCGTCCCTCAATGTAATCCGCTGTCTCTGGCAGCTGCGGCGACAAGAAAAGGTCGGCAGTAGGTGCGACCTCCATCATCTTACCAAGGAGCATGAAAGCGCAGTCTTCACTGGCTCGTCGCGCCTGAGCCATGTTATGCGTAACGATTAGAATCGTATACGACCCTCTGAAGCTCCAGATCAGTTCTTCAAGCGCCGCTGTGGCCTTGGGGTCCAGTGCTGAGGTCGGCTCATCCATAAGGAGCACCGACGGTTTTACCGGAAGTAATCGTGCTATGCAGAGCTTTTGCTGCTCTTCAAGCGAAAGCGATGTCGCATTCTGATTCAGCCGGTCCTTAACGTCGTCCCACAGTAGAACCTGGCGCAGCGCGTCCTCCAGTAACACGTCCTCATCAGACTTTGATGCTTTTACGTTCCCACGATGGATCCGATGACTGAAGAGAACATTATCGCGTATGGAAAGCGGGAGCGGATTAGGCCGCTGAAAGACCATTCCGACTTCCTTTCGCAGCCGCGCCAGTTCTACATCCTCTCCAAAAGCGTCCTGTCCCAAAACATCCACTGAACCCGTGGTACGAACGTAGCCCAAACGCTCGTTCACACGGTTTACTGTTCGGAGCAAGGTGGATTTGCCGCATCCGGATGGTCCAATGAGTGACGTGATCATCCCTTTCTTCACTTGGATGTTCACGTCGAAAAGAGCCTGAAACGTCCCATACCAGAGATTCAGATCCCGAGTCTCGATAGCTATATCAGCCAAACCGACCCTCCACGTAATCTCGGGTGCGCTGATCCTTCACGACTCCGCTGAACAATTCCTCTGTTTCCGCTGTCTCTATTAACTCACTCTCAAGAAAAAACGCCGTTCTATCAGCCAAACGACGAGCCTGCTGAACAAGGTTGGTTACGAGCACAATCGTTATCTCTTCCTTGAGTTCTTTAAGCACGTCTTCTATTCGCATCGTAGTTACCGGGTCAACTGCGATCGAAAACTCGTCGAGAAGGAGTAGTTCAGGATTCTGTGACAGAGCTCGTGCAATCGTTAGTCGCTGCTGCTGTCCTCCTGACAGGAGGCTGCCCAAGGCATCCAGCCGGTCTTTAACCTCATCCCAGAGTGCTGCTCTAATCAGACACCGCTCGACAATCTCATCTAGCTCGGCCTTCTTTTTGATGCCCGCGAGCTTTGGTGCAAAAGCAACATTCTCATAAATGCTCATAGGTAGGCCAACTGGCAGAGGAAAAACTACACCTACCTTTCTCCGCAGTGCATAAACATTTCTTATCGCAGTGATGTCCTGTCCTTCGAAAAGAATATCTCCTTCAACCGTCATATTCGCGTCAAACTCTTCCATGCGATTCAAAGCCCGAAGGAAGGATGTTTTTCCACTGTTCGCAGGACCGATAATGCCGAATATCTCATTGGGGAAAACATCGAGGCTGATCCCGTTAAGCGCCTGCTTATCGCCGTATCGTACAGAGAGATTCCGAACAGAGAGCTTCGGTGCGTTATCTACCATTTACGCTTGTTTCGCAGATAAATTCGAAAGGCAATGGACGTCGCGTTCATGACTAGAACCATTGAAATCAGGACTAATGCCACCCCAAAAGGCAAAGCATCTGGGACGTCGGGAACCTGAGTCGAAACCACATACAGATGAAGCGACATCGCCATCGTTTGATCCAGCACTCCCTGAGGCAGAAACGGCAAGAAAGCAGCTGCGCCCGTGAACATAATCGGGGCGGTCTCTCCAGCCGTTCTAGAGACCTCGAGAATGACACCCGTTAGGATCCCACTGATTGAGTTTGGTAACACAACCCGACGGATAGTCTGCCATCGAGTAGCACCCATGTTCCAACATGCTTCACGGAATGCGTGAGGGACCGCTTGTAGAGACTCCCTTGTGGCGACAATCACGATAGGTAGAGTCATAACAGCTAGCGTGAGCGAGGCCGCCAGAATACTCCGACCGAACCCAAAGAAGACGACAAACGCACCGAGTCCGAAGAGGGCGTGCACAATGGACGGCACTCCAGCGAGGTTGATGATCGCCAAGTTGATCGCCCGGGTCAGCCAGTTGTCTGGCGCATACTCGGATAGATAAACCGCAGCAGCTACACCAATAGGGACAGAAGCGAGCAACGCCACAGCAACAATCCAAACCGTCCCAATCAGCGCCGTGAAAATTCCACCAGCAGTCATCCCGTTTGTTGGGACCTCGGTTAAAAATCCCCACGATAGAGCCGGCGCTCCGCGCTGGATTAAGATCCCCATAATCAAGGCTACGGGGATTATCAGCAGCACAGTCATTAGAAGAAATAGTGTCCTGACCAACCACTCGACACGCCGGTTGTGCTCATCCAGTCCAGTGCGGGCAAAGAGGCTCATTTTTGTCTACCTACACCCTTTACGACAACATCCGCGATGAGATTGATTATGAAAGTGATGACGAATAGAAAGATCCCGAGCGTGAATAACACCCCGTAGTGGTCGGATCCGCGTGCCGTGTCGCCAAGCTCTGCTGCAATCGTTGCGGTTAGGGCTCGAACGGAGTCGAACGGACTCGTGGGGATATTGATAGCGTGACCACTTGCCATGAGGACGGCCATGGTTTCACCGAAACCGCGACCCACACCAAGTAAGATCGCCGCCATTAGCCCGTGTTTGGCAGCGGGAAGAACAACCTTGAAGATCACCTGCCATCGAGTCGCTCCCATGGCTTCAGCGGCTTCTCGATAAGAGTCCGGAACAGCCTTGAGCGCGTCCTCTGCGATGGTGGTCATGATCGGCGCCGCCATCAATCCGAGGATCACGCCCGCATTAAGGACGCTCAGCCCAACGGGAACGTCGAACATCTCAATGATGAGTGGATTCATGATCGACATGCCAATGAAGCCCCAGACCACCGATGGAATGGCAGCCAGTAGCTCAACGAGAACCTTGAGCGATTCTCTCGTTCGCCCAGACGCGAATTCAGCAATGTAGATGGCGGCTCCGAGTGAAAACGGAACAGCCACCAACATCGCCAATCCTGTCACACTCGCCGTACCCGTCATAAGTGCAAGGATGCCGTACGTAGGATTTCGCTCAGAAGTTGGTCGCCAATTTATAGAAGTGAAAAACTCCTTTAGATCTAGGCTGCCAAGCGCGAAGTCGAGCCCTTCCCTGGTTACGAAGACGAAAATCCCGATGATGAAGATGATCGCCGACACACCCCCTACGAAAACTCCAATAGATACGATGCGATCGACATACCAATCCCACCCGCGGGTATTGAGCTCGGTAGCGATACTGCTGGAAAGGTGGTCGCCCTGAACGTCAGCCGGCATTCGGTCCCCTAAGCGTTAGCATAAGGTCTCGCACACCCAGCTTCACACGGTTGAACACTTCCTCTGTTTCCTCTTCATCTAAGTCCTCTACACTGCCGTCTACGGAGACAGAGTCTGACCAGTCCAGAAACAGAGTGCGAAACGGCAGACGTGATAGCTGATCTCTCGCAGATCCTTCCATTCCGACGATGATGTGCCAATGTCTCGGCTCCTCATGGACGCTGCGAAGTAACGAGGGGGCCTTACCTCGGACACTGAGGCCGTTTTGGTCCATGCACTTTATGACATTTGAGCTTAGACCGTCAGCCGGATTCCACCCAGCGCTCGCATAGGTACCGCTCTCGGGAAACGCTCGACTCGCGTACGCCTCAGCCATCTGGGATAGTCCACTATTGTGCTCATCAAGAAAAAGGATGCGGAATGACTTGGGATCCTTGATCTCGCCAGAGACTGCGAACAGCGTCTGCTCGCACACATTCTCCGCCTGATCATCGACGCGCTTGAGAAGGTTTATGATTCTCAGCAATGCGAACACATCACGCAGCGACATCTCATTACTCTTCCCCGCGGTAAGGAGTTCTTCGAACACCTTTTCGAGAGTAGAGTCAGTATGACCAGCCGCACCGTAGGTCTCTTGAGCGAGTTCGGCGTCATTCTCTTGGAAAGCGAGAAGCGCCTGACTCAAAGTCCGCCTTGCCTGATGGCTGATCAGCTCAACGTCTCGCATTATGCGTTCTGGTGGACGCCCTTTTAGCTGGATGATCTCACGACCTATGGTGCTAGCGTAATCGCCTACTCGTTCAAGAGCGACGTCGAGGCGAAGTACCGCCGACACATAGCGGAGGGGACCCGCAGTAGGTGCGTGCCGCACGATGAAACTGTGACACATACGATCGATCTCACGGATCTTTCTGTTAACGCGTCTATCACCAAGCACCACGTCATTAGCGAGTTTTATATCACCCTCGAGGAAAGAATGCACAGTATCACTCAACTGACTTTC
>DEBI01000139.1:2412-2840 GCA_002348465.1 Gemmatimonadales bacterium UBA2960 | reverse complement strand
GCGCCGGAGGCCAGCCCCTTTTTCAGAGTGATCTTTATCACTCCGCTCGCACCCGAAGACCCATATTCCCATCCAGCAGCGGCACCCGGCTGAACCTCGATGACCTCGACTTCACTCGGGCGCATCTGAGAAAGCATTCCTTCGGCACCTGGGGTCCTAACACCATCTATAAGGATCACTGGTGGGTCTGGGACCGACGTTGAGCGTCCACGCGCGGGCCGGAAGCTGGATGTAGCGCCAACCGCACCAGTCATGGGACTAACCATGTTAGGGGCCAACCTACGGACAAGCTCCATCACGTCGCGGGCTTCCATGTCTCGGATCTGGTGTGCTTCCAGCCGTCTACCGGTGGTGCGCTGGCGATCCTCAGCCTCCCTCTGATCTTCTTGGGCTCTTGCTCCAAACGCCGGTGGAAGCCGGAAGAGAAC
>DEBI01000139.1:0-1990 GCA_002348465.1 Gemmatimonadales bacterium UBA2960 | reverse complement strand
GGCAATCCCGTGAGTTCGAAGCGACCCAACGGGTCAGTAAACGCTTCGTGCCCGCTATCCGTCCGAACTAGAACACCAGGGATAGGATCACCCGAGACGCTATCCACGATCTGTCCCGCTAGGTACGCCAGTGGCGTAGAAGCATTCGGCGATAGCTCTACCTGAGCATCCGCCCTCTGCACAACCAGGAACAGTACCGCCATCAGGAGCATCGTGATGCGCCCGCGCACCAGAGCAGGCGCTATAGGAAACCCCGCTATCGCCACTCTTTCTGGATCTCCTCCAGCGCAGCCGATCCCGGGCATAGGGTGCGATAGGGTATCTGGACGAGTGGAGTTTCCACCGTGTTTTCGAAGGAATGCATGTCCTCGTTATTCTCATCCAAGTAGAGCAAGCCAGTGGCAATCTCTCCCTCGGCGGCCGTCGCCCCTAGGTAGTCCAGGACCGCCCGACGATCTGAGGGATCGTAGTCTGACTGAGTCTTCCTTAACCGGACAACACTACCGTCGTGAAGAGTTACCGCTTTCACTTCGCCCTCACCATACTCCGTCTTGATCTCCGCTCTCAGCGGCACAAAATCAGCTGCAACTACCTCCTGCATGTGCGTGCGTGTGTGCGCATAGCTCTTAGTCGAACCTTTGTGGTCATTAAATGTCACGCATGGAGAAATCACATCGATGAAGGCGAATCCCTGATGGTTCATCCCGGCCATCAATATTGGGACCAGCTGGTCCTTGTCCCCAGAAAATGAACGTGCCACAAACGTCGCGCCCAGTGAAAGGGCAACATTTACTGGATCAATGGGACCATGGCGATTTTCAATGCCTCCCTTGGAAAGGCTCCCAATGTCAGCCGAGGCCGAGAACTGTCCCTTCGTTAAGCCATAGACGCCATTGTTCTCCAGAACGTATAGCATATTGATGTTGCGACGAATCGCGTGGCAGAACTGCCCTAGGCCGATGGACAGAGAATCACCATCACCTGAGATTCCGACATATAGAAGATCCCGATTTGCCGCGTTTGCTCCGGCAGCTACTGATGGCATTCGACCATGTACTGAATTGAATCCGTGTGCTTCGCTAACGAAGTACGTTGGGGTTTTTGCTGAGCAACCAATCCCCGAGACCTTCACAATCCGATGTGGCTCAGCCGACAGCTCGAAGAAAGCCTGGATCAACGCTGCAGTTACTGAGTCATGCCCACAGCCAGCGCACAGCGTGGACATTGAGCCCTCATAATCCCGCGGCGTGAGGCCGATTTTATTCGTCGGCATCTTCGGGTGACGGGCAGCAGGTTTGGCGATGTAGCTCATTTCATCTCCGCAGTCGTTGCTTCAGAATCACTACAAGCGCTCAGTTCGTTAGCACTAGACTCTGATTTCAAAGCAGGGATCCACTTGGAAAGCCCTTCCAGGACATGGCCTTTGCTTAGGGGTTGCCCCCCGTAATAGGTGATGGAGCGGAGTTTGTCCTTGGGACACCCCGTCTCGATAGCAATCAGCTTCCGAAGCTGTTCGTCTCTGTTCTGTTCGACCACCACGATGCGCTGGTGCTCCTGCAGGAACCGCTCGACAGTCTCATTAAACGGGAACCCCCGGACACGGAGATAGTCCATGGCGAAGCCCCGCTCCGCGAGGTCGTCACGTGCCTCGAGCACGGCCCAGTGACAACCTCCAACGGAAATAAGCCCCCAATCCGTAGGCTCACTGGCCTGATGGACTTCGGGCGCCGGAACGTGGTCCCCGGCTGAATCCACCTTAGCCAAGAGACGGTCAACGACCTCCATGTACTCGGCTGAACCTTCAGTATAGCGGCCGTACTTGTCATGCCCTGACCCTCTAGTGAAGTACGCACCCTTGGGATGCACTCCCGGGAGTGTTCGATAAGGGATGTGATCTCCGTCAGTATCCAAGTACCGGTAGAATGACTCGGCCTTCTCGAGTTCTTCGGCTGACAACACCTTCCCGCGGTCGGGCACATAATCGTCATCC
>DEBI01000025.1 GCA_002348465.1 Gemmatimonadales bacterium UBA2960 | reverse complement strand
CTTGTAGAGCCCTTGCGAGAGCTCTTTAAGGACGAGGTTCGGGCAGTTGGTCGGGAGTTGGGTTTGCCTCCTCAGTTCGTGGGTCGCCACCCTTTCCCTGGTCCTGGGCTCGCCATTCGAGTTATAGGCGATATTACCAGAGAGCGACTTGATACGCTTCGTGAAGCAGATGCGATCTACCTAGAGGAGATTCGGGCTGCCGACCTTTACGACTCTATTTGGCAGGCTTTCGCTGTTCTTCTCCCAGTGCAGTCCGTAGGAGTCATGGGTGATGCCCGAACATATGAAAACGTTCTCGCTCTGCGGGCGGTCACGTCTCGAGATGGAATGACAGCTGACTGGTTTCCATTTCCGCACGAGGTGCTTGGCCGGATATCGACCCGCATCATTAACGAGGTCGAGGGCGTCAATCGAGTGACGTACGACGTGAGCTCCAAGCCGCCGGCAACAATTGAGTGGGAATGAAGTTAGAGATATATCAACAAGAATTACGTCGTGCTTACGTGCGTGGCGGCCCCGGAGCAATCATCTCGGGAGGGGTTTGGTTCGCTGCAGCCTTAACGGCGACATATTCAAGCATCTCTGACGGCTTCTTCCTGTTGTTCTTCGCAGGCATGTTCATTTTCCCGGCGTCTAAATTTGCTCTCAAATTGTTTTTTCAAAGAGCTCCCGAGTCAAAATCCAACCCTGGCGGATTGATCTGCCTTGAAACCGTCTTTCCAATGATCGGTGGGTTGTTTGCAGCGTGGTTGTTACTTCCGTACCGCCCAGAATTCGTGTTCTCGGTCTCTGCAATCGCCGTAGGTACACATTACTTCGGTTTCAGAACAGCTTATGGTGACTGGACGTACTGGGTTTTCGGCGCTGTGCTTTGCATGATCGGTGTATCCTCGATTGCGCTGGCGATTCCATCATCAAATTCGGTTCCGTTCATCGTAGCGATCGTGGAGATTGTGTTTGGAACCGGGCTCATCCTAGCCGACCGAGTGGAAGCATATTGATACTTCTGCTTGCACTAGTCCGAGTTCGGTGGCTGCCAGCCAATGTGGAATGAAATAGAAAAGCTTGATAGTCAGTTGATCTGATCGCCGCGATCCATTCGAAGCTCAATATCGTTCCAAACATCACGCATGAACTCCAGGTCTTGGACATGCGCTTCCAAGAAAATTGTTAGGTCTTCTTCTGTGACACCAAACGCATCGAGGATCGAATCCCGCCCTGCAAAGGATATACTCCCACTGTCCGTTTCCACGGCAGCGATCCGGAGGTCCGAGTACACCCCTACGAATACTTCACGATCGATTGCTTCCGATTTCTTATCAGCAGCGCAGTTAGCTGATAAAAGCAGTGTCGTGGCTACTAGAAGGTAGAGGCTTTGGGTGTTCATGTGTTTGAACCCGATCTAACGAGTTCCGAAGATTGGAGTAGGTACTCGTGCCAGCCTCTTTAGGATTCGGATGGCACTGGTTGAATTTCGGCGAAAGGCGATTGATTACCAAGAGCAGTGGGTTACTGTGAACCGTTGAATGTCTAAGGGTTTATTTGATGCAAGAGCCTACACGAGATTTTCATCTACTCCTACTCGGAATGCTGGACCAACTCAGTTAGAATCCCCCCTGTGCTTCGGGGGTGTATGAAGGCGACCAAGTGACCGTTGGCCCCTGTGCGGGGTTCGTGGTCAATGAGTTCAATGCCCTCCGCAGCAAGTTTTGACAATTCAAAGCAGATGTCGTCGGTTCGGTAAGCGATATGGTGGAGGGCTTGTCCTTTGCGCTCGAGGAAGCGGCCGACGGCGCTGTCGGGAGACAGTGGTTCAATAAGTTCGATGGAGCCTATGAAGGCTACGCGTGCGCCTTGTGACTGGATAGTCTCAACAGAGGAGCAGATGTGGCCAGAGAGTTTTTCGAACTCACTGGCGCTATGTTCGATTGAGTGAACGGCGATAGCGACGTGGTCGATTGGTTTTGCTGACTTGGAATACATAATGAGAGGCCTGAACCGGTGGTTGACGGAACGGGTCAATGGGTGGGAACGGGATCGTACCGTCCACCCGTAAACGCTACAAGGAGAATCGTATGGCAAGCGACGTGGTCAACGACATAACGGACCAGAATTTTGAAGAAGAAATCGAGAGCGGTGAAGGACTTTATATGGTTGATTTTTGGGCTGAGTGGTGTGGCCCGTGCAGGATGATAGCGCCGGTGGTAGACGAATTGGCTGGTGAGTATCTTGAGAAGGGCTTGAAGGTGGGCAAGTTGAACGTAGACCATAACCAAGCGACCTCTGCTCGATTTGGTGTTCGGTCTATCCCCGCGGTCCTTTTCTTTAAGGATGGGGAGTTGGTTGACCAGGTAGTAGGTGCTGGGCCCAAGGCGATGTACGAGAGTAAAGTTCTCGAGCACCTCTAAGGGTCGACTCTTTACCTAGTCGCAGCTCTGAGTAAACAGTCATGAAAACCTGATTTTTGAGCATCCGCGCTGAGGACTGCACGACGGTAACTTCTTATTGTGGCCACTCTATACCTTGTCAGCACCCCGATTGGGAATCTTGAGGACCTCTCGCCCCGAGCGGTAAGAGTTTTGCGATCCTCGTCTCGCATTCTTGCTGAAGACACACGGCGGTCGCGGATCTTGGCCGATCACGCGGGAGCCACGGGGCCGCTTGTTTCTGTGCGCGAGCACAACGAGGAAAGCCGGACTGGACAGATCTTGGGATGGCTTGAGAACGGCGAGGATATGGCTTTGGTCACAGACGCTGGTACGCCATTGGTATCAGACCCTGGAGCCCGTGTCGTGAGGGCTGTCGTGCAGGCTGGGCACACAGTCACACCAATTCCGGGACCCAGCGCGGCGCTTGCCGCTCTAGTCGCTTCCGGACTTCCTGCTGAGCGGTTTGTTTTTCTCGGTTTTCCGGCGCGGAAAGGGCAAGACCGACAATCTGATTTGGTACGGGTTGCAGAGAGTATGGAAACAGTGATTCTCTTTGAGTCACCAAATAGACTAGTTCGGTTGTTAGAAGACCTAAATGACTTGTGCAAGCCGGGGCGGGGTATCTGCGTGGCCCGAGAGGTCACCAAGATTCACGAAGAATTCCTGCGGGGTACGATTTCCGACGCAATAGCTCATTTCCGTGAACACCCGCCACGGGGAGAGGTGACAGTCGTGGTGGCACCTGACGACAAGGTCTTCGACCAGGAGCACGAAGTAGAGCGCGCACGAGCAGTCTCCAAGGAACTCCTAGACTCAGGTCACTCAGCTTCTTCGGTGGTCCAGCAAGTGGTTCAGGGCTCCGGTCTGGCGCGTAACCTAGTGTACCGTATCGTACACGACCTGAAGGACTCTGAGAAGGAAAGATGAACGTAATCCTGTTCACCGTGATGGCTATTTCTTCGTCACCGGCCGAGGTGCTCATCGATCCGGATTCAATGACAATAGCCCGCCTGCAATACGATGGCGGTGGTGATTGGTATGCGAATCCCTCATCGCTATCGAATCTTCTAGAGGCACTGAGTCAGCGCACAGGGCTGCCAGTGGCACGCCAGGAGGCGACCGTCACTCCGCTTGATCCTGCGCTTCGTGATTATCCCTATCTCTACATGACGGGTCACGGAGATGTGGTTTTTACACCAGCGGAAAGGGTCGCTCTTCGAGAGTACTTATTGTCAGGCGGTTTTCTCCACGCCGACGACAACTACGGTCTCGACGAAAGCTTCCGTGAAGAAATTCGGAAGATCTTCCCTGATGCGGAACTTACGCAAATCCCTCCGGATCACCCTGTGTTCTCTACCTTCTATGACTTTCCTGATGGGCTCCCCAAGATCCACGAGCATGATGGAGAGCCACCGCAAGCACTCGGTATCTTCGTTGATGGGCGCATGCTGGTGTTCTATTCGTATGAATCTGATCTTGGAGATGGGTGGGAAGACGAGGGCGTGCACGAGGACGCACCCCAAACGAGAGAAGATGCCATCCGTATGGGGGTGAACCTCTTCCTGTTCGCGTTAGGTCAGGCCGCTTCATGAGTCCGGGGTCGTCGCAGCTTCTTCAAAACCGTGTAATTGAGGTCCGGTCGTACGTGGTTCGCAGGGCACGGACTGCTATGGGCGTGTGGTTAGGAGGCTGCTTGGTTTTCCTGTTCATAGCAGGTTGGCTTTTGGCTGGCTCCCAAGGATTCGTTCAGGGCAGCGACACGCCGGCCATATTAGACGCGATTGCACTTGCTTTGGTAGCCGGGGGAGTGTTTCGATTACGCACTTGGCTGGACGGCATTTCTGAAGAGGAGTTGGCTTCTACAATTGAAAGGTCCGCTGGGATCGCCCCGGGTCTCGTGGAAGGCACACTGGAACTTTCTCGGAGGATACCTTCAGGAGCGTCGGCACTACTAGCTGGTAGAGCGGTGTCGGATGTGGCCGACGACCTAGGTGGTTGGTCAGATGAAAAGCTTGCGGGTCGATTAGCCGAGCAGGTGGAGTCTTGGCTCCGGTCAGGCCTAGCCTTTGGCATGGTCTTGGCAGTAACTCTCGCCGGGCTAACTCTAGCAGTTCCTGCGCGCACTAGTTCGGCTTTGTCTGGATTGTTCTCTCCGCTCTCGCTCATGCGGGATCCTGTCCCGCCTCCGTTAGTTGTGCAGCCTGGAGATATTGAGGTCCTCCGGGGCTCGGACGTGGAGCTTGATATTTCAGCTGCCGATCGGGTGAGGATCTCGGTTGAGTGGCAGGCTGCTGGCGACATAGCCAGATCAGAATCGATCGAGGTCATTGAAGGCCATGCTCGGTACACGTTTCGTACGGTGTCCGCAAACATTGAATATCGAGTAGTGGATGCAGCTGGTAACGCATCACCGTCCTACGGCATTGTACCCGTAGATCCACTGTTTGTAAGCGACATGGTTTTGAGCGTGGCTTACCCGCCGCACACAGGGCTTTTGGCGGATGAATTCCGTGGGGATCCGCCACCTCTGAGGCTACCCTCAGGCTCTGTTCTAGTCTTCGAAGGTCTAGCGAGTCGAGCCCTTTCTTCCGTCCAATTGGTGGATTCTGCGGGAAGCGAAGTAGTCTCATTTAGCGTCGAAGGAAATGAATTCGAAGCGAGGTGGTCTCCGTCCGTTAGTGGATCTTTCGAGTGGATGTTCCGAGATCAAATGGGTGGTGCGGCTGAGATCCAGCCAGAAGCGTTAGAGGTCCTAGTGGTGCCCGATGCCGAACCCACCATAGAAATCCCCATTCCGGGTCGTGATACGGTCATGCCGTTAAATCTGCGTCAGCCGCTTCTCCTTGAGGGTGGAGATGACTATGGCCTCAGGCGTATAGAGTTGGTGGCGTATCGAGTAACCTCTTTTGGAGAGCGGATGGAGCCCGTTTCGCAGGGCTTTGATGTAGGTGGTCAGCGCGCGATCCTAGCAAGACCTCTCTTAGACCTGCGTGGCTGGGGTCTAATGCCGGGGGATACTGTCCGTTACTACGCGCGTGCGGTTGATAACAGTCCGGTATCTCAGGTTTCCACCTCACAAGAGTACTTTCTGAGCATGCCTGATGCGGCGGACTTGAGAAGGGAAGCTGAAGACGCTTTTCAAGAAGTAGCAGAAAGGCTTACCGAGTTAGCTGCTGAAGCGGAGCGTCAATCAACGGAGAATCGTGAGCAGGCACTTGAGTCAGTGAGGCAGCGAGGAACGGAACAAGGCGCGAGCGAAGAGGAGGCGTTCCAAGAGCGGGAGGAGTTGGAGGCAGCGCTCACTGAACAACGTGAGATGAATGCTGTAGTCGACTCCATGAGGCAAGAAATGGAGTCCCTTGAGGCGTTAATGCAGGAGTCTGGACAGGCCGACCCTGAGTTGCGTCGCCAGTTGGAGGAACTCCAGGAGTTGCTGGAGCAGATGACCGGAGACGAGCTGAGGCAGCGTATGGAGGAAATGGCGGAAGCTCTCGACAGGGAAAATACATCTGCAGCAACTGACGCCTTAGAGGAGATGGCAGATGAGCAAGAGGAGCTCCGTGACCGACTAGAGGAGGCAATGGAGCGATTTAGACGGGCAGCGTTGGAGCAAGATTTTCGCGCTACTACCGATGAGATGGAAGAACTCGCACGTCAAGAGCAGGCCTTAGCTGACGCGATGAAGGAGGGAGACAACTCAGATCTTCGAGCTCGGCAACAGGAGGACCTAGCACGTCAAACTGAAGCCATAGAGGAGAACATGGCGTCGCTGGAAGAACGACTAGCTGAGATGGGAGAACAGCAAGCGTCGGAGGGCGTACGTGAAGCGGTTGAAAGGTCGTCGGAGGCCCGAGAGAGTATGAATGAAGCTCAGCAGCGAGCTGAGCAGGGAGAGGCCCAGGAGGCAGGTGAACAGGCTCAGAGGGCTGCGGATGAGATGCAGCGAGCTGCGCAGGAAATGCAACGGGCCATGGCGGAGATGGCGCGCGAACAGATGGAGAAAATGCAGCGAGCAATGATTCAGACTGCTGATGATGCTCTGTCATTGGCGAGACGGCAGAATCAGTTGAATGAGGAGATGCGGGGAGTAGGACAAGAGGAATTGGCCCAGATGCGGGCACAGCAGGCTACGATGCTTCAAGGCATCGAAAACATCGCAGAGAATCTCCAGCTGGCGACAGAGGGCGCGATGGGGGAAAGCCGGGAGATTTCTGCTCAGATGGGTCTAGCTATGGAGTCGCTTCAGAACACGATAGATGCGATGGAAGGCCGCCGTGGGCGCACACCTTCGGCCCTCGCTCAGGCCGAGCAGGCCATTGGGGACCTAAATCAACTTGCGCTCATGGCCATTGCTAATGCGGAACAGATGGGGCAACAGGGGCAAGGACAGGGGGGTGAAGAAGTTTCTGAACAACTGGAGCAGCTTGCTCAGCAGCAGGGTGACATCATGAACCAAAGCACACAGTTGATGCCGATGGAACTTGGCGAACAGGCAATGCAACAGCAGATGGAACAGATGTCCGAGGGCCAACAATCAGTCGCGAGCGACTTGGGTGATTTGGCGGATGAGCCAGGGGCTGATGAATCGCTTGGCGACCTGCAACAATTGGCTCAGGAGGCCCAGGCGATCGCTGAGGAGATGGTAAGTCAGGGACGATTGACGCCAGAGATGATTCAGCGACAGGAGCGACTTTTTCATCGACTGCTAGACGCGGGTCGCTCTCTTGAGCGCGAAGAGTACAGTGAGGAGAGAGAATCTGAACAGCCGGAAGAGTTTGAGCGGGCGCAGGTGATGCCCCTAACCGGTGAGCAGATGGGGGTAATGCGCTATGAAATCCCGGACGGTACTCGTCTACAAGAGCTAAACCCCGCTGTGCGGCAGCTGATTCTAGAGTATTTCGAAAGACTGAACCGAAGTCGCCCAGGTGGTGAGTCGTGATTCGCGTATTGTTTCTCGCACTGTTCTCGATGCTGCTGGGGCCCGGTATTGCAAACGCTCAATTACGGATGAGCACTACGGATGCACAGCGGTTGCGGGCGGCGTCCGCTTTGGAATCACGAGGGGACTATCAGGGGGCCGAGGAGATCCTTCTCGAACTTCTGGACGAACGACCTAATTCTGATGGAGGACTATTTGCGCTAGAGCGCATACTTCGGCATCAGGGTGAAATCATACGAATTCTAGGCTCTATCGACTCTTTTCTTGAAAAAGAACCTGAGTCTTCGGGAGTGCGCTTCCTCAAGTTAAGAGTCCTGACAGATGTAGACTCGCTGCAGGCTGTGAGAAGAGAAGCTGAAGTGTGGCTCGACACTAACCCTGAGGATCGGGTTACGTATAGAGAGGTTGGTCGGGCATATGAGCGAGCCTTCGGTGCAGCCGAGGCTTTGCGATTACTTCGTCGGGGGAGAGGTGCACTAGGTCCGAACTCGTTAGCGATGGAAATCGGCGACATGCTCGCTGCGATGGATGATCCGCTCGGTGCGGCCGAGGAATGGGCCTTAGCTGTAGGCGACGACGGATCGCAAATCTCGACCGTTATCCGTCGGGTGCAGGCCTTGACCAAAGAATCGGAGGAGGCTGGGGAGCGGGTGGTGGAGCGACTCGCTTCCTCGGCTATATCTGCTCGACGGAAGGCTGCAGCTCGAGCCGCACTAGAACTGAACATTCGTTCCCTAGTGCTTGGGCTCGTTCAGGATGCGGCTAACGATTTAGAGGGACGTGAGCGTTCGGCTTTTCTATCAGATGCTGCAAGGCGGGCCCGCGATAGCGGACTGAATGAGGTTGCTTCATGGGCGTATGACCAACTCGGTGCTGGAGCTTCCACTCTAGCTGAGAGACGGCAATTCGATCAGAGAATTGTAGACGCTGCTCTTGCGGCGGGAGATACGGTAGGAGCCCTAGAGGCACAGATGCGTGTCGCCGAATCATTTTCTATGGGCTCGGTAGATAGGCGTAGGGCCATGGCCCAAGTTATCCGGCTTGAAACTGTCCGTTCTGGTCCGAGCGATTTGAGCTCAATGCTTCAGGATTTTGTTGAAGCCTTCCCTAATGCACCTGAGGTTGATGAACTTGCAGCTACCGTAGCGGCTGTGTTGCAGTCACTCGGCGATGCCTCGGGGGCTTCAGCTGTGCTCGACGGAGTGGAAGGCCCCAGGAGTTCTCTGGAGCGCGGATACCTTCTTTTAGCAGAAGGAGATTTGGAAGAAGGGCGTTCTGCGTTGCTTTTGGCGCATACTGGTTTGCCAGCTGCGGACGCAACTAACGTGATCCAGTTTGCAAGTCTTCTTGGACGGCTCTCATCGGCCGCAGCATTTGTGTTGGCTGATGCTGGTGTGAAGGCGCACCGAGGCCAGTATCGAGAAGCAGCACTTGGTCTTTCCGATTCTGCGGTCGGTCTTGGTTTGGAAGAGGCGCCTCCCGTGCTTGCCGAGGCGGCGAGGATAGCAGTAGAAGGCGGGGAGCGTGAGCTAGCAGCAGATCTGCGCTCTCGCCTCATCCAAGAATATCCCAATGCCCCCGAGATGGCTGAGGCCGCTCTAGCATTAGCTCGTTATCGGGCTCAGAGACCTCAAGGAGTAGAAGAGGCCATCAGGCTCCTAGAAGAATTGATCACAAAGCGACCGAATGCGGCTATTGTACCCGATGCACGGGTAGAGCTTCGGAGGCTTCAGGGATAAGTCACATGGCAAACGTAGACTCCCAAAAGAGGAAGCTTAACGGTCTGATCATCATCGTGATCTTACTCCTTGGAACGCCCGAGAGCTTGCGGGGGCAGTGGTTGCTCGTGCCGATGGACCGCTCGCAACAGGATCATTTGAGGGCTTATGGCCTGACCTACTGGACACTTGCGCAGCAGGAAAAAGCGGAGTGGCTCCTCAATTACCGTGGAGGATCATTTTTTCTTCCGGATAGGGAAGATGTGCGCCGGGAGGCAGCGCTTCGTGGTGTGAGCATTGAGCTGATGAGCGCAACGGATGAGGCCAGGATGAGGGCTATGGTCGCTTCTTCGAACATGGAGGCAGTCCCACTGGAAAAGGCGCCAAAAGTGGCGATTTACACTCCTCCCAACTCAACTCCATGGGACGATGCCGTGACGATGGCGCTTGAATATGCCGGGATTGAGTACGATAAGATTTGGGACGGAGATGTTTTGGAGGGAAATCTTAGCGAGTACGAGTGGGTACATCTTCATCACGAAGATTTTACTGGGCAGTACTCGAAATTTTTTCTGACTTATTCTGGAGCTCCGTGGCTTCAAGAAGAGGTGGCGCGGAATCAGGAAATAGCGCGGGAGGGAGGCTTTGCCGATGTCCCTTCTTTAAAGAAGCACGTAGCTATGACTCTGAGGAACTATGTAGAGGACGGAGGCTTCTTGTTCGCGATGTGCTCCGCTACCGAAACACTTGAGCTGGCGCTTGCAGCTCACAGCTCAGACATCGCCGCGGCTTACTCGGACGGCACGCCACCGGATCCGAACGCGTCTAGCAAGATGGATTGGAGCCAAGCGATGGCCTTTACGGATGCTCAGGTCCAGATAGCTCCTTCAGTGAATGCTTTCTCGGACATTGATGGCCATCAGGTGAACACACCGTGGAGGAACGAACTTGGCGTGTATACGCTATTCGACTTCTCAGCAAAGTTCGATCCGGTTCCAGCGATGTTAACGCAGAACCATGAATCGGTCCTCCATGATTTTTACGGTTTGACGACGTCTTTCCGGCAGGACCGCCTCAAGTCAGGGACTATTGTCTTGGCGCAGGAGGGCTCGTGGGCCAAGTACGTGCATGGAAATCTTGGAGAAGGCACGTTCACTTATTTCGGTGGACATGACCCGGAAGATGCGGAGCACCAGATTGGAGATCCTCAGACAGATCTGGCACTTCATCCGAATTCGCCCGGATACCGTCTGATCCTCAATAACGTTCTGTTCCCCGCTGCTAAGAAGCAGAA
>DEBI01000110.1:34343-37202 GCA_002348465.1 Gemmatimonadales bacterium UBA2960 | reverse complement strand
TATCGACATGATGGGCCAAGCCACGACTGTGTTGATGACTGACCCTCCGAGTGCGGAGTCGAAATTACGCCAGGGGATCACAACGTATCTTTCCGGTGAAGGAGGGTCGGCTGCGCCGCGGTCGCCAGAGGCTCCGCCTATCGAAATCCAGGGCGATGAGCAGGCCTGGCAGACCTACGGGGATTATTTCCAGTTACTCGAGCAGTATGGGATACCTATCAATGTAGTGCACGACGTTGGCTTGACTCAGGTGCGTCGCGTTGTGCTTGGTGATGAGGACGTGCAACCGACGCCGGAACAACTTGACCAGATGAAGATGCTCGTCAGGCAGGCTATGGAGGACGGAGCAGTCGGGACGTCCACATCGTTGATCTATCCGCCTGCAGTGTATGCAACTACGGAAGAGTTGATCGAGTTAACTCGCGTCGCAGGTGAGTATGGCGGCGTCTATTTTACACACATGAGAAACGAGAGTCACGCATTGCTCGATGCGATCCGTGAGGCGATAGCTGTCGGTTCTGGCGCAGGAGTTCCGGTGCACATTTACCATCTAAAAGCTGCAGGACAAGAAAACTGGCCATTGATGGCGGATGCTTTGGCGCTCATCGATTCGGCCCGGGCTTCGGGCATGGATGTGACGGCCGATATCTATCCCTATATCCGTAACGGGATTGGTCTGGGTTCGTTTCTCCACCCGCGTCATTATGCAGCGGGAACCGCATCTTTTCTTCAGACGCTTAGTGATGCCAATCTACGCGCTGAACTTCGCCGTGAGGTCGAAACAACATCAGACTGGGAGAATTGGTACCGCCACGTCGGTATGAACTGGGATAATGTTCTTATTGTATCGGCTTCCGATGGAGTGGATCCAGCCGTCATTAATCGATCGATCACTGAGGCTGCTGAGCTGCTTGGAACCGACCCGTGGAATGCTTTTTTCGACCTTGTTCAGGCGGGTGGGGTGAGCGTGAACCCTCGGAGCATGAACGAAGAGCAGAAATGGCTTGCTCTCGGCGCGGAGTACGTCATGATTGATACAGATGCCTCACCAGTAAATCCCAGCAATACCGACAGCTCGCACCCGAGGGCCTTCGGGGCGTTTCCTCGAGTCATCGCTAAGTACGTGCGAGAAGACAGCGTCTTAAGTCTGGAAGACGCCGTGCACCGGATGTCATCGATGGCCGCTCGGCGCCTGGGACTTCACGACAGAGGCATTATCGCTCCGGGCATGTTGGCTGATCTCGTGGTGTTCGACCCGGAGCAGATCCGAGACATGGCTGAATTTGGCGCTGGAGCGACAAGGTATGCGGAGGGGGTGGACTACCTTTTTGTTAATGGGATCCCGGTCATCGACGATAGAGAGTTGATGGATGTGATGCCGGGGCGAGTGCTGAGGAGAGGACAATGACGATGGTACGATCATTTTTTTTCGGACTATTGCTGATCCCACTATCAGGATGTGGGATGGAAGAGGGAGTGGGGCCGATTCATCCGGGTGTTGAGGCTGTTTTTGCAGATCTTGATAGGGATAATGCACCGGGTGCTGCGGTAGGGGTTTTACTTGATGGTGAGGTGGTACATCGGGCAGGCTACGGGATCGCTGATATGGATCATGGGATCCCGATTACACCTGGGACTGTGTTCGATATCGCATCGATCTCGAAGCAGTTCGGGGCGATGGCGGCGCTACTGCTCGAAGGCGAGGGACTAATCGACCTAGATGCCGATGCTCGGTCGTACGTGCCAGAACTGCCCGATTTTGAGGGTGTGATCACTCCGCGTCATCTCGTGCATCACACCAGTGGGATCCGTGACTGGCCCCATTCCATGATGCTTGGTGGTGTGACTTACACCGATGTGATCTCCTTCGATCAGATCCTGCGCATGCTTTACCAGCAGGAGGACTTGGATTTCCCGCCGGGATCCGAGTACTCGTATTCGAACACTGGTTACAATCTGCTGGCACGCATCATTGAGGTGCAGTCGGGAGATTCGTTCCGCGAGTACACAGACCAACGAATTTTCGAGCCCCTTGGCATGGGCAATACGCACTTTTCAGATAACCATCTTGAGATTGTGCCAGGTCGAGCAGAATCGTATGCACCGGATGCCGAGGAAGGCTATCAAAGAGTGGTGAACCAGCTCACTGCCTTGGCGTCTAGCTCCTTGAACACCTCAATGGATGATTTTCTGGTTTGGATGAGGAATTACGAGACCGGTCAGGTTGGTGGGGCAGAGACCCTCGAACGCATGCTCCTACAGGGCGTGCTGAATGACGGTGAGGTTTTGAGCTACGCGTACGGTCTGACTCGTGGAGAGTATCGTGGGCTACCTACGTTTGGGCATGGAGGGAGTTGGGCTGGCTTCCGAACAAATTTTGTGCGATTTCCAGAGCAGAATCTTTCAGTAGCAGTCTTCTGTAACGTCTCTGATTGTGATCCCGCAGGGAGAGCACGTCGCGTAGCAGAAGTTTTCTTGGAAGCTGAGATGAGCCCGGCTCCGGATCGAGACTCTCAACAGGAACAGCAGAAGTCTGTCACGCTATCTCTCGCTCAACTTCGTGAGTACGAGGGGTGGTACAGGAGTGTTGAGTTAGACTCGAGCTATGAGGTTGTTGCTGATGGAGGGGAACTCACTGCACTACACTGGCGCAATCGAAGGGCGAATTTGACCCCGATTGGTGATGATGAGTTTAGAGGAGATGCTCCTTGGTTGCCTCTTGTAAGATTTACCCGAGATGGCTCAGGACGCCTGAACTCTTTCACTGTGACGGGTAGTAGAGTTCGCAACATGGTGTTCGAGCGTAGGAGACCATAACTGCATTGAGTCGGGTGTTTCGAGTTAGTTGGGGGCCTTCTA
>DEBI01000110.1:5730-33953 GCA_002348465.1 Gemmatimonadales bacterium UBA2960 | reverse complement strand
AAGTTGAGCCGGACGCTATTCGTCCCTTCAATGTACAGGTTCCCGACGAGATACTGGACGATCTCGACGATCGGCTCAAGCGAGCCCGTTTTCCAGACCAGATTCCGGACACTGATTGGTCGTATGGGACTGACGGAGCATATCTCTCGGAGCTAATAGATTATTGGCGAACCGAGTTTGATTGGCGTGCACAAGAACAGATCCTTAATGAACTCGATCAGTTCACCACGGTGATCGACGGGGTAGATCTGCATTTCATCCATCAGCGATCGTCGAATCCCGATGCAGTCCCGCTGCTCCTGATCCACGGTTGGCCAGGTTCGATATTCGAGTTCATGGAAATAATTGGACCTTTGTCGGACCCTGCTTCCTATGGAGGGAATAGGAGTGATGCTTTTCATCTCGTGATTCCTTCATTACCAGGTTTCGGTTTTTCTGGTAAGCCCTCAGAGTCGGGGTGGAGCCCCGAGAGAATGGCAGCCGCTTTTGCGGAACTCATGGAACGTCTCGATTACGACCGATATGGGGTGCAGGGTGGCGACTGGGGGGGGATCATCGGCCGTTCTTTGGCGGGCAACTATCCGGACCGTGTTATCGGGTTTCACACGAATTTTGTTCTTGGAGGCCCGCCTCCGAACACGGATCGTTGGGCTGGGGTGTCAGAAAAGGAACGCACGTTTTTAGCTGACCGGACAGAGGCGTTTGCTGAGGGCAGCGGATATCAGGAGATCCAAGGAACGAAGCCCCAGTCGCTAGGAGTAGGCCTGAATGACTCACCTGCTGGGCTTGCGGCTTGGATAGTTGAAAAGTTTCACGGTTGGAGTGACCACGACGGGCACGTTGAGGATGCCTTCACGAGGGACCAGATCCTGGCAAACGTAACCCTGTACTGGGTCACTGAGACGATCACCTCATCGGCTCGCATTTACTATGAATCCCGCCATGCTCAAAACCGAAGCACGACCCCTTATGTATCTGTGCCGACTGCCGGTGCAATCTTTCCAAAAGAGATTTATTTCACTCCCCGGGCTTGGGCAGAACACCGATATAACATTGTGCGCTGGACGGTAATGCCTCGGGGTGGCCATTTCGCGGCACTTGAAGAACCACACTTGCTGGTGGACGACGTGAGAGCGTTCTTCCGTGAACTGCCTTCGCAACCGTAACGCGCGCTGGGTCTGTAGCGCGAGCGACCGTTCCTAGAACGAGGAGTAGATTTGTCTTCTGAAACAGTCACGGTCAATTCAAAACCTCGACTCATAGACCGCTTTCTAAACGTGATCGAGCTTATTGGTAATAAGCTTCCGGACCCGGCTGTGCTCTTCGTGATCAGCCTATTTCTGGTATGGGGGCTTTCTGGTCTGATGTCGGGCATGGCGTTCAGCGAGATTGATCCGCGCTCTGGTGACCCTATCAGCGTCACTAACCTACTGACAGGTCAGGGTATGGCGGCCTTTCTTGCTGGGATGGTCCAGACCTTCACAGCGTTTCCGCCACTTGGGGTCGTTTTGGTAGCGATGCTAGGTATCGGAGTGGCCGAGCATGGCGGTTACATCAATGCAGGCCTTCGCATCGTGCTGGGCGTTACGCCCAAGGCGCTCCTCACACCGATGCTCATTTTGGTCGCTATTGTGAGCCATACTGCGACCGACGCGGGTTACGTGTTGGTTATCCCAATCGGTGGAGTGATTTACTATGCTGCGGGCAGGCACCCATTAGCGGGTATCGCCGCTGCTTTCGCAGGTGTGTCTGGAGGCTTTAGCGCGAACTTCATCCCGTCGGGGGTTGATCCGCTGTTACAGGGATTTACTCAGGGTGCCGCTCAACTCATAGATCCTGCTATTCTCGTAAACCCTCTCTGTAACTGGTTCTTTACTTCGGCTTCCAGCATCCTGATTGTACTGGTCGGCTGGTACCTCACCGACCGGGTTGTTGAACCCCGCCTTCAGGCGACTAACGTTGACGCTGACCCAAGCGACATGCCTGAAATGCGAGAGATCGATCAGCGGGAACAATTTGCGTTTTGGGCTGCTTCAGGCGTCATGGCTGCGGGAATTGCGTTTCTGTGGTTTGCTGCTGCCCCTCCCACCTCGCCACTGCGATCACCAGATGGCGAACTAGCGGCGTTTTCGGCACCGCTAATGCAGTCGATCGTCCCACTCATATTCCTTCTCTTCATGATTCCTGGAACGGTTTATGGCTACATGGCAGGAACGTTCAAGGAGAGTAAAGATGTGATTGATGCCATGACGACATCAATGCAACAGATGGCATACTACATCGTCATGGCTTTCTTCTGCGCACTCTTTATTTCCGCATTCGGAACCTCGAATCTCGGCGCACTGCTAGCTGTAAAGGGTGCCAATTTTTTGCGTGAGTTGGCGCTTCCTGCAGGTTTCACAATAGTCGGAATCATTGTGTTGACGGGTTTTGTTAATCTGGCTGTCGGCTCCGCTTCTGCTAAGTGGGCCCTTTTGGCCCCCATCTTCGTGCCCATGTTGATGCAGCTTGGGATAAGTCCCGAGCTGACCCAGGCGGCATACAGGGTGGGTGATTCTACGACTAACATCATCACACCTCTGATGCCGTACTTTCCGCTCGTAGTGGTCTACTGCCAGCGGTACGTAAAGTCTCTCGGGATCGGCACTCTTGTGTCCATCATGCTTCCGTACTCAATATTTTTCATGGTGCTATGGTCGGTGTTCCTGCTTGCCTATTGGGGACTAGGAATCCCGCTCGGACTGCAGGCTCCGTATACCTATCCAGGCTGATGCGTGCGGTGTCTACCGAAAGAACCTGTTGCGCTGGTACTGGTTGAATGGCTGCACCCGCATCACTGAAATGCGCTGGTGTGACAGCACTCGCATCATCGGGACCCGCTGTCGCGCACTTAAGATAGAGGCTGCTCGATCTCGCATCCGCTGTTGTTGCTCAGCGGCCAGTTCTGACATCAGACGACCACCCAGCATCGCCTGGAGCACCGCTTCCTCTGACTCTGGTGTCTCTTCAAGAATGTGGTCCGTCCAGCCCCAGGTGATGAGATTGTCGTCGGTTTCGGGCTCCATTAAATAGGTGATCAGGTTGCCCATCGACTGTGCGGTGGGAATCCAGAACCACCCCTCCTGTACTTCCACTGTCTCGGATTCCCTTTCGACCTCTACCGCCTTCAGGTAGTGACCTTGAAAGTAGGATTCGGTCTGGACGTCAGTGGCGTAATAAACCTCTGCATCGATTGAGCCGGATCCAGTGAAGCGGTAAACCGCTATGTCGTGATCCATAAGGATTGGGACGACGGCTGCCATTGCAGGTGGCATCAGGTATCCGACCGGCCTTTTTGTCGTGCGTGTAGGGATCCAGCGTAACCACACGGGCACGGTCTGCAGTGAGTACCCAAGTTCAGCGTTCCAGTCGGGCATCCAGACGGGCTCATCACCACGGTTGCTGACTTCGTAATCCAGAACAACCTCGCCCGCACCCTCGTGCCCTGCGTTGATTGCTCGCATCCTTGAGGCTGTGGTCAGGTTTCGTATTTCTTCTCGCTTCTCAGCTGCTACTTGGAGAATTGTGCTCAAGGCGATTACGCCGCCACGTATCTGATGGTAGTAGCGGTCTTCCTCTGGTATTTCCACTACAGTGCCGTTCTGGAGAACTCGGCGTGAGTTGCGTGGTGTTTCGAGCAGAATCCCAATGGTGTTTGTTAGGCCTGTGTATACGTGGTGCTTCCTCGGTTCTACAGAGGTCGACCCCCAGCCCTGACGCCCATCTTCAGTACGCACTCCCGAGTAATCGAAAGCTCGGTAGTCTTCAGCCTCTGCGGCCTCACGAATGCGCGGAAAAATGTTGTTGTACGGCCATGCCCGGAGTGCTGCATCAGCAGATGGGTTTAGGGTTCCCTGGTATGTGATTACGTACGGGTCAGATCCTCCGTGGTGCCCATCTACGTGAATGTCTGGCGTCCATTCGGTCATCACCTGAGTGACGTAGGCGTGGATCTCCTGCGACTCTAGTTTTACGTAGTCGCGGTTCATATCGTAGCCCGCCTCGTTTGTGCGACGTTGTACTTCTCCACCATCCGGATTAGTGAGGGGCGTTCCGATAACGATTACGTCATCGAGAACATGGCTCAGATCACCTGCAATAAGCTCCTTGGCGACTAGCTGAAAAGATTCTTTGGGCGACACCTCGCCTCCGTGAACCGATGGCGCAACGAATACAATCGTTTTACCCGATCGAATCGCGTCTTCCGCGTTCACGATATGGTCTTTTGCAATAATGATCAGGTTTAGATCACGGCCCATAAGCGTTTTCGTGAGCGGTTGCATACTCACCAGCTCACTCATTGCGTCCAGTTCGTACCAGAATTCCATGAGTGGCTCGAAAGGTGTCGGCCCGGAGCGGAAATCCTGTTGCTCCTGCCACGTTTCAGGCAGTTCTTGAGCGTTCGATGTAGTCGGGCTCAACGTGAAGAAGGCCAGGGGCAGAAGAGTTAAAAGGTTTCGGGCGTTAGGCAGCATTGGTTCGCTCTTGATCCGGTGGCTTGAGAATCCTTACACAGAAGATGCAATGTGAGCAGGTCTCCGGTAGCCGGCTAGCTCAGGTGAGACTCGGGTTCTCCGGGTTGATGGGTCGCGCGCGGCTCATTGGACACCCATGTTCACCGTTAGGGAGCCTCATCGATCACACAAGCACTACCTGATTAAGAACCTACTTGGAGGCGGTTATGCGCTTAAGCTCTGCTCGTCTTTCGACGTTTGGAACTGCAGCGGCCTTGGTCGCTGTCGCCGGTGCCTGTACTTCGCATTCTGATTCTAGAATCAACGGAAATGCGACTGCCGGGGAGTCGATTCCGGATCCAGACGTTGTGCTTTCAGCGGATCAGACGCATGCACGTTGGAGCTCCGCTATTCCACCGGTGGTGACAGTGGAGTCAGGTGCGATTGTCGAAGTGCGTACGATGGAGGCCTCAGACGGTCAATTTGAACTCGGCTCGACTGCTTCAGATGTAGAGACACTTTCGTTTGATCCGATCCATCCTCTTACTGGACCCGTTGCGGTTGAAGGCGCCCTGCCTGGCGATGTGCTTGCGGTCACGCTTCTCGATATTGAGGTGGACGAATGGGGGTGGGCGGCGATCGTCCCTGGCTTCGGGTTTCTTGCTGACCGTTTCACGGAACCTGTTTACATGGGCTTCGAAATCGATCCCGGCGCGACGCATATTGCGTTCAATGACCGTATTTCTGTTCCTCTGGCGCCATTTCCCGGTGTTATGGGTGTAGCTCCGGCAACGGATTCGATGCTAGCTACGATTCCGCCACGGTCGAACGGCGGAAACATGGATAACCGGCATATGGTGGAGGGAACGACGGTCTATTTTCCTGTCTTTGTGGAAGGCGCCAACTTTTCAATTGGGGATACTCATGCCGCTCAGGGAGACGGAGAAGTATCGGGCACGGCGATCGAGGCCGGCATGACGATTCGGTATCGAATCGAGATCGTCGAGGGTGCACGTCCGATCGAGGAGCCACAATATGAAACGGACGAATATTACGGGGTCACGGCTTTTGCGACTACTCTAGATGAAGCCGCGGTAAAGGCTACTTCTTATATGATTGATTATTTGACTGCTGAGCACGGATTGACGCCGGAGGAGGCGTACATCCTCTGCTCTGTTGCAGGTGATTTAAAGATCTCAGAGGTAGTGGACGTGCCCCACATGCTTGTGAGTATGCACATGCCTAAAGAGGTCCTCGGGATCGACTGAAGAATCAGCTTCCGAACAGAGCGCTGCGCCCCTCTTCGGACATATACATCTGCGTGCTCGAATGACCTGTCCCAGGGACGATTACTTCTTGGTGGCCATGTCCTGGGTAAAATACATCCATGAAGCGGATGAGTGTCTGCCCTCTTTCGAATCGGTGGCGCCCCTGCATGTTGGCTCCGCACGTGACATCGAGTGACGCGTTCAAGGAGTCGGCGCTACCGATGAGGATTCTAACGTCGCGGCGCACGAGTTGGACCTTGATCGAGTCTCGGGACACAGCGGTTGAGTAGTTGTTCAGATCCTGTAGCCCGTAATGCCAATCGTCGTAATCAGCGCAAGCTGCACTGTTTGGGATCGCAAACCCTGCCTGGCTGTCTCGCTCGGATCCTACGTATAGATAGGTCGATGGATTAGCTACGACATACCGGAAAGGGACTGTTGCTTCATTTTCGATACGGCTGGTGCCCGCAAAACGATGCGCAACTTGCCCTCCCGCAGAATGCCCGGTGACGACGATCTGCTCAAGTATCGGAAAACGTTCACTGTCCAAAACGAGTTCTAGAATACGGTCGATCGCTGTGTAGGAACTGACCCTGGAAGAAGGCCCCGAGCTGCTTGAAAGATGCCCTCGTTTCCATCCTCCGCTTGTCCAGAATGGCTCGTCTTCCCTCGGTCCATCCTCGGAGGTCTGAAATGTGGGAGCGATTATAAGTGTCTCTTCTAGTAGGTCCATCGCCGCGGCAGGAGCTATGGTGCGCTCAAAGTAGTCATTACCGTTTCTGCCTGAGCCATGTACCACGATGATGACTCTCTTGATCGCCGCGTGTCCGTGCTCAAGCAAATGAGTGGAGTGGATCGGCAGATAAAGACCTGATCCTAGGTCCACCCGTTCTGCACAGAGTGCCGTGCCACTGAGGCACGGCGTCGGCCGATCAGGTGCTTGGTAGGGCTCTGATGGCGAGGAGCACGAGGAGACCACGCCGAGATACACGAGATATGTTAGCCGAAGCAGCTTTGCTCGGGTCTCATCCCACATAATTAGACGGGCGAGGGTGCCATAAAGACGAGCACTATTAGGCGCTCAGCCCCGGTATTTCGGACTCCGTGCGGGACACCGGCTGGGGCTATCAGCATCGCCCCTGCATCCATCTCTATGTTCTTTTCTTCTAGCAAGAAGAGTCCGTTGCCTTGAAGCACGTGATACACTTTGTCTTGGTTGGCATGCCCATGAAGCGCGTGCTCCTGCCCAGGCTCGAATGAGTTCAAGCCTACTAGCATTCGTTCAGACATGAAGATGGTGCTTTTGCCCATTTTTTCGGTGTCGAATTGGGCTAGTGTCTCAGGCCGCAGCAGTTCTGGATGGTTCATGTGTGTTTGAAGTTCGGTTTACGCAACGCGTCAAATGTGGTGGGAACTCTGTATGACTTTTGGTAACCCGAAGCATAGCTTGGGCTCCGTACCAAACTCTTAATCTATATGGGCTATAACGACCATGGCATTCCGTCACCCTGATCGAGCGACCCCACTAATTTTTTGTATCGCACTGACCTTAGTGTTCGCTGCAGCTGGGCCTCCGGCGGATGCAACTGCTCAAAGTCCTTCGGTGGTTAATGACTCGTCTCCGCTCGAGTTCACCTACTTTGGGGCAGCTGGCTGGAAGATCTCCGATGGTAAGGTGGTAGTACTGATCGACCCATGGCCCTCGCGACTGAAGTACGGTGGTGGTGGGCACCCAGATGACGATCGCCCAGACTTTGCTCGCACCGATGTGGCATGGTCGGACACTACTTTAATCGACTCACTGATTACCGAGGCGGATTTCATTTTGGTGCACCATAGCCACTTTGATCATCTGGGTGATGTCCCGTACATAGCTCAGAAGACGGGTGCCAAGGTGATTGGAACGGAAACCGCAGTGATGATTCTGAGAGCCTATGGTATTCCTAGCGATCAACTTTACGCAGTAGGTGGAGGCGAGGATTACCAGTTTGAAGGTTTTAGTGTTCGGGTCGTGCCAGCGATTCACTCAGCGTTGAACGAGAAGCACTATCACGACACGCGGCGCTATGATGAGACGACCGAACTAGAGGCACCGTTAAGGATCGACCAGTTCATCGAAGGAGGCTCACTTAGCTTTCTGGCTCGGTTCGATAGGCACGAAGTCCTAACGATGGGTTCTATGAACTTCATCGAGCGGGAGTTCGAGGGTCTGGAGCCTGATATTCTGCTTGCTGGAATAAACGGTTCGCGACTGGGTCTTTATGACTACGATCGACGTCTTCTGGAGACGACCGGTTTCCCCCCGATCGTTATCCCTACTCACTGGGACAATTTTCGTCTTCCCTATGGGTTTTCACAGCAGCCTAACATTGAGCGCAACATACTTCCCTTTATTGAAACTGTTGGAAGACTCTCACCAGGCACACGAGTAATCGAGCCCGTGCACCTCGAGCCATTTACTGTCCGATGAGGGGAAGACTGCTTGCTTACACGATGATCGTTGCTCTGCTTCCTGGGTCACTTTCTGCCCAGAGAGCTTTGCTCACTACGGATCGTTTGATCTTCGGTAATCAGGACGATCTCACAGCGTCGATTGTCTTTGAGGATGTGGACGGAGATGGCGACTTAGATGCACTGATCGCTAATGGCCGCCATTGGACTCAGATGAATGAGGTATACGTAAATAACGGTGCCGGACAATTCACGTGGGGGTATCCGCTGGGACCGGAGAAAGCGACTACGTATGCCGTGCCAGCGGGCGACCTAGATGGGGATGGTGACGTCGATGTGGTGGTAGGAAATGACAGAGCAGAGAACTGGGTGTATTTGAATGACGGCACGGGTCGCTTCACTAGGGTGTGGTCCGTGGGACCCGAGATCGAACCAACTCGTTCGGCTCAGCTGTTCGACTTGGATGGGGATGGCAGTCTCGATGTGTTAGTCACCAATCGAGGCACGACAAACGGCTTTTACCTTAACGATGGAGGAGGGCGTTTCGGGCCTAAGCGGTCGTTTGGTGACCCGAATGGTTCGACGATTGCGGTTGCGACAGGGGACATCGATCACGATGGAGATGTCGATTTAGTACTTGCAAATAGAGATGGTCAGGCCAATCAAATCCTTCTGAATAATGGAGAGTTGATCTTCGACGAAGTACGTGAATTTGGGACTGGGTCTGACGAGACGCGCTCGGTAGTGTTGGCTGACCTGAATTCAGACGGTGCTCTCGACATTGTAGCCGGAAATATTGGGGAGCCTAACGCTGTCTACCTTGCTGAGCGACCTGGGCACTTTGGGCCCGGGATTTCTTTTGGGCATGATGAACAAACGTATGCTAGCACAGTCGCCGATCTGGATAGAGATGGTGATCTGGATATCATTGTGGCCAATGTGAGGGAGCCTAACGCTCTTTACTTCAACTCTGGGAATGGAGAGTTATGGAGTGAGAAGTTCATCGAGGGTTTTGAGGAGTCCACGTACGGTGTGGTCGCGGCAGATGTGAATGGGGATGGTTACCCAGATTTGGCTTTCGCTAATTCTGAATCACTCAATCGCTTGTATCTGAACGTTGAGTCTCGGAAGTAGGTTCGGCCCTACAGAAGAAGTGAGGGTCCGGTGCGATCAATGTCCGGTACGACCCGTTAGCCTCCGACCCACCGTCGGTAAAGGAAGCTGTTCTCATCCCAGCGGATGGGTCCCATTTCGTTCACGATGTGATACGTCACGAGTAGATTAGCCGCCAACTCACGTCGGACCCCCTCCAAGTCAAAAGGTTGGTCAAGGTCGTCGGTGGGCTTGTGATAGCGCTCGGCGATCCAGGTGTCGAGTTCTCCTTGCGCATCGCGTTCGGGATCAAGGCTTGTCCTGCCACCCTGCACCCAGATCGCGGGGATAGCGTTTCTGACGAATGCGTACTGGTCACTCCGGATGAAGAGATTCTCTTCAGGAGTGGGGTCCGGACTTACCGGGGTGCCAGTCCGAGCGACGGCGAAGTCTACTGCCTCCGATAGGTTTGAGTGCTCATAGCCGAAAGCTAGCACGTCGGTCGGAGCCGTGATCATTCCCATGACCCCGTCGATGTTCTGATTCGCTACTATGCGTCGGGGCAAGACACTGGGGAACCGGGCGAAGTATTCGGATCCGAGTAACCCTGATTCTTCTGCCGTGACCCAGAGGAAAAGCACTGAGCGTCGCGGTGCCTCCATGCTAGTGAGTACAGAAGCAAGTGTGAGTAGAGCCGCGGAGCCTGATGCGTTGTCTAGTGTGCCGTTGTAGATGGAGTCCCCATCAATAGGGATGCCCGTCCCGAGGTGGTCTAAGTGTGCGGTCAGGACGAGGACTTCATCTTGAAGATCAACGTCAGAGCCGGGCAGGAGTGCGGCCACATTGGCGCTCTCAAACGTCTCGATCACAAAATTGCCACGGACCCGACCATCGATTCCTAAATCGAACGATAAGGGGACTCCAGAACGGATGGTTTCCAGCACGTTCTCGAAGGTTCTTCCGGAACGTTTGATCCAATCAGCGGCGACTCGCTGCGAGACGGTTACGGAAGCTTCTAATTCTTCAGGTATTCCTGCACCCTGCGTCAGATCAGGCGGTACGACGTAACGGGTACGAGACGGCGCCGAGGCCCTTGTCTCACCGAGCCTCACTATGATCACTCCTGCTGCGCCTCGCTCTCGAAGTTCGGCGTCCCGAGATGCGTTACTAGATAGCACGGTTCTCTCGAGAGAACCGAAGTGGTCGGGTGCTCCGGAAACGACCACGACTAGCTTACCCGTAACATCAATGGCCTCGAAGTCATCGTAATCCAGGTCCGGTGCGCTGATTCCGAAGCCCGCGAATATCATCGGTGCCTCGACGTCTATGTTGTCCCTTGTGATCCGAGGATGCAGGGTGAAGTCGGTAGCCTGTGTAAGCGGCGAGCCGTCTACATTGAAGGCTGTCGATGTCGGATCCACCTTTGTTCGCCGAAATACAATCGATTGCAGGTAGGTGTTATCAATACCTCCTGGCTCGAGCCCTAACGAACGGGATTCCTTGATCACGTACGCGGCTGCTGCGT
The DNA here is from genome assembly GCA_002348465.1 of Gemmatimonadales bacterium UBA2960. GTDB lineage: Bacteria > Gemmatimonadota > Gemmatimonadetes > Longimicrobiales > Gaopeijiaceae > UBA2589. The sequence continues at coordinate 23,124 of DEBI01000110.1, read as the reverse complement.
CGTATCCCGGTGAACCGGGTCGACGACCTGTCATTAAATCACTTGAGAGCGCTGTCATGTGATTTACGAAGGTTTCAGTAGACAAGTTTTCGAGTGCTTCGTCTATCGTCAGGGTCGACGGCCCTGCAAGAAAACAATATCCACCAACAAGAATCAGGACCCCAACGACCCACCCGGAGAGGTTGCTCCATCGGGTTTGATGCATAGAACTAGCCTAGATAAATGGATTTGCGTTTGGGTCTGATAGAGAGCGCCCCGCCTCAGAAGGCTGTCCGAGGCGGGGCTACTTTTTCTTCAGAGCTCAATTCTTTTTATTGACTAAGGCAGTTACTAGTGTCGAAGTAACCCTCTTCTAACGGTCGTCCTTGTCTGGTTGCTCACTTACGGGACGCGATCGTTCCGCCTTGATCTGTTCAAATCCTTCCTCATCAAGATGAGTCACGGCGATCCACGCGTGTGACATCTCATCGGCTGTTCGATCGCCGATGCCGACCCACTGATCTGGATCGGGGTTGTAGCGGTTTCCTTCAGTGTTGTCGTACCAGCCAGTTAGGATCAGTTGGTCGCCAACCTCGAGCAATGGAGCCGAGTCGTCTTCGTAGATATGGCTGTGGTGCCACAGTGCACTCCAGTTTGAAACCATGCTCACAGTTTCGCGGCGCCCGTTCTTGCGGAGGATCTGGATTGACATCGCGACTAAGCGAGTGTGCCCGTGTGGCTGCCAGCTGTCGATACGAACTGGCGTGTCGAATGAATGGAACCCTTGTGTCATAAGGGTTCCATGGGGTGCAATGTCGAATCCTCGACCACCATTTAGATAGTAAAGGGTCAAGGTTTGGTCGAAAGCGCCCTCGTAATCCTCATCGTGAAACCAGATTCCGATCTCGACCTGATCATCTTCGATGTCAATTCCGTTTGGCCAATAATGAATATCCCAAGAGACGTCGGCATTGGCGGGGATCTTACGACAGGCCCCGTCTGGCACGATTTCACCGACTTTGCCCAGGGCGTATTCGGAGAGCCGACCTGCGCGTTCTCCGTCGACTAGCAGCGACGAGTTCGCATGATGGGCGACAGCCCTGCCGATTACAGAAGGCTTTGTCTCAATAGCCTTTATGCAACGGTCAGAGGTGACGCCTGTCGGTACTACAGGTCTCCACCAGCGATCCTGACCGACTGCTGGAACGTCGTAGGGCGCAGAGGCTACGACGACATCTGGTTGTCCATAGCGCTCTGCAAGGCGGAACTCTGCGGGATCGGGCCACTCAATCGGATCGGGCATATCGGCAGGGTCGCCTTCGGGAGATCCAGCTGCGACCCATGCACTGATTGTGGCTATGTCGTCATCGCTCATGCGCCAGTCTTCTTTCAGGTCCTGTATGCCTACATCAGCGTCATATTGATACGGCGGCATGTCACGAGATTCGACCATTCGGGTGATCCGTCGAGCGTATCGCCTCACATCCTGATATTCCATCAGAGACATTGGTCCGATAGCACCAGGCTGGTGACACACTTGGCAGTTTTGCTGAAGGATCGGGGCTATATCCCTAGTGAAGGTCACGTCGTTGTTCGACTCGGGGCTTGGACCGGTTTGTGCGGCGAGTTCCTGGGTCGCTCCGAGCACCACTAGTGCGGTGAGTGCTCCCGTGATTGCGGTCAGCTTCGCAGAACGTCTAATGGGCCGATGCATGGTCTACTCCTCTGCTTGTGCAATGCCGGCACGACCGGTCGAGTCGATACCGTCCAGCAAGATATGTCCTATTCTTCATTTACGCTCACTCGAATGTACCCGTTAGACCAGCAGCACTGGTGTCCTGGTGAACTGTCGGTGAGGCCAAAGCTGTCAACCTTAACCCGGATAACGTATTCGCCCGGCGTGTCGAAGGTTGCGGTGAAGCGTCCGTGATGGGCGTGGGGACCCTCAAGAGGAAGGTTCACGGTTTGCCGAGTCAGCAGAGGTCCTGGTCCAGGCTGTCGGGCCCCTCGACGAGCACGTGCATTGGGGATCGCCTCCACTAGTGACTCGAACGAGATATTGCCTCCCGTCGGTCCCTGATACTTCCACAGGGAGACGTTGACTGTGCCTAGTTCTCGCTCACCTCGATCCTTCGCCCAGAAGTTCAGACTGATAGGCTCTCCTACCATCGCGGTCAGCGTTTCTGGTTTCCAGTTTCCCTCGACGCCCCACTTCCCTTCGTCGGCCTCCTGCCAGTGAATGGTTGGCCTTAAAGTTCCCGCCGCCATTGGTCCGGTGCTCAGTTCGTAAGCACCCTTGATAATTGGGCCAGGGGATACAAGCCTGCCGGGTACTTTTGTGGTGTAACCGTCAGTGGTCAGTGTCCACCAGACGTCACCCTCGAAGTCTGCTGGCACAACTACACCGAACACCCCTCGTTCTCGGGGGCCGCCGAAGCCGCTGTAGCGGACTGTAGGAAACGATGTAGGCTGATCGCCATCGAACTCAGCAGGCTCGATGAAATTGTTTGGACCAAGCTCAATCTCGATCAGTTCTTCATCGTTACGGTTCATGAATCCGAACGAGAGGGTATAGGTCCCGTCGGCGTTCGGGTAGAAGCCATCGAAATATGGCGCAACGAAATTACCGCTCGAGTTTGGAGGTGCCAGCGGAAACTCCCGCTGTGTCCAGTCCTGGGCGGTTGTGGGGATAGGCGTCAGCGATCCAACCGCTACCACAAGTCCGATGGCCTTCATCAATCTGTGCAACTAAGTCCTCCTAACGACCTTAATCTCTTAACTTCATTTAATTGTTTAGCGTCGAGTACGAAAGGACTTCGGGCCTACTGTGGCGACTTCAGAAGAACCTACGAAGATAGAATGTGAGGGTTGGAAAGTTTTTGAGCATGCTGGGTAACCCACCCTGAGGTTGTCAGGAAACATCAATGATAAAACGTCTTCCCACATATGATCTCCTGACTAGATTTTCTTCGCGGTTCCCCGGTTCCTGAAAGGGCTGACGATACAAACGACGCAGCGACGAGATGCTGCGGAAGGAAGTTACATGGCGACACGACCCGCGGGTCTTCCCGTGCGGCGATCATTTGGTCAGACGATGAGAACGGATGCTTGGTGGATCCAGCCCCTCGTGGTGTTCACCGTCTTTACCGCATTCGTGATTTACAGCACGTGGGCTGCATTCCAGGGAGCCTTCTACTGGCACGAGAATTTGCTTTCTCCGTTTTACTCTCCGGAGATATGGGGCCCATCTGAGCACGCATTGATGGAGCGTTCAGGTCCTCCAGGGTGGTGGCCGGGATTCCTCCCGTATTCGCCTGCTTTCCTGATTCTTTGGGCGCCGGTGAGTTTCCGTCTAACCTGCTACTACTATCGTGGCGCATACTACAAGGCTTATTGGCCGGGTCCGTCATCGTGCAGCGTAGGGACGCCTCGTAAAGAGTACATGGGTGAAAGGAAGTTTCCACTTATCCTGCAAAACCTGCACCGGTATGCACTCCCGTTCGCACTTTTGCTGCTTGTGTTTCTGGCGTACGACGCATGGTACGCGTTCTGGTTCTCTGACGGAAACGGAGGCAAGGAGTTTGGGGTGAGCGTTGGGACAATCGTACTCACCCTGAACGTGATCTTCCTTTCCGGCTATACCCTCGGGTGTCACTCACTGAGGCATTTGGTGGGTGGTGGAATCGACCTTATTTCGCGTAGGCCCATCAGAAAAGCGGCATACGATTGCGTCTCGTGCCTTAACGGAAAGCACATGGCCTGGGCTTGGACTAGCCTGCTTTGGGTCGCGTTCTCGGATATTTATGTCCGACTCTGCTCTATGGGTGTGTGGACAAATGTGAGGTTCTTCTGATGTCAGCTTACCAGGAAATCGAGCACGATGTTCTCGTGATCGGCGCGGGTGGAGCAGGGTTGCGAGCCGCGGTCGAAGCAGCTTCGGCTGGTGTCGATGTTGGTCTTGTCTGCAAGTCTCTGCTTGGAAAGGCCCACACCGTTATGGCCGAGGGAGGGATGGCGGCATCGTTGGCGAATGTTGACGAGAGAGATGGATGGACAACGCACTTTGCAGACACAATGAGAGGCGGCCAATACCTCAGTAACTGGCGCATGGCCGAGTTGCATGCAAAGGAGTCCCCGGAACGAGCACGAGAGTTGGAGAAGTGGGGAGCACTTTTCGATCGGACGCCCGACGGGAAAATTCTCCAGCGTAACTTCGGTGGACATAAGTACCCGAGGCTCGCACACGTGGGCGACCGGACTGGCCTTGAGATGATCCGAACACTTCAGGATCACGGTATCCATCAGGGTATGGATGTCCACATGGAGGTAACAATTACCCGTTTGCTTAAGGATGGTGACCGGTGCGTGGGAGCTTTTGGTTACGACCGAGAGCAGGGCCGCTTCAGGGTCTTTAAAGCAAAGGCGGTTGTGCTAGCTACGGGTGGCCTTGGACGGGCTTACCTCGTCACTAGTAACAGTTGGGAAGGCACGGGTGATGGACACTCGCTTGGGTACCATGCCGGGGCTGAAATGAGGGACATGGAGTTTATTCAGTTCCACCCGACAGGGATGGTCTGGCCACCTAGCGTGCGAGGAATTCTGGTCACCGAGGGTGTGCGAGGTGAGGGCGGAATCCTCAAGAACAACAAGGGTGAACGCTTCATGTTTGATGACATTCCGTCCCTTTACGTCAATCAGACAGCTGATAACGCCGAAGAGGGATGGCGCTATGTCACGGGTGATCGGGATGCCCGGCGCCCACCCGAACTTCTTACGCGAGACCATGTAGCACGGAAGATCGTCAAGGAAGTCCAAGAGGGTCGGGGGAGCCCGCACGGAGGTGCATTTCTCGATATCGCGTGGATCAAGGAGCACATCAAAGACTCTGAGGGACATATTAAGAAGAAGCTTCCAAGTATGTACCATCAGTTTAAGGAACTGGCAGGCATTGATATTACGAAGGAGCAGATGGAGGTTGGTCCGACCACGCACTATGCCATGGGTGGGATTGCGGTAGACGCGGATACGCAGATGACTACCACTGTGCCGGGCTTGTTTGCAGCGGGAGAGGTCGCCGGTGGTCTGCACGGGGCAAACCGCTTAGGAGGCAACTCGCTGTCTGACCTGGTCGTCTTCGGGCAGCGTGCAGGTGAGTATGCTGCGAAATTTGCGAAAGAGAACCCTTCGTACTCTGTCTCGGAAGCACAGATTGAAGAGGCCGCGACCGAAGCGTTAGCGCCGCTCGAGCGAGGTGTCACGGACAGGAATCCGTTCCAACTTCAACTTGAACTTCAAACCATGATGCAGGACAAGGTCGGCATCGCGCGCGAAGATAAGGGGCTGACAGATGCTATCGGGTTGATCCGGGAAATCTCTGGCCAGATTGCCGATGTAGGGGCCGGGGGCAATCGGTGGTACAACCCGGGATGGCACACTGCGCTCGACATGAAGCATCTACTGACGGTGTCTGAGGCGATCGCTCTTTCGGCTCGTGAACGAAAGGAGAGTCGGGGGGCGCATTCTCGGCTCGACCATCCGGACAAGGACGAGGGCTGGTCTACCTTTAACCATGTCGTTCGCAAGGGACCGGATGGGGAAATGATCATTGAGCGTCAAGAAATCCCTCAAATGCGTCAGGAATTGCAAGACATCATCGAGGAGGAAGGTTGATGGAGTCAGCAGCATTCAAGGTCTGGAGAGGTGATCAAGAAGGTGGGGAGTTCGAGACGTACGATGTAGATCTTGAGCCCGGTTACGTAGTTCTTGATGCCATCCACAAGATCCAAGCTGAACAGGCCACTGATCTTGCGTGTCGTTGGAACTGTAAAGCGGGCAAGTGCGGATCGTGCTCTGCAGAGGTAAACGGGTCACCGCGACTAATGTGCATGACACGTGTGGAGGACGTAGCCGGTGACGGCCCGATTACGGTCGAACCGATGCGTGCCTTCCCGGTTCTTAAGGATCTGGTTACCGATGTTTCTTGGAACTACGAAGTGAAGCAGTCGATCCAAGAGATGACACCGCGCGAGCCGGACTTCGAAGATGGATCGTGGAAGATGCACCAGTACGATGTGGAGCGTCCTCAGGAGTTTAGGAAGTGTATTGAATGCTTTTTGTGTCAGGACGTGTGCCATGTCCTCCGCGACCATCAGATGCACGCAGAGTTCGCGGGTCCGAGGCACTTTGTCTTTGCCGCTCAAGCTGAGATGAACCCGATTGACGTTGGGAATAGGGTGGCTCAGCTCCGTGACGATATGGGGATCGGTTACTGCAATATCACCAAGTGTTGTACCAAGGTTTGCCCCGAGAATATCGCGATTACGGACAATGCCATCATTCCTCTCAAGGAAAGAGTTGTCGATCGCTCTTACGATCCCTTGGCTAAGCTGGCGCAGATGGTGTTCGGGTCGAAGGACTGAAGGACCGCATTCGCTAGCGGTCGAAGGACGACACTCTGTGCATGAGAGTGTCGGGCTCTAGCTATCGTGCTCGAGCGATCATCTTTGCAATCTGAATGTCCTGGACTGCCACCCCGGTTAGGTCTGCGATCGTTATCTGGTCGTCGGATGTCCTACCGTCAGTGGACCCGGATACCACAGCACCGAGTTCGGTGACGTCATCCAGGGAGATGACTCCTGCATTAATCGCATGAACACATTCACCGTACTGGCTGCACTGGGAGACGCTGTCGGCAACGATCCGATCAGCTTTACCTAGGAGAGCCACGTCGAGCTCCTGTTTGCCGTCGTCATCTGATCCCATTGCGGTAATGTGCGTTCCGGGCTGGACCTGATCCGCTCTGAGCACGGGCTCATGGGCAGACGTTGCGGTCACGATTAATCGGCTTTGATCAGCGAGCTCCTCCACACTTTCTACTGCTCGCACTTCCATATCTGATGCGAGGAGAGCGTCACTCGCCCCTAGTTCGCTGACCATTCTCCCAACCTTCTCCTTATTCCGTCCCCATACGAGGGCTGATTTCGCTTCCACCACGGAGCACAACATCTCAAGCTGCATTCTCGCCTGAACTCCAGTACCGATTACTCCGACGTGGTCGATCTTCCGCGGTGCTAGGTGACGTGCGGCGACGGCTCCTGCCGCTGCTGTGCGCATATCAGTGAGCCAGCAGCGGTCGTGAAGAACTAGTTCCAGAGCTCCGCTGCGCTGGCTGAATACCAGGATGACCCCATCAGAGGCTTGAAGTCCGAGTGATGGGTTTTGATAGAAGCCCGAGGCGACTTTAAGGACCCAATAGTCGTCGTCCTGAATAGATCCATATTTGATGTGAACATCTCCGGGTGGGTCATCAAAGTGCATGAATCCGACCGGCGGGACATTGACTTTGCCATCCGAATACAAATCGAAACCGGCTTCGATCTCGTCGATCAGGCTGTCTGTGTCGAGAAGTAGGCGGATCTCATCAAGTGTGACGAGCTTAGGCATAGCTGAAGGGGGTGAGGGGAGGAATTAACGGCCCTTTGCAGGGCGCGCGCGCGTTATGCTGCGGTTGAGCTTGGCTTCTATCACGATATCGCTTTTTCCCGGCACTCCGCTACGTGGCATACTGGAGTTAGTAATGCAGCTAGGGGCTCTAATAGCGGATACCCGTGCTTTTGGCCTACTTTCGTTAATTCTTGGCCGATATAGGAGTCAGGAATAATCGATGGAGATTTCCAATGCGTAAAATCGGACCTGGCCCTGCGTTCGGCCTCTTGTCCTTCCTGCTCGTGTCGGTAGCGGCAGCATGTTCTAGTGGCGAGAGTTTTCCGCGCGAGATGGACATGACGACATGGTCCGTGGTCGGGGTTGATCCAGAAACCGGGGACGTCGGGGTTGCTGTGGCCTCGTGTGTGCCTACTTATGGGGATGCGGTCGCAGCACTAGTGCCAGGGATGGGTGCGGCTGCCACGCAGGCGGGGTTTGACGTTGATAACCGAAATCGTGTCTTCGAGCTTGTGCAGGAAGGGCTTACCGCCGAAGAGGTCATCCTACGAGTCACCGACCCTAGCTGGGACGATCAACTTGAGCGTAGGCAGTACGGAGTAGTTACGATGCACGATGGGCTAGTTAACGTTGCCGGGTACACGACTCCTCTTCGACAAGGCACTAGCACCGATAACGATGGATCGACTCGCTATGCGGGTGTGATGGCTGATGCGAGTAACGGAGTAAGCTCTCAAGGAAACACTCTGGAGAGCTCAGAAGTTGTGAGCGCACCCCTAGACGCCTACCGCTGGGATGATCCGGCGGGATTCAACTGGCTCTCAGATCGACTGATGCGTGCACTAGAGGCAGGTTCGGTAGCAGGTGGAGATGTGCGTTGCAACGATGACAGTATACGTCAGACGGCCTCTATGGCTGTCATCCTTGTGGCCAGGGGCCAAGATGCGCCATATGCGACGGAGAGTATCGGCATGACGGATGCCGGGACCCCGAATGCACCTTGGCTGGCCATCTCAGTTGCGACTGAGAGGATGGCCGAAAATCCGTTGCTTGAGCTTCGGCGTCAGTACGACGAATGGCGTCGGACTGCGTCGGTTGACGGATGATTACCCAGTGAATGCCGACCAACAGAGTCACTATCAACTTCTTGGAGGGGAGGTTGGGATCCGTCGCCTAGTGGATCTTTTCTATGATCGAATGGGCAGTGCTCCCGAAGCGGCCGGGATTTTGGCACTGCACCCACCGGACCTTGAAAGTTCTAGGGAGAAGCTGTTCCTCTTTCTTGTTGGGTGGACCGGAGGCCCGCCCCTTTACGTAGAACGGTTTGGGCACCCGATGCTACGTGCTCGTCACCTGCCGTTCCCTATTGGGGAGCCAGAGCGCGACGCATGGGTGTCGTGTATGGACTATGCATTGGATTCCCATGAGATGCCCGACCAGCTCCGAGCGCACCTCCGGAAACGCTTTCATGCCGTTGCCGATCACATGCGGAATCAGATAGCGACTTCAGGGGATGACTAGTTGTTTCAGTCTGCGCTTCGAGGCGTGCTCGACCCCCTCGGAGCGGCTAGAAGATCCTTGTAGAAGTCGCGCTCCTCTTCTATGTGATGTAAGCGCATTCCTAGGTCTCTGATTTCCTCTCTTAGCAACTCAACCTGATCGGAAGAAACCGACCCAGGGGCCGGTTTCTTTTTGATGTGCTCCTTGAGCACCTCACCGATGGTCTTGAAGAGAAATACTGCTACTAGAAATTCAAAAAATCCCACTAGGATACTCCTAAAGAACGGTTTCCCATCGACGCTGCTGCTGCGTGGTTGCCCACCGCACTATCGATCATCGCCAGCTTTACTCTAGGTCGAAGCGGTCTAGGTTCATCACCTTGTCCCAAGCGGCGATAAAGTCTGTGACGAAGCGTTCTTGGCCATTATCCTGTCCGTACACTTCGGCAATCGCACGGAGCTGTGAGTTCGATCCGAAGACGAGGTCCACCCGTGAGGCACTCCATTTCACTTCGCCCGTGCTGCGGTCACGCCCCTCGAAGCGGTCTTCTGAGTCCGAGATCGCAGACCATTCCGTGCTCATATCGAGGAGATTGACGAAGAAATCGTTTGTTAGGGTCCCAGGCCGATTGGTAAGCACTCCGTGAGGGACTCCATCCACATTAGCGTTCAGTGCTCGCATACCGCCAACGAGTACCGTCATTTCCGGAGCACTTAGTCCCAGAAGTTGAGCCTTGTCGACCAAGAGCTCCTCGGCCGATACTGAAAGCTCGGTCTTGAGATAGTTACGAAAGCCGTCGGCGACGGGCTCTAGGACTTGGAACGATTCCGCATCAGTATGTTGTTCTTCTGCGTCTGTGCGGCCTGGGATGAAGGGCACCGTTACATCTTGTCCCGCCCCTCTTGCAGCGGACTCAACCGCTGCGACACCCGCGAGAACAATCAGGTCGGCTAGTGAGATCTTTTTGCCTCCCGTTTGCGCGTCATTGAACTCACTCTGAATCGTTTCGAGCGCAGTGAGTACCCTACCGAGTTGCTCTGGCTGGTTGACCGCCCAGTCTTTTTGGGGGGCCAGCCGCACACGTGCTCCGTTGGCTCCACCGCGCATGTCTGATCCCCGGAAGGTGGAGGCCGATGCCCAGGCGACGGAGACGAGCTCTGAAACTGTTGCCTCTGATCCTAAAATCTTTTCCTTGAGTTTAGCGATGTCGTCCTCATTAACGAGCTCGTGGTCTAACGGAGGGAGCGGGTCTTGCCATATCAACTCCTCTTCCGGAACCAGCGCCCCTAGATAGCGGGCCCGCGGGCCCATGTCCCGGTGGGTCAGTTTGAACCAAGCCCTAGCGAATGCGTCTGCTAACTCGTCAGGGTTCTCATGGAAGTGTCGTGAAATCGGTTCGTATATCGGATCTTCTCGCATCGATATATCTGTAGTTGCCATCATCGGCGGATGGCGACGCGATGAATCATGGGCATCCGGCACAGCATTTGCTGACGCGCCGTCTTTCGGCGTCCACTGCCATGCTCCGGCTGGACTCTTAATCAGTTCCCACTCGTGTCCGAACAAGGTGTCGAAGTAGCCGGTATCCCATTTGATGGGGTTTGGGGTCCACGCACCCTCTAATCCGCTGGTGATCGTATCGCTCCCTTTTCCGGTGCCGAATGCGTTCTTCCAGCCCAAACCCTGCTGCTCGATAGTTGCTCCTTCTGGTTCGGCACCTACGAGACTGGCGTCTCCTGCGCCATGTGTTTTACCGAAGGTGTGCCCACCCGCGATCAAGGCAACGGTTTCCTCATCGTTCATTGCCATACGCGCGAACGTTTCACGAATGTCCCGAGCTGCTTTTATTGGGTCTGGCTCTCCATTGGGTCCTTCTGGATTCACATAAATGAGCCCCATCTGGACGGCTGCGAGAGGGTTTTCTAGGTCCCGGTCTCCAGAGTAACGACTGTCGCCCAGCCACTCCGTTTCCTTGCCCCAGTAGATGTCACTCTCTGGTTCGAAAACGTCCTTACGACCTCCAGCGAAGCCGAACGGTTGGAGGCCCATAGACTCAATTGCGCAGTTTCCGGCAAAAATCATGAGGTCAGCCCACGAGATTTTTTCGCCATACTTCTGCTTTAGAGGCCAGAGAAGACGACGGGCTTTGTCTAGATTGCCGTTGTCTGGCCAGCTGTTTAGTGGCGCGAACCGTAATGTTCCCGAGCCAGCTCCCCCTCTGCCGTCCCCCGTTCGATACGTTCCGGCACTGTGCCACGCCATGCGAATGAACAGAGGACCGTAGTGACCGTAATCGGCTGGCCACCAGTCTTGGGAGTCAGTCATGAGCTCAAAAAGATCTTTCTTCAGCTCTTCGAGGTCGAGTTTTCCAAATTCGGTAGCGTAGTCGAAAGCCTCTCCCATCGGATTCGATGCGGGTGAGTTCTGGTGAAGGATCGAGAGGTTGAGCTGGTTGGGCCACCAGTCTCGGTTTGACGTGCCGGAACTGGTGGTGCTCATATGGCCGTGATGGACAGGGCACTTACCGTTCTCACTCATTCTCGTTTCCTATTTCAGCAGGTTAGGGTCTCGTATAGCACAGCATTTGACTGTCAGACCAGCCATTTTGTTGCAATCGGTTTTCGCTCCGTAAATCTACCTAATTTCACCATAAGTAGGCGCTTGGCTTAAAGGGTTCAAGCTTGACTGCCGCTTGACGCTTCGAGGCCGAACTCTCACCATGTCGCGCCCGTGACACAGAGAGAGGAGCGACACTTCCGTGTCCGACGCACCAACTTACGAGCAAGAGCCAACCCTGACCCAACTTGAGACATCTTTAGTAGAGCAGGGGATGCATCAGGGCCGCCCGTACGCTGTGTTAGAGGACACAGTGTTTTATCCCGAGGGGGGAGGCCAGCCGTCCGACAGGGGCAGGTTGAACGGGATAGAGGTCATCGATGTGCAAAAGGTCGACGGGCTTATCTACCACCTCTTGGAAGCTCCCGTAGCGAGCGGTCCGGTGATTTTAGAAATCGACTGGCAGCGTCGGTTCGATCATATGCAACAACACACCGCGCAGCATCTGCTGACGGCGGTAGCTGCGGATCAGTTCGGTTGGCAAACCACTGCTTTTCATCTGGGTGAACATGTCTCGGATATTGAGCTCGATGTTAAGTCGCTTGCAAAATCTGAGCTCTGCTTGCTTGAAGAGACTGTAGCTGTTGAGGTGCGTGCTGCACGGCGGGTCTCCGCTCATCGGGTCAGTCTCGATGAGTATGAGCGAATGGAAGTTCGGTCGCGCGGTTTGCCGACAGGGCATTCGGGAGACGTCAGATTGATTGAGATTGAAGACATCGATTTGAATACCTGTGGTGGTACGCACTGCGTTAGTACAGCAGAGATTGAAGCGATAGCGCTCTTGGGTACGGAATCGGTCCGGGGCGGGACTCGGGTTTTCTATGTTGCCGGAGAACGGCTACGTAGTCGGATTGGGGTAGAGGTTTTCCGAACAGCTCGGCTGAGGAGCCTGCTGGGTGTCTCGGACGATCAGGTGGTCGATGCAGTGGAGGCCCGTGTAGACCAGCTGAAGGACAAGGCTCGTTTGATCCGGGGGATGGAGGAGGAGCTAGCGAGCGCCCTTGCTTGGCAGCTAACAGTGGAACCGGAGGCTGTATCGGTAAGGCATTTTGTGGGGAAAGGGCTGTCTTTCTTGCAAAGACTGGGTCGTGAGATAGTCAGCCTCGACCCTGGTCGGGTGGTACTTCTGACTTCAGACGATTCCGGTGAAGGTTTTTTTCTTCTTTCAGCAGGTGAGGAAGCCGATATAAACGTTTCTGAGGTTGGTCCTCGAATAGCGGCTGTGCTGCACGGAAAGGGTGGAGGGTCCGGTAGCGTGTTCCAGGGACGCGCAACCCAATTTTCCAGATCAGACGAGGCGGTGGCGCTACTTAGGTAAGTCATCTGGATACCATAGTTACCAGTCGCACTGGGCTAGGGATTGAGGCAAGTTGTTGGCTATCCATAAACTGATCTCGGATCTTACATATGCCCTACATTGACCAAATGTCACGAACCCGGATTGCTGGAGGTGAACCACCTTCTAGCCCGGGAGAGCTCAACTACGCTTTAACGATGCTAGTAAATAGCTATTTGAAAAGTGCCGCGGAGGATGCGGGCCGAGTCCGGTACGCTCACTTGAACGAAGTAGTGGGCGTCCTGGAGTGTGCAAAGCTTGAGCTTTACAGACGTGTAGCCTCTCCCTATGAGGACCAAAAGATGACGGAAAGCGGGGACGTATATTCGATCGTGTGATGCAACTAGGGACCGACACTTGTAATAGTTTTCGTTGCATAAGTAGACGCTCCCGTATTTGGCTTAATTCTGGCGGGGGTGAGATTTGCTTGGGACCCTATAGACCCACTTTTGCTTTGGGAGCTTCCTAATGAACGAGTTTCTGGCTCAGCCCTTTTACGGAAATACGATTCTGCAGTGGCTCATCGCGGCCGGGATCGCGGGTGGGTCTGTGCTCGTCGGTAAGACAGTGTACCGGTTGACCAGTGGAGTTATCCGGAACGCTACGAGAAAGACTGAGACAGAAGTTGATGACTTCATAGTTGATACGATTGGGGAGCCCGTTGTCGTTGTTGTAACAGTCTTCGGATTCTGGATAGCAGTCCAGACTCTATCGTTACCAGCCAGCGTCGACGCGTTCCTGTGGGTGGCGACTGAAGCGGCCATAGTCCTTTCGGTGACGTGGGCTCTAGCGAGGGTGTGGGATGCCTTCGTCTCCGGGTGGGTGACCGCTCTTGTCGCAACGAGCGATAGTGAACTCGATGACCAGCTTCTGCCTATAGCACGGCGTGGGGGTAAGTCAGCAATCTGGATAGTCGGCGTGGTCGTTGCCCTCAATAACGCCGGTTACGACGTGATGGCGCTGATCGCTGGCTTGGGCATCGGTGGCTTAGCTCTTGCTATGGCTGCTAAGGATACTGTGGCCAACTTCTTCGGTGGTTTCACGATCTTTACGGATCGTCCCTTTTCAATTGGTGACCGAATCGTGATCAGTGGATTCGAAGGCTCGGTCAGCGAGATCGGTATCCGAAGCACTCGACTCAAGACTCTGGCCGGACGGGAAGTCACCATTCCAAATTCTCGTTTTGCCGACTCAGCAGTAGAGAACGTTTCGCGTGAGCCAAACCGAAAGGTCGTGCTAAATCTCGGTTTGACATACGACACTACCCCTGGGGGGGTGCGTCGTGCGCTCGATCTCTTGAGGGAGATAGTAGAGTCGCAGGGAGAACACACCGAGGAGGACATTACCGTAGGGTTTGATTCGTTCGGTGACTTTGCTCTAGGTGTAACAATGATCTACTACATCGCCAAAGGAGCGGACGTCATGAGCGTGCAGACTGCCGTCAATCTTGCAATTCTAGAGCGTTTCGAAGCCGAGGGTCTAGACATGGCATTCCCTACGCAAACCATTTACACGGTCTCGAGCCAGGGGTAGGGTAGTAATCCCTTTGGCTGTGTATTAGTTGGCCTAGGGAGGCTGCAGTCCCTGTTGTAACGATGAGGATTGGGGTCTCAGCCCTCGCCAGCGCTAGCGAAGTTCCAAGGCTTGTAATCTGACTCTGTCCTAGAATCCATCACGGCACGGATCCGCTCAACTACGCCCGGATAACGATCAGCTATATCTGTTGTCTCGAATGGGTCGGCTTCTAAGTCATACAACTCAATAGGTGCATGGGGGTCTTCGTGACCTCCTAGTCGGACACCTTTCCACTGACCCACGCGTACAGCCTGTGCGCCGTTCCAAAGACCATGGTACTCCCAATATAGTGAACGCTCACCGTTGCTTTGTTCCCCAAGGAGCACTGGCAGTATCGAGGTGCCGTCTATATCGGCAGGGGATTCCACTCCAGCTATATCTGCGAATGTTGGCATCATATCCCAGAATGCTGAGACTTCATCACTCACTGTTCCAGCCTCAATGTGTCCAGGCCATCGCGCTATCAGAGGTACACGTATTCCGCCTTCGTAAAGAGACCCTTTCAGCCCACGAAGACCTGCCGTGCTCTCGAAGAATTCTGCGTCTACTCCGCCTGTGTATGTCGTGCCGTTATCGCTCGTAAACATCACGACTGTGTTTTCTGCAAGTCCAAGTTCTTCTAAGTGATCTAGAATCCGACCGATATGGTCGTCCATGCGCGTAATCATCCCTGCGTAGGCGGACAGGGGTCGGTGGTGCGGAAGATAGGTTGGATCCCCGAGGTATGGTTCTTCCTCGAATGCCCCGTCGTATTGAGCCAGCGATGAGTCTGGAACCTGAAGAGCTACGTGCGGGATCGTGAAGGGGAGATAGAGAAAGAACGGATGGTCTCGGTTCTCCTCAATGAAGCGGATTGCGTCATCCGCCATCACGTCGAGGGAGTAGTCATTCCCTTGGTATCGTTTATACTGCTCTGGATCATTAGGATCTGTACCTTCGAAACGTTGGTGTGCAGAAAAGTACTCGTTATCCAAATCGACTCGGCTTCCGTTCCGCCACAGGTGTGTGGGGTAGAAATTGTGAGCGAGTTGCTGATCTAGGTATCCGAAGAAGTAGTCGAAGCCTTGGAAGCGTGGTTGCCCGAGTGATTCTCGACCACCTAGACCCCATTTCCCAATTGCGCCGGTTACGTAACCGGCGTCTTGGAGCATAGTCCCGATCGTATAAGTGCCGGAGTCGAGTGGCATTTGTCCGAGTTCTTCTGGATCCGGGTATCCTCCGACCTCGTAGTTGTCTCGGATTTGCGACCTTAGAGTACTCAGCCCAGTAAGCAGTGTCGCTCTTGAAGGAGCACATACCGGGCTGCCGGAATAGTGCTGCGTGAATCGCATGCCATCCTCTGCTAGCCTGTCGAGGTTTGGTGTTCTTATTAGGGATTGCCCGTAGGATCCAAGCTCTCCATATCCTAGATCATCGGCGAGCATGTATACGATGTTCGGTGGATTGTTGTCCGTAACTGGCGTGCAGCCCCCAATCACGAGGATGCCGAGAGCGAGCATTCGAGGCATTGTCATGTGAGGTTTTCTCCGGGTTTAGAAACGAAGTAGTCTTGTAGCCTTGATAGCGAGACCACGTGTCCGAAGCCCTGTACCATGCGGCCCGCGGTCGCGTTCGTCAGTCCACACAAGGAAGAACTCGCTTCCGGGCGCATATTCCCATCTGAAACGGATGTTGCTGGACAGGATTTGGTCTGCCTCATTGTACTGGAGTAGTGCACTCGCGAACATGCGTGGCGTAAAGGCGTAGTCAGTTCGGAGGCGAAATACGGACTGTGTAGATTCGGCCTGTGGTAAGTCCAATACGTTGAAGCTTACGCCGGGCTCGAGCGAGAGGTTGTTGGTTAAGACCATCCGGCTCCGATTTAGAGATAGCGAGCGGATTGAGCCGTTGTAGAACGACCCCCATTGAAATGCTACGCTACCGGACAGTATGCGCTGCGGGCCTCCGGTGTAGGAGATCCGCTGGCTGGTGAAGGTGTAGCTACCTTGCCCGATCGCTAGTTCATTGGACACCTGGAATGGCTTGTCTAGTCGTTCGAACTCGCGGATACCTTCGATTGCCCATCGATCGCTGTTTTCCATTTCGACATCGAATCGTGCAGTCTGCAATCGGGATTGCAGTCGTCCTGAACCGTCTTGGAAGTAGTCTACGTTAGCTTGCCAGCTCAATTTCCTGATCGCTTCGATAGACGTCGGCCTCGGACTGAAGCGAAAGCTCCCTGAAGACTTTTGAAAGTCGCTACGACGAAGGAAGCCCACCTCAGGATTGAAAGCGTCCCCCACTTTCAGATGAGAAGCGTCGGCCCCGTATGTGTCTCCGTTGTAGGACATGGCGACTTGCCAGCTCTGGTTATCGCCATCACGAGAAGTCGTTTCGGTCTGCGACCAGTATGCTCCGGCTTCAAAGTTTTGGCCGAACCCAAATGAGGCGTCCATTCCATACGCCTGGTTGGTCCCGTCGCCACCGGCCGCTATCGAACGGTTTGTAAAGAGAGCGCCGATTGAACTTCGGGTGAGGATATCCCTCTGGATCCTTATTACGGAATAGTTCGTGCTCTCGACCCCTGTGGGCTCGACGTTACCTGTCTGAATGTTCACGAGACCTACATTGAACGGACCGACCTTACCGGTGATGCGTCCTCCCGCTTGGATGGGTACAACTTGGCCCCGCTCTAGTCCTATCCGACGGCTATAGAAAAGGGTGGGGCGGTCGCCACCTCCACGGGACCCACCGCCGCCTCCTCGGAACCCACCACTTCCACCTTGGCCGAAATCAAATACACCTCTTCCTTCTAAAAAGAAGTCGCGCTTTTCCGGAAAGAAGAGGCTGAAACGAGTGAGGTTTACCTGCTGTTCGTCGACTTCTACCTGAGCGAAGTCGGTGTTGAGCGTAATATCAGCAGTCAGGTTTGCAGTGATTCCATATTTCACGTCTAGACCGATATC
>DEBI01000110.1:1377-5344 GCA_002348465.1 Gemmatimonadales bacterium UBA2960 | reverse complement strand
CATAGGGCTTCAGTTCGAGGTTGCTGCCCGCAGGTGGCAGATTCAACTCAATTAGCGTGCCGCCGGCTGATATTCGATTCATCGCCTGTGGGCCTGCAAGAACAGGTGGAACCGGGTTTAGGTACGTCCATTCGTTCTTGTGTAGTATGGATCGTCTGAGTTGGATCCCCCACATTCGGTTTTCGCCCGATGCATATCGGAGTGACTTGAATGGGATTGCCATTTCAACGACCCACCCTCCGTCGAATGTGCCTCCTTCCACGTCCCAAACGGGGTTCCAGTCTTTGTTCGGGCTCCCCTCTCCTACTACGGCATAATCCGCTCGTGCTCCCAGAGGGTTAGCGTAGAAGACCAGACCATTTCTGCGGTCGTAGAACGTGTCGAGCATAACGCCAAAGTGCTCGTTATTTCGGAGACCGTCGGAGTCTCGACGATACTCGTTGATCACCCAATCATCGGGATCGGCAGAATCCCAACATCGACATGTGATATAGAGGTTGTCTTCATCAAAGGCGATCCATACGTCTGTTTGCTCAGACGATGGATTCCCTGACACTGGAACCACCTGGATAAAATCTCCGAAAGGTTCGTATTCCTGATAGACAGACTCTTCGAGTCGCCCGTCTAGTACAATGGGTTCAGAAAGCCTGATCGCACGCACCGTTGCGCGACCTCGGTCGTCTCGTGTTATGGAGGCTGGGAGTACGGGGGCGGGTGACCCGTCTATGACCGTGGGCCTCCGCTCGTCTTGGCCCTCAACTTGGACGGGGTGAATGGCAACAGCTAAGGCAGTGGCCGCGATCAGGCCACGCAGCAGTTCAAATGAAACTGGACGCATCCGTGCACTCGAAAATTTTCGGATCGGGTGCCGAAGCGGGACGCGGTTCACCCGTACAAGACGGGCGTGAAGATTCTGGGTTCGTCCGCGGCCCGCAAGGGAGTGACCAGCCCGCAGAATAGACGATCTATGAGCGCATTTCAGGAAATGTGGGTGACAACAGACCATCCTTCGAACGTCCATGGGGGTCTTGGTTGCCTCTCACCCGGTTAACGAGTTCTAGCGCTGACTCTGTGCACGGCGGCAGTTCGTCGGGAGATCCCCCTAGTGGAGTGACACGGTCGCCCCACTTCACCAGCAGCGAGCAGTATGTTAATCCTCCTCCAAATGCGGGCATCAGAATCCAGCTGTTTGGCTCAACCCTGCCCTCGCTCAAGGCTTCCACTAGTGCAACCGGAACAGTCGCAGCGCTCATGTTTCCGTATTTCTCTACGGTCAACATCACACGTTCCATCGGAATACCGGTGTGCTTAGCCACCGATTCGATGATTCGGAGATTGGCTTGGTGAGGAATGACGAGCGAGATGTCGTCGGCTGTTAGCGCCGACCGTTTGAGTACTTCGCTTGAAGCTCGAGACATTCCTAGGACGGCTCTTTTGAAGATTTGTTGGCCATCGAAGTCCCAAAATGTATCTCCGAGTGTGATCCCGTAACCGGAGTAGCTGCAGCCGAACCCTCGAACACGCAGCGTGTGACGAGCTTCAGCGTCACAACCGAGCACGCTCGCTAGTAAGCCTTCTTCTCGGTCTGTTGCTTCTAGTACGACTGCCGCGGCCCCATCTCCGAAGAGCACCGCAACGTTTCGATTAGTCCAATCCATGTATCGGCTGATCAGTTCCACCCCGATCACCACAGCATTTCGAACTTGACCTGCTTGGATCATCGCGGTTGCAGCTGCTAGCCCATAGCAGAAGCTTGTGCATGCCGTGTTGAGATCTATGGAGGCGGCGTTTGATGCCCCGAGTGAGAATTGGACGCCAGAGGCACTGTTTGGGCAGAGCTCCTCGTTACTCACCCCCCCGTAGATTATGAGGTCTAGGTCAGTTGGATCGAGGCCCGCACACGCTAGGGCCCGCTTAGCGGCGAGGGTTGCCATCTCAGTTGCCGACACATGAGAGATACGACGTTCCTTCATGCCCGTTCTCGTGATGATCCACTCGTCTGACGTATCTAGGAAGGTGGACAGGTCGTTGTTCGACAACACAGCGGGGGGCATGCACGAGCCCCAGCCAGTGATAGCGGCGTGCCGGGTCTGGTTTATACCCTCAGAGTCTTTCCTCAATTCATACCTGGTGGTGCGATGCGCCTCTTTGTGGCTTGCTCGAACGCATACGCGAGTTCAATGAGTCGGGGTTCGCTGCACGCATTACCCGTGAAGCTGACGCCGAAGGGGCGTGGTTTTGCCTCGAAGCCTTCTGGAAGGGCCGGATCGAACTCCGAGGGTGTCAGGGCGAAGGGAACAATGACGGTCGGGTATCCAGGCCGGGCGGCAATACCTGCACCACTTGAACCAGGGAAAAGCAGTGCGTCGAGATTATGCTCCGCCATAGCGGCGTCAATTCCGAGTTCGCCATTTAGCAAGAGGTCACGGGCCCTATCCGCTTCATATTGAGCTTTGTCGGCTTCGAGATCGATTTCGTCGGATTGATCGAGCCTGAGTTGATCATACTTGAGACTTCCAGCGTGGCGGTTTTCTTCGTTCCAATCGCGTAATTCAGTCAGAGTGCTCACAGGTGCCGCGTCTCCGAGAGAGGCTAGCCAGGTGTTGAAGTCCCTTTTCATTCCATAGAAGAGGACGCTACTGCCTCCTGCGGTCATAAGGTTCTGAGAGGGGTCAGGGTCTAGGACACTCGGTATGTTCGCCGGGTCGACGATGGTTGCACCTTGGTTCCGCAGGATCTGTATCACTTCGTCCATGACACCTCGTGCATGAGGCGTAAGGCCACCCCGATACACTTCTTGCCCTGGGACTGAGACAGAGTCGTAGTACATGGCTCGCGGAATACCGATACGAGCTCCCTGGAGTCCCTCAATGTTCAGGTAAGCCGTGTAATCATTCCCTGGCGGTGGCGAACAAGTGGTCGTAGCAGGATCATTTGGATCCGGTTCGGTTCCTTCCAGCACACCCATCATGATTGCCGCGTCGGTCACGGTGCGCGTCATGGGCCCTGCAGTGTCTTGGTCTCCCGTGATAGGGATTACACCCCAGCGGCTGATTCTGCCGACGGTAGGCTTGATCCCGGCAAGCATATTCGCATTCGCTGGTGATAGGATCGAGCCTGAGGTTTCTGTCCCGACGTTCCCCGCCCAAAAGCTCATAGCCGTTCCGATACCTGAGCTTGATCCACCCACTCCTAGAACGGGTCGTCCGTCATTCCGACCATCTCGGGGATCCCGCCGGGGATCATATGGGTTCATTCCGTAACCACCCACGGCGCTGTAATTACCAGGCATTCCGGCTGCTGTGAAGTTAGCGAGTTCGGTCATGACCGTTTTAGCCAGGATGATTGCCCCGGCCTCACGAAGGTTCGCAGTCAGCGTCGCATCATACGGGGGCATCAGGTTTTCAAATGCGATTGCCCCGCCCGTGGTGCGGATGTCGCTCGTGTGCACGTTGTCCTTAAGCGCAACGGGGATTCCATGGAGTGGCCCACGAGTTTGCCCATCGACTCGTTCTCTATCGAGCCGGTCTGCCTCTTCGAGCGCGTTCTTATTTACGGTGATCACTGCGTTGACCTGATCTTCGTATACGGCGATCCGCAGCAGGTAAGCTTCGACTAGGTCTCTCGATGTTACCCGACCGTCCTCCATGGCCTCCTGCATTTCGAGGATCGTAGCCTCAACGATGTCGAAAGTCTCATCGGATGAAGAGGCGCATGCACCTAGGATCAAGAGAATGGAGAGTAGCAGGAGTTGGCTTGGTAAGGCTCGGAACATGGTCATTGATGGTGTAGCGGATAGGTAGCGGTTCAACGTGACCCGCTGACGAAACCGCCAAAATGCGTCGATAGCAGCCTGGAGCGCCACCGGTGCGCAGTGGACTACTAATAGATCCAGTCACTTAGATATCTATTTCTTGACTCTAATGTCTATCGCAATGACTGGACCGTGTACTAGCCTGATACGATC
>DEBI01000110.1:0-962 GCA_002348465.1 Gemmatimonadales bacterium UBA2960 | reverse complement strand
CCTTCAGTGTCCTCACCACTTTTACCCTGACTCATGACCGGTTTTAAAGACCTGCCACAGATCATAACGGGGCCAGCTGCTTGGCTAGGCAGGGACGTCGCCGAACGCGCAGATGAATGGATCGTACACTTGAGCGATGAGGACGTGACTGACCTTGAGCGAGCAGCTGATCACTACTTGGCCTTGGATCGGGACGTCGGTGAGATCACGCCAGAAGCTTTTCCTCTAGAGACGTTCGGGTCGCACCTTAGGGAACTCAAAGAGGAGTTGCTCCACGGGATTGGGTTTGAGGTGATACGCGGCCTTCCTATCGAAAGCTATGATCAGCTTTATGCGGCGACTGTATTTTGCGGGATCGGTGCACATTTAGGTAGCGCCCGTTCTCAAAACGCTCAGGGACATATCTTGGGCCATGTCAGGGATACGGGAGCGAGTTCGAAGAACCCAGAGACCAGGATCTATCAGACTGCGGAGCGACAGAGTTTTCACACGGACAGTGCCGACATCGTGGGACTTTTGTGTCTCCAAGATGCTCGTGAAGGTGGCGAGTCTCTACTTGTGAGTGCTGTCTCGATCTATAACCGAATGATGTCTGAGCGTCCGGATCTGCTTGAGCGTTTGTTTGACCCAATTGCAACAGATAGACGTGGAGAGGTTCCGGCGGGTGCAAAGCCTTACATGGAGATCCCCGTCTTCAACTGGCATGCCGGGCATCTAACAGTCTTCTATCAGAGACAGTACATCGAAAGTGCCCAGCGCTTTAAGGGGGCGATGAGGTTGAGCGATACTCATATTGAAGCTCTTGATATGCTCGACAATCTCGCGAACGATCCGGACATGCACGTTCGTATGCGGCTACAGAGAGGTGACCTGCAGTTCGTCTACAATCACTCTCAGCTTCACGACCGGACCGACTTTGTGGATTGGCCGGAGCCGGAGCGTCGACGTCATCTGATGCGCCT
>DEBI01000061.1 GCA_002348465.1 Gemmatimonadales bacterium UBA2960 | reverse complement strand
TCCTACGAAGAGGGTGGCAGGGCTAAGCCAAGTGGGGTGATTGAGGAGATCCTTGGCGATTCTGAAGACCCCGCGGTGCAGATCCTCGCAGTAGCGCACGCACATGGGTTAGTCCAGGTGTTCGCAGATGACGTGATGGAAGAGGCGCGCTTGGCAGCGAAAGAGGGCACCTCTAATCCCGGAGATGCTCGAGTCGATCGGACCTCTCTCCTCACATTTACGATTGATCCTAGTGACGCTAAGGATCACGACGACGCACTTTCGATCGAGCGCCTCGATGTTGACCGAGTGGAAGTGGGCATCCACATCGCTGATGTCTCTCATTTCGTTGATGTTGGAAGCGCTGTCGATACAGAGGCATATGCTCGTGGTACAAGTGTGTACTTGGTAGATCGCACCGTACCGATGTTACCAACGATTCTGGCTAACGATGTGTGTTCGTTAAAGACTGGCGTCCCCCGTTTCGCGCTGTCGGTATTCGTTACTCTCGATGCGGAAGGGCAAGTACACGGCCACAGGTACGAGCACACGATCATAAAGTGTAGAGTCGCTCTCTCATACGAAGAGGCTCAGGAGGTGATCGACGGCCAAGCTTCAATTGATCCAGAGGTGGACGGCGCGTTGAACACTTTGCTGGAGTATGCGCGAGCGATCCGTGCCCTTCGTCTTTTACGGGGTTCACTAGACTTGGATTTGCCAGAGGCAGAAGTAATCATTGGCCCGAACGGCGAACCTCTCGACATCCGTCGCCGTCAGAGGTTGGAGGCGCACCGTGTTATTGAGGATTTCATGATCTTGGCGAATGAGGTGGTCGCTGAAGATTTTGAAAGAAAGGGGATAGTTGGACTCTATCGTGTGCATGAGCCTCCTGCTCCCGAGAAGATGGAGAAGCTCTCCGAAACATTGACCCAATTTGGATTCATGAAGTCCAGGGGGCGTTTGTCTCCTTTGGAGATGCAGGAAACGGTCTGTGCGGTTGCGGGGAAGCCGGAGGAAGCCCTCGTGAACATTCTGGTTCTGCGTTCCTTGAAAAGGGCGAGCTACAGTACGCAAAACGTGGGGCACTTTGGTCTCGGATCAGTCGGCTACACGCACTTCACCTCGCCCATACGTCGGTATCCAGACCTCGTAGTGCATCGCATGGTAAGTCAGTGTCTGATCAAAGGGAGAGAGAGCCCGTATCAAGACGCCGACTCCCTCAGAGAATTGGCTGGTCATTGCAGTGTCCGAGAGCAGGCAGCGGTAGAGGCAGAGAGGGAGAGCGTAGCGTTCATGAAGACTGGCTTTATGGAGCGGCATCTAGGTGAGGAATACAGCGGACAAATCACGGGAGTTGCACCTTTCGGACTCTTCGTAACGCTAGATGACCTCTTCATCGAAGGGATCATACCAGTTTCTACCATGATGGACGATTACTACCGCTTTGAGGAGCGAGAGTACTCGCTAGTTGGTGAGCGCGGCCACCGAAGATTTCGGCTTGGTGACAAGCTGTCAGTACAAGTTGCTCGGGTCGATATTGATCGCAGACAAACCGAGTTCGTACTTCTGGAGGACGCGCTACTATAGCCTGTGGTTTGAACTATCGATTTCTTAAGCGGATGCTGGGCGTCGCGTTTTAGTTAGTGCGAGTGAAGTCCGTGGTTACCCTTCAAGGCTCCCAGTCTACCCCGTATATTTGTGGACAATCGCCCCAAGCAATCGTCCTGAACGGACTCCTTCTCGCATTAATCTTCTGGTCGCACGCGAGCACCCAAGAATGAATAAGGAACAACAGCAGGAGCTTGAATCACTCCAAGTGAGATTGCGTGATCTCAGGGGGTATCTTTGACCTCGACACCCGTGAAGAACGGCTGAAGAATCTGGACGAACTGATGGCCGCGTCTCACTTCTGGGATGACCAAGACCTAGCGCGTGATACGATCGAGGAGTCCAATCGATTAAAGGCATGGGTCCGGCCGTGGAATGAGCTGTCTTCTGATGCTGATGATTTGAGTGCCTTGGTAGAACTCCTGCTGAGCGAAGAGGATCCTGATCTTGAAAAGGAACTCGGGGTGGGCCTCAAGGCTCTCGCCGCAGGGGTCGAATCAATGGAGCTCCGAACTATGCTTCAAGGGGAGGACGACCACCGCGAGGCCATTGTCACCCTCCAGCCCGGGGCAGGTGGGCTCGAGTCACAGGATTGGGCGGAGATGCTGATGCGCATGTATACCCGCTGGGCGGAACGCCGTGGCTATCAAGTCACGCTGCTCGACCTACAACAGGCTGAGGAGGGTGGCATTAAGAATGCAACCATGGAGATCAAGGGAGAGAGCGCATACGGATACCTTAAGGCCGAAGGCGGGGTGCACAGGCTTGTGCGCATCTCTCCTTTCGATGCGCAGAAGCGGAGGCATACGTCATTTGCTAGTGTGTTTGTATATCCGCTTGTTGATGACAATATCGAAATCGATATCGACGATTCCGACCTTCGCGTGGACACCTACCGTGCTTCTGGAGCAGGGGGGCAGCACGTGAACAAGACTGACTCGGCAGTGCGAATCACTCACGAACCGACCGGAATCGTGGTTGCTTGTCAGCAGGAGAGGTCACAACACAAAAACCGGAGCACGGCGATGAAAATGCTTCGAGCTGCTTTGTATCAGAGGGAGGTCGAAGAGAGGGATAGGGCAAAGGAAGAGGTGCAGAAAGGGATGAGTGAAATCGCCTTTGGGAGCCAAATTCGATCGTATGTGTTTCAACCGTAC
>DEBI01000131.1 GCA_002348465.1 Gemmatimonadales bacterium UBA2960 | reverse complement strand
CTTTGGCAGTTGTGATTATTCACAGCTCCCAGACTTTCTAGTAATGCAATCGTGGCGGGAAAGGGCTGCACACGTTGACGTGGGCCGTTGGCCATGTCGACTGTAGTCTCACCGCGCCGACTGACAACACTGACGTCCGCACCTTGCTGAACCAGGTACTCGATTAGCTCGTTGTCACCTCTGCTCGCCGCATGATGTACGGCGGAGTAGCCGTTGAGATCACGCACGTGTACATCGGCCCCATGCTCTTCCACTAGGTATCGGACGGCGGCAAGCCAGCTGTCCGGGGCGTGAGAATGCTGGTTGGCCGCGAATCCTTCTCCATATCCAACCCCTGACGCAGCATGAATGGGGTATACGCCTGGGCCGCCAGTAGGCACCGGCGGAAGGCCGGATTTGTCCTCGTCGTTCCCACGACGTCCGAAACGACGTGACGGAACCTTCCTTGTCGCAATCGCTGGGTCAGCACCCCAAGCCACAAGAAGACGCATGGCGTCGAGGTCTGTAGCGTACGCCGCGCGCCAGAACGGGGTGGCGCCGGCAAACTTCACTCCGAGCATGTCGAAGTTGAATGATGTGTACCAGATGTGCCGACCGGTTCTGTGATTCACATCAGCACCAGCCTGCATCAGTGCTTCCATGAATTCGAGATAGTTGACCTGTTGTTGCTGAAACGCTTGCGGCTGGGGGTAGGCCGCTTTGGGCCCCCAACGACGATTCAGCACAGTGAACAAGGCTGGGGCACCGTCCTCCGCTGTCGCGTTCGGATCAGCTCCCTTGTTCAGAAGGAGTAGGGCTAGATCGAAATTACCGTTGATGGTTGCCAACAGCATTGGGGTGGTTCCGTCGCCTGCCGTTGGCTGATCTAGGTCGCTGCCGTACTTCAAAAGACGCTCGGCAGCATGTATGAAGCCGTCTCGCGCAGCGAAGTGCAGAGCTGTAAAGCCACCCTCTTTCCCGATGAGGTCGTTATAGCCTAGTGCGCGCTCAGTCTCATCTTCTGACGGTGATTCCGGACGTTCTGCCTCGGGCGAGTTTGTGGTCTCCTCCTCTGAGCTGGTTTCCGCCTCTTGCTCTTCAGGCTTGGCATCATCATCGGCCTCTGCTGAAGCCTCCTCAGTCTTCGAAGTTGGAGATTCCTCGCTTTCGTCCTCCACTGGTGCCTGGAGCTGGCCACCGGATGAACGGCCTGTCGAAGGAAGACTTTCCGGAGCGTTCTCCGCATTTCGCCGAACAGACGCTAGCTGGGCTCGGAGTCGGCGTTGTGGCATATCCTTGGCCGCGATCTGCACATAATCGACGACGGAAGTCGTTAGTGATGGGTCAGCCCCAGCCTCCAATAGGATTTGGATGGCATCAAGCCGGTTTGATGCAGTAGCCCACATCAGTGGAGTCTGGTCATCACTCTGAGTCGTGACGTTGATGTTAGCGCCATGTCGTATCAGCGTTTCGATTGCAGCGGCGCGCCCTGATGATGCCGCGAAGTGGAGCGCTGTGGCCCCAGTTGTTGTGAACACGTCAACTTCAGCACCCCCTGATAGAAGTGCGTCGAGTGCGGGAGCGTGACCTGCGCGTCCGGCTAGATGCAGAGGGGTGTAGCCACCAAGCCGGGTTGTTGCCTCGGTGTTTGCTCCTGCATACAGCAAGATTTCAATCACCGGGGCGTCATTTTGCTGTGCAGCCCAATGGAGGGCACTCATACCACTGTTCTGGGCAGCGTTTACGTCGGCACCACTTCGAAGAAGCACCCTGACTGTGGCGAGGTCTCCACGTTGCGCAGCGTCTGCGACTGGTGATTCACTTTGAGGACCGGAAAGAAGGAGAGCTAAAAGTACGCTCGACAGTCGTATCATCCCGTCGAGCCCGTTACTGCTGAAGATCGGCCTGCCCCTAGGGGAAATGCTTCTGTGCTGTCGCCTAGGGATCCGACGTCATCCATTCCTAGCATGTGCATGGAGCTCAGAAGAACGTTTGCCATCGGGGTTCCGTCCGGAGCTTTCACGTGAAGGCCACCCTTTGGCAGTCGTCCATTGGCTCCGCCTGCTAGGAAAAGTGGACAGCGCTTGTGGTTGTGCAGGTTCGGGTCTCCCATGGGAGACCCGCAGACTATGAGTGTCTTGTCGAGTAGGTGAGTGTCTCCCTCCATCGTATCCGCCAGTTTTTCAAAGAAGTATGGGATTAGACTCATGTGGTATTTATTGATCTTGTTGAACTCTAAAACCCTCTCCTCATTGCCTCCGTGATGCGAAGCAGCGTGGAAACCTGAGGTCACTCCGGTCTCGGGGAAGACCCTGCCGGATACGTCACGACTGGTCTTGAAGGTTATGACACGGGTTAGGTCAGACGCGAATGCGAGTGCCTGTAAGTCGAACATCAGACGGACGTGATCGCCATAATCATCTGGGACCCCGGCCGGTGCCTCGGCTAGCTCACGCTGCTCTCCGCTCAGATTGTGAGATTCGATGCGCTGTATCCGACGTTCGATTTCCCTGATGTTGGTGACATATCGGTCGATCCGCTGCTGGTCATCGGCTCCTAATTGGCGGTTCAAACTGTCGAGATCCCTAAGCACCCAGTCTAGAATACTTCGCTCTGTCCGTCTTCGTTGGGCGCGTTCCGCGGCTGTGCCCCCGGCTCCGAATAGCTGGTCGAATGCGACGCGAGGATCGCGGATCATAGGAAGTGGCTCTGTGGGACTCGCCCAGCTCACTGTATCGGTGTAGACGCAGGCGTAGCCGTATGCGCATCCGCCTGCCTGGTCAACATTTTCGATACAGAGCTGCATCGACGGAATTGGCGTATCCTGCCCGAAACGTTGAGCGTAGAGCTGATCCATCGATGTTCCGACGAAGACGTCAGAGCCTTCCGTTTGCTTCGGATGAGATTGGGTAAGGAATACCGCACTTGAGCGGAAATGGTCTCCACCGATTTCACGAGGGAGTTCAGCTTCCGCTCCACCTACGTCCGTGTTGCTGACTATCGTCAGGTACTCCCTCCACGGGTCAAGGTGCGAAAGTGCACTCGGAGTTAAATCGAAGTCAGTCCCCTCTTCTTGTGGTGCCCATAGGTGCTGAGTTGCACCCCACTCGTTGCAGCCTGCAGCTCCGTGAACCATCTCAATGGCAACGAAGCGTGTAACATCGGTTTCTCTCGCCGCGGCTGACATGCGTCCGGCCGGAACCATCGCGTCTAGGAAAGGCAAGGCTACGGTGGCGCCCATGCCCTTGAGAAAGGTGCGTCGCTCGAGACTCCTGTGCGTAAGGTGCATGTTAGCCTCAGTTGTCTGGTGTGGCGTCGGTCACGGCTACGCCCCGGCTCATCCGGAACGCAGGGCTCTTCACAATACCTAAGATATAGTGTGAGATGCGATCCCCGTACTGACCTGCGGTGTGCTCCATCTCACGAATAGTTGGCATATCATAGTACTCAATCCGACGGCCCAAGGCGTAGGCCATCAGGTTCTTGGCGAGGGTCCTCCGGAAGACCGTTGGTCGCTTTAGGATCACTTCGCGGAGACCGGCTGGGCCACTTATTGGACTTCCGTCGTATAACTCACCACTTGAGTCAATTTGGTTGAGGTTCTCCCTTATTCGCCACGCACCCGTTACGTCGAAATTATCAAGAGCGAGTCCTATGGGATCGATAACACGATGACAAGACATGCAGGCCGGATTGTCTCGGTGTATTTCTAGACGTTCTCGGGTAGTGAATTGTCGGGAGCCATTCGACTCCTCTGTCTCTTCTAGCGTTGGAACTGCGGGTGGTGGAGGAGGCGGTGGGCTGCCTAGAAGAACTTCCATCACCCATTTGCCTCGAAGCACGGGCGAAGTTCGATCTCCCTCCGACGTTAGCATAAGGATACTCCCGTGTCCGAGCAGGCCACGTCGATTTTCATCGTCTAGTTGAACTCTTACAAATTCTGTACCCGACACTCCTTGGAGCCCATAGTGCGCTGCGAGTTGTTCGTCGACGAACGTCCAATCAGCGGTCAAAAGCTCTAGGATGCTTCGATCTTCTTGAACGATGGTGTGGAAGAGTAACTCGGTTTCACGATCCATCGCCTCTTTCAATTGCTGATTGAAGTAAGGATATAGCTGCGCGTCTGGATTAATCTTCTCTAGGTCTTGGAGTCGCAGCCATTGTGAAGCGAAGCGGGTTGCAAGCGATGCTGCTCGAGGATCTTTCAGCATCCTATAGACTTGACGTTCCAGCTCTCTGTCATTCGATAGCTTTCCCGCTTCCGCGAGCTGGACGAGTTCTTCGTCCGGCGGGGCTGCCCAGAGAAAGAAGGCAAGTCGCGATGCAAGGTCGGGATCATCGAGCTCATAAACCTCACCCGGCTCTACCTGCTCAGGTGTTCGCTCAAGCCTAAAAATGAATCGTGGACTAGATAGTATTGCCCAGATTGCGTTTCGGATTCCTATCTCGAATCCGCCCTCCTCTCGACCTTCTTCAAAGAAGAACATCAGCTCATCGACTTCGTTGTTTTCAATAGACCGACGAAACGCTTGTGAGGCGATGCTGCTGATGATCTCCCTTGCGCAGGGCTTTTCCTCTTCGTGCGCAGTCGGACGACAGGTGAAAATCCTTTGACGAGCGGGTGTTTCTGAGACCCCTGTGACCGCGAATGGCCCACTTATTGAAAGGTCACGCAGGTGAGGAAGGGTTGTGACGCCGTAACCGACTCCCATGTTGGGGTCGGCCAGCGTAAAGTCAATCGGAGTGATTAGATCAGTGATCGGTCCTTCTCGTTCTAGAATGAACGCAGCAGTGATATGCTGTGGTCCGGCACGGACGTGGATTTCCGGTGTCTCTACGCGCAGGCCTGATGGGTCACCTTCGCTCATCCATCTGTCCAGTTCTAGGAGAGCGACGCGAGCTCCGTTGACTGCGACCTCAATCCGATGTGTTCCAGAGGTTAGGCCAAAGAGTTGTCCATCTGGACTAGGGTGAAGGTCCAGTTCGAATACGTAATCGCCGTCGGCGGGGAAATTGTGGGTTATGGATATACCACCCCTTGTCCCTAGCGGAGTGCCGGCGACATGCCCAACCTGCGAAGTGGTCTTCGGTACTTTGTAGACGGTGGTAGATGTAGCGGCATTCACATCGCCCACTGCGTCTCGGCTGACTTGAGCTGCGGCCCGCATATAACTCTCGAGTAATGTCGCCGATAGAATCTGCGTGTCAGCTATATTGTCGAAGTTGTCGCTGATCGTCTCGGTGGGAAGGAAGGCCGAGGCATCAATGTGGATTTTAAAGAGGTCAAAAACCGAGGCTT
The DNA here is from genome assembly GCA_002348465.1 of Gemmatimonadales bacterium UBA2960. Taxonomy (GTDB): domain Bacteria; phylum Gemmatimonadota; class Gemmatimonadetes; order Longimicrobiales; family Gaopeijiaceae; genus UBA2589. The sequence continues at coordinate 3,633 of DEBI01000131.1, read as the reverse complement.
CATATTCGGTTCGATTAAGGCGCTGGAATGTTCTTCGACCGGGATTCGGGTTGGTGCGCGCCACGTCGTCTAGTCGCGCTTCCAAGGTCGCGGCTAACAATGCGAGCGAGTCTTCCGGAGGACGGCGCACGCCCGCTGGAGGCATCATTCCTGCCCGTAGTTTGTGGATCATTCGTTCTGCGACTGGAGCGTTCTGCTCGGGCAGTGCCGCATCAAAGCTTTCTAGCGAAAGGTCTCCACGCAGGCGCCGCTCGTTGTGGCAGCGCACACAATATTCCTCGACCAGCTCGTTAAGTTCTGAGGAATTGTCACTGTTCCTGGTCTTGGCCGATTCAGCTAGACCATTGTTAGCCTCGTTCTGGCCAAGATATTCATACTCTGTGATTGATTGCAGGGGACTGTTCCCTGACAGACTGAGCAGTATGAGCCCAACCGTAGCTAGTGCGGTGCTGGAGACGTTCATGAGTCGAATATGAGGCGGCTCGCACTAACCGGCCAGCATTAGCTGGACTTGTAGGCTAAGTTCTAGGAATGGCGCATATCGCTCTTCATTTTGCGGTTCCGTGGCTTCTCGCCGTGGTGATCGACAAGGACCGTCGGCTCCAGACCTGGCTCATCTTGGTAGGAACGATGGCTGTCGATCTTGATCACCTCCTAGCAGATCCAATCTACGACCCATCCCGATGTTCTATTGGGTTCCACCCTCTACATACGGTTCCGATGGTCGGAGTCTACACACTCATGATGACCTTTCCATTTGTCATGGGGCGAGCGGGGGTGATAAAAGAGGATTCCCAGAGACGAGTCGTTTTTCTTCTGGGACTCGGACTGGTTGTGCACATGATTCTAGATGGGGTCGACTGCTTGTTGTGAGAAAGACTATAGGGGTTTGCTCTCTGTACGCTTCTCTCTAGCTCGAAGCTGGAAGACCCTGCACTAACTCGACCATGCGGCTTAAGTGGTCTTCGGTCGGCATGCGACCCTTTCCGCCACCTAGGTTGTCAATCATGTGTTCCGGGTCCCCTGTTCCTGGAGCAGCTAGCGTTACCGCTGGATGCGCGACAGTGAACTTGAGCATGAACTGAGCCCATGTATGGGCATCGAATTCCGAAGCCCATTGGGGTAATTCGCGATCACCAATCCGTTGCCACATCCGGCTCCGACCGAAGGGGAGATAAACCATGACCGCTATGCCGCGATCCTGCGCTAGAGGAAGAATTCTATCTTCTGCGGAGCGGTTGTCGATTGCGTAGTCGATCCCGATGAAGTCGAGGGAATATCGATCGTCGCGCATTACCTCTTCTAGGTGATCGTATTGACGCTTGCTTGTGGTCGTGATTCCTATGTAGCGGATCCGACCCTCGTCCTTGTACTCCTGAGCAACTCCGAGTTGAGTCGGGGGATCACCCATGTTATGAACCTGATCCAGGTCGATGACGTCACGCTTCATGCGATCGAAGGAGCGCTCAATCTGCTCTCTCACATCGGCGCGATCTACTGTCCCTCCTCCTCGACCGGCGACGTTGACCTTCGTTGCCCAAAACACGTCATCTCCGAATCCATCCTCGCTAGCCCACTGGCCCGCGTATGATTCGGATCCGCCTCCGCCGTAACCAGCGGCACTGTCGAAACAGCACTTAGCGTTACCCACGCCACCCCGGGCTAGCTCGTGCAAAACAGCTCTGTGTTCGGCTAGTTCGTCTGGTGTCGACCTATTTGAGATCCAGCGGCCGCCAAGTCCGATTACTGGGATTTCCTCTCCGGACGATGGTATGGCCTTGGTGGAGATTGCTCCGTCCTGAAGTGCTGCGAGCAGCCCAGGTTTCATTGCAAGTGCTGCACTCGCTGAGGTGCTGATTCGAAGCCAGTCACGCCGGGTAATCATTGATGGGGTATCCTATATCTATGGGCTGTATCCATCTCACACCTGTTCATAACTGCCACAGCCACGGTCGGTCAATATGGGTGGGTGTTGACTGCATCAATGTGTGCTTGTTTGACAGCACCTCGCCTTTCCCATCGGTTCAGGGCATGAACCTGTTTCACGCGGCTCGTCCAGGTGCTTAATCACTCGCAGTAATGATCTTTTGTGATTCCGAAAAAATTGGAGAAATCGACTAAATGCAGCTTGTCTCTACACTGAAAAGGACGCTTGCGATCACGGCGGTGATGGGCTCATTGGTGCTTCCGAGTAATTCGAGGGCACAGACGGAACCTCCGTCGGAGCCTCCTGTGGAATGGACCGCAACGGCAATTGACTACTCCAACGTTCATTATCCATGGCCGGTCGAATACTTCGATGTGGAGCTTTTTGGCCTCGACTTGAGGATGGCATATATGGATGTTGAGCCTACCGGTTTGCCGAATGGTCGGACCGTGATTGTTTTTCACGGAATGAACTTCTTCGCTGCTCCATATGAACCGATGATCCGTGCCCTGACTGAGGCAGGGTTCAGAACCATAGCGATTGATCGGCTGGGCTACGGCAGGTCTTCAAAGCCAGACATTCATTACAACCTTCACATCCCCGCTCGTAATACCAAGGCGCTTCTAGACCATCTTGGAATTGAGCGCGCCGCTGTAGTGGGGCATTCCATGGGTGGAATGGTCGCAACTCGTTTTGCATCGACATATCCGGCAACGACCACGCATGTCGTTATGGTTAATCAGATTGGTTTGACGGACTCCCGACCTGGTCGTGCTTGGATCGATCCGTATGACGCTTACCGGAGTGCCTTGAGCACTACTTATCAGTCGGTGCTTAGAGGACACGTTCGTTATTATCCGCGTGGATGGAAGCCAGAATATCTGCAGTGGGTAAAGGTCCAATACGGACTGACGTTGAGCGGCGATTGGCCCCGGATGGCAAAAGTCCGCGCAGGACAGAGGATGATCCTATTCGAAGATCCAGTGGTCTATGAGTGGCAGCATATTGCCACGAAAGCCCTGGTGATTGGTGGAGCAGATGATCGGCTAGTGTCCGATTATCCACGTTTAGCTCGAAAAGTAGCGTCCCAGCTTCAGAATGCGCAGTTGATTATTTATCCCGAAGTAGGACACTCGCCTCATCTTGATAATCCGGAGGAATTTCATCCAGACTTGATCGAGTTTCTCAAGTCTGATCCTGATGAGCCAGCAGATCAGGGTTGGAGAGCGGTAGGCACAGGAAACCCTAATGATTGATTCACAGGGGTCAGAGTTACCGCCCGACTGTCTAGTGTATGGAAGAAGGATGCGGTCGGCTGGCGGCCTAGTAATAGCTTGCTTAGCGGTCTTAGCGGGTGGAGAGGTTGAGGCCCAGAAGCCTGGTCAGGTGATTGAATTGACCCCAGTCGGGACCCCGGAGCTTCGAGAAGAGCTTTTCGATTCAATCATTGAGATGACCCGACGGCGAGAGGCGTGGTCTCCGTTCAAGGAGGAACATATGGGCTACGATCCACTGACCGAGATGGAGGCTTTGCGAAGCAAAATCGTTAACGCGACCACAGAAGAAGATCTCTACTACGGACTTACCCTTCTAAGTAATGCCAGGAGAGACTCACATCTCTACCTGACCCCGGTTCCCGATGGGCTGAAAGGACCATCCCTTCCTGAGGTTCATGCTCCGATTCAGGTTCTTCCTGATTACAGTGA
>DEBI01000012.1:10236-26904 GCA_002348465.1 Gemmatimonadales bacterium UBA2960 | reverse complement strand
GCTCTAGCGTCATTCGGTGACGGTTCAGTTTACATAGAGAAGTATCGCGCTCGTCCTCGTCATATCGAGATTCAGGTCCTAGGTGATGCGCACGGAAATATAGTCCACCTAGGGGAGCGAGAATGTTCTATCCAGCGCCGTCATCAGAAGCTGGTCGAGGAGGCGCCTTCATCGGTTCTTACAGAAGAGGAACGAACGGCGATGGGCCAAGCGGCGGTTCGTGCCGCCGAGGCAGTCGGATACCGAGGTGCCGGAACAATTGAATTCCTCTATGAGGATGGAGAGTTTTTCTTCCTTGAGATGAATACTCGCATCCAAGTTGAGCACCCTGTAACTGAAATGGTGACGGGTGTGGATCTGGTAGAATGGCAACTTCGCATAGCATCAGGAGAGAAGCTTGCTTTCACCCAGAGTGACGTCGAATTGAACGGTCATTCAATCGAGTGCCGGATAACTTCGGAGGATCATTTGAGTGGGTTCCTCCCGTCAACAGGTGTGATCACGCACCTAAAGATTCCGACGGGTTCTGGGGTTCGTTGGGACGGGGGTATTATTGAGGGAAGTGAGGTCAGTCTTCATTACGATCCACTCCTCGCTAAGCTGGTGGTTCACGGAGCGGACCGTAAAGCCGCGATACGTCGTATGAGTCGCGCGCTCGGAGAACTGATGGTGGCTGGAGTTGAGACTTGCGCGCCGTTACATCGGCGCGTGATGGAAGAGCAGGATTTCAATGCTGGGACGCTTTCCATACGCTATCTGGATGAACACCCAGAACTCCTGGAGGCCGATGCTCCAGAGGAGACAATAATTGCTGCGACGATCGCGGCCGCTCTTCTGGAGGATGAGCACCGGAGGGGTGGGCCTCCAAGGATCAAAAGACCGAGTAGCAAACCTTTGAATGCATGGAGGAGAGCTATGCACCCATGGGGTGCTGATCGGTGTTAAAAACAGAGGTAGATGTGGAGGTCCGCGGTATGGGTGCGGGCGGATCCGGTATCGCGGACTTGCCGGACGGTCGTGTCGTCTTTGTTCCTCGGACTACTGAGGGCGACCGAGCTCGAATCAGAGTTGAGCGCATCCGGCCACGATGGGCGAGGGGGTCGCTGGTCGAGGTGTTGGACCCTGCGCGCTCTCGTGTGAACCCCCCATGCAAGAAATATACGGAGTGTGGAGGATGCCAGTTGCAGCATGTCTCATACGAAGACCAACTGACCTGGAAAGGACGGTTCGTCACAGATGCCCTCGCAAGGATTGGAGGGTTGGTAAACGTGTCGGCTCCTGAGGTAGTTCCTTCTCCCAGCAGGCTTCGGTACCGTAATCGAGTGAGTTTCACACTTCGGAGATTGAGTGGTGGGCACGTGGTTGCCGGATTCCATGCCTTACATCGTCCGGCACACATAGTTGACATTGATTCGGAGTGTTTGCTGCCTCATGAGAAGCTCTCACAGGCGTGGAGTAAGCTTAGGGCGGGATGGGGGAAGAGCGCAGAGCTTTTACCTTCGGCCGGAAGGATCCGTATGACGCTCGGGCTGAGCAGTGAAAATGGCGCTGAAGTAGATCTCGTAGTTGAGGGTGGAAGATCGGGCTGGGATGGAGAGCGTTTGTTTCAGTCTGTCGGAGCCTTTAGGGCGATATGGCACCGTCCGTCTGAGAATAAATCCGAAGTTGAAGAAAGGGATCAAATGATCCTTGTGGGTGGGGGAGTGCTAGACGCTCCGCCCCCATCGTTTGCTCAGGTAAACGACGCCGCCGCTAAGCTGCTGCGGACTCATGTCATTAAGTGCTGCACTACTGCGCTTCCGTCGAACGAACAGGCAGTATTGCCAACTTTCCCCATCATAGACGCGTATTGCGGATTAGGCGCGTACGGGTTGGCATTGGCATCACAAGGACTCTCGGTTGTAGGAATTGAGTCTGACCCTAGCGCTGCAGCGCAGTTGAGAGCTTCTGTGGGGGCTAAGATGGCTGAGCACAACAACGATTTTGGGTGCTTTGAAGTGAGGGAGGGGCTGGTCGAAGACCTGCTTCCCGAGTTGCTACCTGCCGAGGTGCTTGTTCTCAACCCGCCCCGCAGCGGACTTCATCAGGACGTTCCCGCGCAGATCCTAGCCAACGCACCGAGACGGGTTCTCTACGTTAGTTGCGATCCCGCAACACTCGCTCGAGACGTGAAACGCTTGGGCGATCAGTATACCCTCGATGGATTGCGGGCATTCGACCTTTTTCCTCAGACCGCGCATGTCGAAGCGGTTGCAGAATTGACATTCAGGGGTGTGGCTCAGTGATCTATCACGTGACGATCGGAGACACTACCAGGATCGTTGAAGTTAGGAGAGACGGTGTGACATTGGATGGCACGCCGCTTGATGTCGACATTGAGAAGATTAGTGGTGTACCCGTTCGCTCGCTTCTTTTGGGTGGCCGTTCTCATCGCGTTTCAGCAAGGAGAGTGGCGAGTGAAGAATGGGAAGTTCACATCGAGGGGCGTCGCGTCAGTGTATCTGTTGTTGAAGAACGAACTAAGGCTATTAGAGAGACAATCGTTGCGAAATCCGGGCCAAGCGGACCTAGCCCCATTGTCGCGCCAATGCCGGGTATGGTGATGCGGGTCGATGTTGCCGAAGGTGATATTGTCGAAGCGGGTCAGGGGGTTGTGATCATGGAAGCGATGAAGATGGAGAACGAACTGACGGCGGAGGCCCAAGGGGTAGTGAGCAAGATTCATATAGAGGAGGGTCAGGCGGTCGAGAAGGGTAAAGTTCTGGTAGATCTAGTCGCCCAGGGTCTGGTGGAGAATGATGTCTGACTCGCGGATTCACTCTGATTCAGGGATAGAGGTCGACAAGGCATATGGCCCTCCTGCTGGAGAGTATCCGTTCACTCGCGGAGTCTACGAGACGATGTACCGAGGGCGATTGTGGACTATGCGACAGTATGCGGGCTTCGGGACTGCTGAGGAAACGAACAAGCGTTTCCTGTACCTCCTAGACCGCGGCCAAACAGGCCTCTCCGTCGCCTTCGACCTCCCAACTCAGATGGGCTACGACTCCGATGATGCTATGGCATCTGGAGAGGTTGGCCGAGTGGGTGTAGCGATCGATTCGCTAGACGATATGCGCAGGCTCTTTGAAGGAATCAGGCTGGATGAAGTTTCGACATCCATGACGATCAACTCGACTGCAGGAATTCTCCTTGCTCTATATGTGGCTCTTGGCGACGAGCAGGGATTGGATAGGGCGAACCTCTCGGGTACAGTCCAAAATGACGTGCTGAAGGAATACGTCGCGCGTGGGACCTATATATACCCGGTGAAGCAGAGCTTGAGACTGATCTCGGATATCATGGGGTTTTGCTCCCGTGAGATCCCGCGGTGGAATACAGTCTCCATCTCTGGGTACCACATCCGAGAAGCTGGGTCGACGGCGCCCCAAGAGATTGCTTTCACGTTTGCTAACGGACTGGAATACGTTGGTCGGGCATTGGAAGCAGGGTTAGATCTAGAAGCTTTCGCGCCCAGGCTGTCGTTCTTTTTCGCTGCTCACAATGACCTATTTGAAGAAGTGGCCAAGTTTCGGGCAGCCAGGCGCCTGTGGGCAAGATTGATGCGAGAGCGGTTTGGTGCGTCGGATCGCTCTTGCATGCTTAGGTTCCATACGCAGACCGGAGGATCGACGCTGACGGCTCAGCAGCCCTTAAACAATGTAGTTCGGGTCACGTTACAGGGGCTAGCGGCGACCTTGGGTGGAACTCAGTCCCTTCACACTAATGGGTACGATGAAGCCCTTGCACTTCCAACTGAAAAATCTGCTAAGCTCGCCCTTCGTACTCAGCAAATCATCGCCTCAGAGTCTGGGGTTACCCGGACAGTAGATCCTCTAGGAGGTTCGCATTACGTAGAGGAACTAACGGACGAGATAGAGCGACTTGCGATGGAGTATCTAAGCAAGATTGACGAGATGGGGGGTGCTTCCGAAGCGATCGAATACATGCAGGAGGAAATACACCAAGCAGCTTATCGCTTTCAGATGGATATCGAGTCTGGTCATCGTAGCGTGGTGGGTCTGAATTCCCATGTCGAGCAAGAGGTCTCCCCGCGGATAGGGCAGCCGGACTATTCACAGCTGGAGTTGGCTCAGGTGGAGAAACTGCAGGCTGTCCGATCCGGACGGGACAATGTTGCCGCTCGGTCCGCACTCGACGCCATCCGGAAAGTGGCGATGTCCGAAGATAATTTGATGCCGAGATTGATAAAGGCAGTGAAGGTGGGAGTGACGCTGGGTGAGATCAGTGATGCGCTCAGAGATGAGTGGGGGACGTGGGATGGGTAGTACCGGCTCCCGCTCGGGTTTAATGTTCTAGGCATTACACATAAAACATGCGCCCTCCGCGGCGTGTCGCTTTCCACGAAGCCGATGCCCACCTACGACTACCAGTGCAAGAAGGGATGCAGCTTTGAGGTCTTCCAAAAGATGTCGGACGACCCTGTTGCCGTGTGTCCAGAATGTGGCGAGGCAGCTACGCGGATGATCTCCGGTGGTGCGGGATTTCTGTTCAAGGGCGACGGCTTCTATATCACCGATTACCGCTCTGACGACTACAAAAAGAAGGAGTCTGCAGAGATGCCGAGTACTGACGGAGGGGAGTCGTCATCTGGTTCCTCCTCGGATCCTTCTGGGTCAGGGCCTTCATCCTCGGACACCGGTGGATCCTCGTCACCTTCGTCTGACTCCTGACATGGAAAATGACCTAATCAGGAAAGAGCTCGAAGTCGTATTGAAAGAGTTAGGTGCTCCGGTTGGAGCGATAACCCTTGAGCGCCCTCGAGACCCGTCTCACGGTGATCTTTCGACTAATGTAGCTCTCACGTCAGCAAAGAGACTGGCCCGTTCACCGAGAGAGATTGCGGAGGAGATCGCAAATAAAATGGACCTTGCGGCGGCACAGGTGGAGTCGGTGGAGGTTGCAGGCCCGGGGTTCCTGAATTTTCGACTTGCTTCCAGTTCAGTCGCTTTGGTCATAGATGAGATTCTAAAAGATGATGAATCTTGGGGCAGGTCGGAGGTGGGGAAGGGACAGGCTGTGATGGTGGAATTTGTGTCGGCTAACCCGACGGGCCCACTTCACGTAGGGCACGGGCGCCAAGCAGCTCTCGGTGACGCGATCTCTTGTTTGCTCGAATGGACCGGTTGGGTTGTTCATCGAGAGTATTACTACAACGACGCAGGTAGGCAGATCGATCAGTTGATGGTTAGTGTCAGGGCCCGGTACCGTCAGTTGCTTGGCGAGGGGGAGCCGCTGCCAGACGACGGATACCAGGGTGAGTACGTTAAAGACGTTGCAAGCGTTCTTCTCGCTGATATTGGAGATCGCTACCTGAAAGATGATTCGCGCGAGGCGAATGACGAGATCCGCTCGTTCGCGGTCAAGATGCTCAGGGATGAGCAGGACCGAGATTTGAGCGATTTCGGAGTCCACTTCGATCAGTATTTTCTTGAGTCTAGCCTTTACGCTGAGGGGCTTGTCGATGCGGCAATCCAAGCTCTTACCGAAACTGGGCTCGTTTTTGAGCATGAGGGCGCAACTTGGCTGAAGACTAGTCATTTCGGGGACCAGAAAGATCGAGTGATGGTGCGGGGTAACGGTCAGCCGACCTATTTCCTGCCCGATGTCGCCTATCATGCGACTAAATGGGAGCGAGGCTTTGAGCGAGTGGTTAACGTCCAGGGTGCTGATCACCATGGAACGGTGGATCGGGTTCGTGCCGGACTCCAAGCAATCGGTCTTCCAGAGGGTTACCCTGAGTACGTGCTCCATCAGATGGTTAGGGTCATGCAGGATGGGCAGGAGGTAAAGTTCTCAAAGCGCGCAGGTTCAGGGATGACGCTTCGTGAACTCTACGAACGCGTCGGGGTGGACGTTGCGCGTTACTTTTTTCAGATGCGTAAGCCTGAAGCCCATCTACTCTTCGACCTTGATGTCGCTCTAGATCATTCCGACAAGAATCCGGTATTCAAAGTTCAGTACGCGCATGCGAGGATGTGCTCGATCTTTCGAAAGGCGGGGGTAGACCATAAGAGCGTTAGGTCCGGCGCTGCCAATCTAAGCCTCCTTAAGCACGAGCTAGAGCTAGACCTTGTAAAGCGACTCGCTGAGTTCACGGATGTCGTTAAGCGCGCCGCTCGGGATTTGTCCCCACATATCTTATGCGACTACCTAGAACAGGCTGCAGGCGCGGCAAATTCATGGTACCACGCTGGGAATCCGTCGCGAAACCCAAAACTGACCGTGCTTATAGATGATGACGCATTACGTGATGCGAGACTCGCTCTGGCTCGCTCGGTACAGATCGTTCTTCATAATGGACTAACACTTTTGGGAATCAATGCGCCGGAAAAAATGATCCGAGCGGATGAGGAGGAGAGCTGAAACGAATGTCACTTCTTTGCGTAGGTAGTGTCGCACTAGACTCGGTAGAGACTCCCCGTGGTGCAGTGAATCGGGTACTCGGAGGCTCCGCAGTCTACTTTTCGGCAGCCGCCACGGTGTTACATCCAGTGCAGCTGGTGGGTGTAATAGGTGACGACTATCCTGTGGACCAGCTTGACTTCTTATCGGATCGCGGAGCGGACTTGAGCGGGATTGAGCAGTTGGCGGGCAAGAGTTTTTTCTGGGCTGGGCGGTATCATTCAGATATAAATGTCCGGGATACCCTAGATACGCAGCTTGGAGTATTTGCTGACTTTCAGCCCAAGATTCCTGAGCAATTCAGGGACGCCCGGTTCGTCTTCTTAGGTAATATCGATCCGGCGTTGCAACATGATGTTCTCGATCAGGTTGTATCACCGGAGGTAGTAGCGTGTGACACGATGAATTTCTGGATTGAAGGCGCTAGGGAGCAGCTCTTGGCCCTTCTAGAAAGGGTGAGAATTTTGATCGTCAATGACGAAGAGATCCGTCAACTTGCAGGGGAGTCGAACCTGAGAAGGGCAGCAAGCTGGGTTCAGGAGAAAGGGCCTGAGATCGTCATTGTAAAGAAGGGAGAACATGGCGCGGCACTTTTCGCTGACGACTGGATGTTCTTTGTTCCGGGTTACCCTCTCAATGAGGTTTTCGACCCCACAGGTGCGGGTGACGCGTTTGCGGGCGGCTTTATGGGTCACTTGGCCTCCTGCGGTAAGGTGACTTCGGAAACCTTGCGGAGAGCGATGGTCTATGGGTCGACACTAGGTTCTTTTGCGTGCGAGCAGTTCAGTGTAGATCGCCTCCGAGCTCTGTCGCCGTTCAATGTTGTTGATCGCGTTGAGGAATTCCGTCGCTTAACCTTTTTTGATAATCCACCGACTCCTGAGAAGCATGTCTGACGGACTGAACTACGCCGATTCGGGCGTCGATCTGGATGCAGCTGAACGAACCAAGGAAGGGCTGAAGGAGTTGGTCGCATCGACACGCGATCGATTCACCCTCTCCGAGCTGGGAGCTTTCGGGGGTTTATACCAAGTGCCCGACGATGTGCACCAGCCGGTGCTTGTCTCTAGCGCTGACGGCGTTGGTACGAAACTTAAGCTAGCATTCTTGACCGGTATACATCACACCGTTGGTCAATGCTTAGTGAATCATTGTGTGAATGACATCTTGGTGCAGGGCGCACGGCCGATGTTTTTCCTCGACTATCTAGCGACTGGTGAGATGGATGAGCAGGTAGTGAAGGATGTCGTGCGTGGGGTAGCAATTGCCTGTAAAGAGAACAGTTGTGCTCTCCTCGGTGGCGAGACCGCTCAAATGCCGGACTTCTACAAGGCAGACGAATATGATTTGGCTGGCTTCATTGTTGGTTCGGTATCTAAGGGTTCCCTGATAGATGGCTCGAACATCGCTGACGGAGATGTTCTCGTAGGCTTGGCTTCATCCGGGTTGCATACGAATGGCTATACGCTGGCTCGGAAGATCGTCTTTGAAGTAATGGGATTGGACGTTTTAGATGAATTTCCGGGCACGGATCGGACTGTGGGTGAAGAGCTTCTGACTGTCCACCGAAGTTATTTGAAGATGCTTGAGGGGCCTCTGAATGCAGGAGTCGTTCATGGGCTTGCCCATGTGACTGGGGGCGGGATCCCGGGGAACCTGCCCCGTGTCCTTCCTAGGGGGCTTGGTGCCATTGTCGATCGTGATGCATGGCCTGTTCCGGGGGTCTTCCAGACATTACAGGAGGCCGGTGGGGTTGACCGAAGCGAGATGGATCGAGTGTTCAATATGGGTGTCGGAATGCTCGTCGTGGTCGCACCAGGGGATGCGGCGGCAATAAATGACGCAGCCAGGGAGTACGGTTTCGAAAGTTGGACGATAGGAACTGTCGGAGCGGGCTCGGAGGTGAGCTTAAGGTGAGGTGCCACCGGGAGAACCGGTTGGTTTGGGCGGCGTGGGTAGGGGTGTTCGTCACCATGACGATTTTGGTTTCACCAGGATATGCGCAAACGCCGGTTCAGTTAGAGACCGCCTGCGAGAGGGCCGGTGGAGCCACTCGCGTCTGTGTCGCAGCCGCTATCGGCGCGGAGGCATTACACTCGCAGGTGGGTCTGCTAGCGGGAATTGGGGCAGAGGTTCCAGGCACAGCGACGACATTAGGCACTCGAGTCGGAGGCGGGCCACGCGTAAGCTTTTCGGTGGGACTTGGCTTTGTGAAAATGTCGTTTCCCGACCTTACGGATCGGTTAGTCACTCGAGAAGCAGGTGCGATAGCCTCGAGCGTTCAGGGTCGGGTCGTAGCCGGTATTTTTGAGGGTTTTAGACTGATGCCTACGGTGGGCGGATTTCTTTCTTTAGATGTTATCGGGCAAGGGAGCCTCTTTTTTCTCCCAGAGAATGAGGGGATCAGTCAGGCACTTCACTCATATTCAGCCGCGCTCCGGATCGGTGTCTTGCGCGAGGGATTCACAGTGCCGGGTATTTCCGTTTCGGTGGCAAAAAGATTCCCTGACGATGTAGAATATTTGGGGACAGGAAGCCCGGGTGCTATCAGCCTTGCTCCGAAGGTGACCGCGTACCGTGCAACGGTCGGTAAAGACATTTACGCTCTAGAATGGTCAGCTGGCATCGGGTTCGAGGAATATGTTTCAGATGTCACGCTTGACGTCCTGAAGAGCCGGGATTCGGGTGGGCATGCTCGAGCCAATGGACCAATACGGTCTGATCGGTTCATCTATTTCGGTAGCGCTTCGACAACGATCGGGATTCTTCTCAACCTGGCTTTGGAGGTCGGCTGGGCTGAGGGCTTTGATAGGTCGATGAGTTGGGACGGCCCACATGACCCATCCTCCGGTACGTTGTTCGGAGGTCTCTCTGTCCGCGTGACGATGTAGTCGATGGACTTACTTCCCGACCTGGTCTCACTTGATCGCGCCGATGAGGTTTTTCTGGAGCGGGCGAGGGTGATCGCACACGGAGGCTGGGGCATGGTGCATCCAAACCCAATGGTGGGTTGCGTATTGGTTAAGGATGGCCGCGTAGTGAGTGAAGCGTATCATGAGGTTTTCGGTGGTCCCCATGCGGAGGCGTTGGCTCTTGAGCGAGCGGGATCTGAGGCTGAAGGAAGTACGGCGTATGTTAGTCTTGAGCCCTGCAATCATTTCGGGAAAACTCCTCCTTGCGCGCAGGCTCTGTCACGGGCGGGGGTTCGTCGCGTCGTATTCGGGGCAACTGACCCAGGGGTGAGTTCTGGAGGTGGGGCGGAGACCCTGCGGGAAGCGGGGGTCGAGGTTGTTGGGCCGGTATGGAACTCTAGGGCAGCACGAACTGAGAATCCCTTCTTCCTGCACACTGCTCGAGGTAGGCGACCCTTTGTGGCTCTGAAGTTGGCCATGAGCTTGGACTCGAGGATAGCGTCGGCTCCAGGTGCAAGTACGCGAATTACTGGGACGGAAGCAGAGCATGAGGTTCATCGGATCCGAACAGGGTTCGACTCCATCATGGTTGGTGCTGGAACGCTAAGGGTGGATAACCCTAGGTTGACGCCAAGACTGGTGGCTCCGGGTCGTGAGTCGGTCGGGCGAATCGTCCTGCTCCCCGACGGAGAAATGGACTCTGAAGCGGCAATATTAGAGGATATCAATAGCTCACCCCTGCATGTCTTTTGTCGGGAGACCGCGTCCGCGACGGCCTTGGATCGATTGGAGTCGTCAGGTGTGTACGTACACCGAGTTGCGGCAGATTCTGAAGAGAGTGCATTACTAGACCTAGACGCTGTTCTTGGTCGATGCCATGAGCTGGGCCTTCAGTCTATTCTCTGCGAGGGAGGGGCTCGCCTAGCCGGAAGCTTACTTCATCTCTCTTTGGTGGACCGTATCTACCTATTTATTGCACCTTTCACTCTTGGCGGGACGGGGCTCCCAGCTTTCGGAGATGACGCTTATGAGGTGGGATGGAAGCAATACGGCTTAGCGTGCCGACCGTCAGTCTTCGGTGCTGATACACTTATCACTCTCGACCGGTTTGTGGATTGATGTTTACTGGGATCGTTCAGGCGATGGGTACAGTAGTAGATCTAGTAGACTCGGGTTCGAAGCGTCGCTTCAGTGTCCAAGTCCCAGAGTTCGTGGGCCAATTGTCGCTAGGTGAATCGGTTTCCGTGGATGGAGCGTGCTTGACGGTAGCGGGTTTAGTCGATGCAGGTTTTTTTGTCGACGTGATCAAGCCGACATTGGATCGTACAATCGCCGGAACGTATCAGGAGGGGAGTATCGTAAACCTGGAACGAGCACTTCGAATGAGCGATAGAATAAGTGGTCATATCGTTCAAGGACATGTGGATACAGTCGGTCACTTAAGGTCAAGCGTTAGGGATGGGAACTCGTGGATCCTCGATTTCAACATACCCGGCGCTGTTCTGTCAGAGACGATAAATCACGGGTCGATCGCGCTGAACGGGGTCAGCTTGACGGTGAGCGAACTTGTTGAAGAGCAGGGGGTTCGTATTGGAATGATTCCCCACACTTATGAACACACAAACCTTGGGCGACTGCTACCCGGTGATCCAGTCAACGTTGAAGGTGATTTGATTGGAAAGTACGTGTCTCGAATTATGGCTCGTCGAGGTAATCCCGAGCCGACTAGCGGATTGTGAGAGGTATTTGAAATGAAGTTCGACAGCGTAGAAGATGCTATCGAAGATATCCGCCGAGGGCGGATGGTTATCGTGGCTGACGATGAAGACAGGGAGAACGAGGGTGACCTCGTGATGGCAGCTTCGATGATTACACCGCAGGCAGTCAACTTTATGGCGGAACACGGACGTGGGTTAATCTGCGTCACAATGTTGCCGGATCTTGCGGATCAGTTAGATCTGCCGCTGATGACAGATCGCAACACCGATCCTCATCAAACAGCCTTCACCATTTCAGTGGATGCGCATACGAAGTATGGCGTAACCACTGGCATTAGCGCACAGGATCGGGCGAAGACAATCGAATTACTAGCGAGTGAAGAGACGGTGCCAGAGGATTTCCGCCGGCCGGGCCATGTCTTTCCGCTACGGGCAAAGCCTGGGGGTGTTCTGCGCAGAGTGGGGCAGACCGAGGCTTCTGTTGACTTGTCCCTTTTAGCTGGGTTGCCTCCGGTTGGTGTGATTTGTGAGATCCTTGACGCGGACGGCACTATGGCGCGTCGTCCGAAGTTGGAAGAATTTGCCGCAGAGCATGAACTTAAGTTCATCACTGTGGCACAACTGGTTCGTTACCGCTTGACCCGCACGAGGCTCGTGGAGCGGATCGCCGTCGCAAGTATGCCAAGCGCTTATGGTGACTTCGACATCATCGGCTATAGCACGGAGATGGACGGACGAGAGCATATCGCTCTAGTAAAAGGTAATCTGGATGAGGTGGATAACGTGCTAGTGCGGATGCACTCCGAGTGTCTCACGGGCGACGTGTTTGGATCGAAGCGTTGTGACTGCGGAGAGCAGCTTCAAGCGGCAATGCGACAGATCGATAAAGAAGGTGCTGGGGCTATAGTGTATCTTCGTCAGGAGGGTCGAGGTATCGGATTAGGGAACAAGTTGAAGGCATACCACCTGCAAGATGGAGGGTTGGATACGGTAGAGGCCAACGAAGAGCTTGGTTTTAAACCCGATCTTAGGGATTACGGAATCGGGGCGCAGATCCTTCTGGACTTGGGAATTCAATCGATGCGGTTATTAACAAATAATCCTCGCAAGGTGGTTGGCCTTGACGGGTACGATCTCGAAATCACCGGACGTGAACCTTTGCTTGTAGAGCCGGGTGAGTACAACAGCGATTATTTAGCCACAAAGAAGGCCAAGCTAGGACACATCTTGTGAGCATCGGGGGCTCTCCGATAGAAAGCCGTCGAGGTGTACTAGATGCGAGCGGTCTTCGTGTGGCCGTCATCACAGCAAGATTCAACAAAGAGGTCACTGACGGACTGCTCCAGGGGGCATTACAAGCTCTAGCGGAGCACGGTGTTCGAGACGAAGACGTTGTGAGTTTTCGCGTTCCTGGAGCGTGGGAGCTTTCTCAGGCGGCGACTCAAGCGGTTGAGGCAGGGAGGTTCGATGCTGTCGTGACCCTAGGCTGCGTGATACGGGGAGAGACACCTCATTTCGACTATGTATGTCAAGAAGCTTCGAGGGGTCTGGGTGTGGTAGCCCGATCAGCTGAGATTCCGGTGGTGTTCGGTGTACTAACGACGGACACCTTGGAACAGGCTAAAGCTCGAGCTGGGTCCGGAGTGGAGAATAAGGGCTATGAATCGGCGATAGCTGCAATCGAAATGGTGAGCGTAATACGGGAAATTCGGGCCCAAGAGTGAACTCTCAAGGGACGGAGCCTCTCAAGAAGCTTGAACGGTCGGAGCGGATCGACCGAAGTCGGGCCCGTGCGTGGGCGCTGCAGATTCACTATCGCTGGGAAAGTAACGGCCTCGAGGGATCTCTTCGTGACGTGTTAATGGATATGACCGCTACACGACGCATCTCGCCGAGACGCCTTCCATACATAAGGAAGCTTTTGCTGCTTTTGGATGAGCATCTCGCAGAGATCGATGGCACATTGCGTTGCTATCTGGATAATTGGAGCTTGGATCGCTTGTCACGTATCGATCGAGCGGTGCTGAGACTCGGTGCAGTTGAGCTTTTGTACTTAGAAGAGATCCCCCAAAAAGTAGCTATCCAAGAAGCGATTCTTCTTGCGGAGGCGTATGGGGGCGATGAGTCACCGCGTTTCGTAAACGGCGTTTTAGACGCGCTCTACAAGGGGAACGCGAGCGGGGTCTGACCCCGCCGCTTATCCGGTCTCGGTAGCCTTGCGGATTCTCGTCGTTAACTGGCTTGATCGCGAGAACCCGCAAGCGGGAGGTGCAGAGGAACACCTGCACCAGATTTTCGGCCGACTAGTTGAGGAGGGGCATCAGGTAACCGCCCTAGTGTCCGGTTGGCCAGGATGCATTGGGCGGATTAATATCGACGGTATCGAGGTGCACCGAACAGGCAGCCGCTACACCTTTCCGGTATCCGCCCCAAAATACTATCGTCGACACCTTCTCGGTTGCGACTTCGACGTGGTCGTCGAAGATCTAAACAAGGTGCCACTGTTTGCACCTTTATGGACTAAGTCCCCTGTTCTGCTTGTGGCACATCATCTCTTCGGCAGGACGGCATTTCAGGCTGCTAGTGCGCCAATCGCCATAGCGACCGTTTTGTTGGAGAGATTGATTCCCTTCTTTTATAAGGGCACTCCCACCGTGGCGGTTTCTGAGGGCACGAAGAGAGATTTGGTTGACCGCGGCCTACGCCCGGATGACATCGATGTGATTCCCAATGGGATTGATGTAACCCTCTATACACCTCTCTCTGATTCGAAGACACTACAGCCGACGATCCTGTTTCTGGGGCGGTTGAAGCGATATAAACGGGTAGACCTGATCATCCAAGCGGTTGCAGAACTGGGGATCCGGGGAATTCATGTTCAGTTGCGGGTTGCCGGCACTGGCGAGGAGGCTCCTGAGCTTTCTAAGCTTGTGAAACGTTTGGGCGTGGAAGATCGAGTTGAGCTCATGGGGTTTATAAAAGATTCTAAGAAGCTGGAGTTATTGCAGAGTTCATGGGTCCATGTCCTTCCGTCTCCGAAAGAAGGCTGGGGTATTTCTGTCATGGAAGCTGCGGCTTGCGGGACGCCCTCTGTAGCGAGCGACGCCCCCGGGCTTCGCGAATCTGTTCTTCACGAAGTGACGGGTTTGCTCGTGCAGCATGGTGATGTCGGAGCGCTAGCTGAAGCGATCGAAGCACTGGTCTCTGATGCTAAGCAGAGGCAGCGGATGTCCGATTCTGCTCGGCAGTTCGCTGAGAGCTTTTCCTGGAATGTTTCGGCCCGCAGGTTTGAAGTAGTGCTTGGTCGGGTGTCCGGTCTCGCTGACGATTGAGTAGGGTCATAACAAGCTTTGTCCCGGCGTGATGTGTTGAATGGTGATCACTTCACAGGAAGTCGACTGCAGGGGACACGTACTTCAGCAGGATCACTGTTGTCTATTGCTCTCGGAGCTTGTCGCGTTCGAGGTGATTGGGTAGGATTTTTCGCACTTTCCGAGCTAATCTCGGAGTCGCGGGCAAACTGAAGCCGCCTAAGCCGGAGTCGCTCTTGGGTACAACACTCTTCACTTCTGAATCGGTGACCGAAGGCCATCCAGACAAGATGGCCGACCAGATTTCAGACTCGGTACTCGACCATATGCTTGCCCAGGATCCGGACTCGCGCGTGGCTTGTGAGACCCTTGTAACGACCGGACTTGCTCTTCTTGCTGGTGAGGTCACGACAAAAGGTTATGTGAACCTTCCGGAGGTGGTTCGCGGCACATTGGGTAGAATCGGGTATAACGACTCCGCTTGTGGTATCGATGCGGCGACATGTTCGGTGCTGACCAGTCTAGACCCTCAGTCTGATCATATCGCGATGGGTGTCGATCACGGTGGTGCAGGTGATCAAGGGATGATGTTTGGCTATGCCTCAGACGAGACACCGGAACTCATGCCACCAACAATCCAATATGCTCATGCGCTAACCCGGCGACTTGCACAAGTCCGCCACAGTGGTGAATTGCCGTGGGTGCGCCCGGATGGAAAGTCTCAGGTGACCATAGAGTTCGATCCTGAGAATAGGCCAGTTCGTATCCACACAGTCGTGATAAGTACTCAACATGACGAGAAGGTGTCGCATGAAGAGATAGAAGCAGAGATCTTGGACAAGGTGATTAGGCCGACTCTCCCGGAGAGCCTTTACGATCCCGAGGACTGCGCGCATCACGTGAATCCCACCGGCCTGTTTGTGATCGGAGGCCCACATGGAGATGCCGGTCTTACGGGAAGAAAGATCATCGTAGATACATACGGTGGTATTGGTAGGCACGGTGGTGGGGCGTTTTCGGGTAAGGACGCTACCAAGGTGGATAGGTCGGCTGCGTACGCGGCGCGATGGGCCGCGAAGAATGTAGTCGCCTCTGGCCTAGCCAGTCGTTGCGAAATTCAATTGGCTTATGCGATTGGCGTTGTTGAACCCGTATCAGTTCACGTAACTACGTTCGGTACCGGAGAGCTCTCGGATGAAGCGCTTTCAAAGGCGGTTTCTGAAGTCTTCGACTTTCGTCCACGATCGATAATAGAAGTCTTAGGCCTAAGGAATCCGATCTTTACCCCCACCGCGGCTTACGGTCATTTCGGTCGGGAACCTGAGATGAAGATCCCGGATGTTAAGAAAGCTGAAGATGAGGTGCTTTTCTTCCCTTGGGAGGAAACGAACCGCGTGGAAGACCTCAAAACAGCAGTGGGAGTCTAGCGGTAAGGACGTCGTAAGAGGTTGGGAGAACCCCTGAGCCATTGGGGAGTATTGAAGTTTAAAGGTGAAAGTTTTTCAGACGTCACCAAAAGTATCCCATCCCCTTTGGAGGAGCCCGATTAGTGCTGGTTGAAGTCAGAGTTCAGAGTCTCGCACTGGATCGAAATACGAACACCCCTGTTGTGATCCTCCAAGAACTAGATGGTGACAGGGTGTTGCCGATATGGATCGGGCCTGCGGAAGCCAGCTCAATTGCGATGCGGCTGGCAGACATGGATAGCCCAAGGCCACTAACGCATGACTTGTTCTGTTCACTGTTGGGTAAGCTCGGGGGCGCCGTTACGAAGGTCGTGATCACCGAGGTGCAAGAGAGTACGTATTATGCCGAACTGGTCATAACACGGAATGGAGAAACGATCACTGTGGACGCCCGTCCTTCGGATTCGATCGCAGTTGCTCTGAGGTCAGGTGCGTGCGTCATGGCTGACGACTCACTGCTCGAAATCGCAACGATTGAGATTGCTGAGGACGAGTGCATCTCGGATGCATCACCGATGGTCGAGCACATCGAGCTTGGTTCCCAAGACAAGAAAATAGGGCCCGAGGAACTCAAGGAGCATCTGCGCCGTCTCAACCCCGAGGATTTTGGTCGCTTTACTCTCTGAGCCCGGAGGAGTCGTCCGATGGGTGATAAAGGACGTTGCGAGGGCGTGCAGTTGCATCGGAATCGTTACGATGCTTTTGATCGTTCTCTTTATGCCGCCTGAGGTGCTAGCTCAGCAGGTGATTATGCGGGGGACAGCTTTTCTCGGCGATACTGCGATGTCGGATGGCA
>DEBI01000012.1:872-9804 GCA_002348465.1 Gemmatimonadales bacterium UBA2960 | reverse complement strand
CCGATATTAAGCGACGTCTTCTTTGCATCGATTCGGCACAATGGCGTCCTGTATTTTGGTCCAATGATTCGGTCCGCAGAAGAGCTGGATTCGGTGTACCGAGTGAACGTCTACGATACGCTGGTAGCTAGGCCCGAGGGCTTTCCCGTCGCGATTCAGTCTCGCAGTGTCTTTATTGAGCCTGATTCCTCAGGCTGGCGTGTTACTGATCTTTTTGAACTCCGCAACGACGAGGGACAGACTATCGTTGCTAGGCCTGGTGGAGACACGTGGCGCCATCGGATGCCGGTTGGCATACGTTCAGTTGAAGTCGGAGAGGGGGAGGTCTCTGCAGACGCAGTGCGTTATCAAAATGGAGAGGTTATTGCGAAGGCTGCCCTCCCACCCGGGGGAAGGCTTTTTGTAGTCAGGTATAAGGTCGATTCACTCTTTATGTCACTGCCTGTGCGCGCTGGAACGGAGCGCCTAGACGTGCTGATCCGTGAACCGGCTCCGACGGTTGCGATCGACGGTCTGGATTTCATAGAGAGACAAGAATTCGAGCCCGGATCGACGTATCGAAGATTTGCAGGAGCGGATTTGTTAGGCCCGGTGGTCACTATTGTAAAGACTGAAGAAGTCAGGTCTCCCCACGTGGAATGGGTGGCAGTTTTGTTAGGACTCACGCTTGTGGTCGTGGGAAGTATCGTACTCCGGCCTCGAAGCCCGGATGAACTAGTCACTTTGCGTGTTAAGAGTAGACAACAGCTAATGCTGGAGGTTGCCAGACTCGATGAGGACTTTGACGGCAGGGGGTCCTCAGAGTCTGAACGAAAGAGCTACGAGATGCATCGGGCGGAGCTTATTCGGACGATTCGGGAGATGAGCTGACGTATGGCTCCCGTTGCTACACCGGCTGTGCTCCTGCGGGCCCACGACTTCGGTGATTCCAGTCGGATTCTTCGATTCTACACTAGGACGCATGGGCTAGTGAGTGTGGTAGCCCGGGGGGTTCGTGGTCGGAGTGGAAAAGGCGTAGCGACGCTGGCAACGTTCGCTTCGGGGGATCTTGTAGTCTACATGAAGAGAAATCGTGAACTACATAATATGAAAGAGTTTACATGTTTAAAATTGAGGGGTGAATTGGCTACCCAGATGTTGGCGTTTTCCGCAGCATCTGCGGCAGCCGAATTGGTTCTGTCGCATGCGGAGACAGGCGCGCAACCAAGGGTTTTTGACACGTTGGAGGCGGGGCTTGATGCGCTTTGTAATACTGAAAGCCCTTCGCTTCTTCCGGGCACCGCGCTATCGGTGCTCTGGACGATAACTCACTCCTTCGGTTTTGCCCCTCAACTTGATAACTGTGTCCGATGCGAGGAACCTCTATTTGAGGACGAGTTGGGGCGCTTTGACTTTGCAGCTGGTGGTATGCGGTGCATGCAATGCTCTGAAGATAGTGCGGGGCCTCGGGTGGGACCGATCGCAAGGAGTCAGCTGGAAGATATGATATCCGGACAGGTGCCGGTGGGATTAAGCCACACCAGGCGTCACCTGGGGCTGGTGTCTGACTTCATCGCCTGTCATGTGCTTAATAAGCCCCTGAAGTCACTGCGTTTCCTTGGGAGTGCCTTGCCGCCAGAAGATGAAGTAGGGCCGGAAGTTGGCTAGTCTGATTTTGGGTACTGCAGGGCATATCGATCACGGAAAGACCGAACTGGTTCGAGCTCTGACAGGGACAGACACTGATCGGCTAAAAGAGGAGAAGGAGAGAGGGATCACCATTGAGTTGGGATTCGCCGAGCTGACAGGAGAAGGTCGGCCGCATTTCGGGGTGGTTGATGTGCCGGGTCATGACGCTTTCGTGCGCGCGATGGTGGCGGGTGCTGCTGGGGTGGACGTGGTTCTTCTAGTCGTTGCAGGCGACGAGGGGGTTATGCCTCAGACCCGAGAGCATTTAGCCATCGTGGAGCTCTTGGCTGTTCCGGAACTTGTAGTAGCTATTACGAAATGCGACACGGCTGATGCAGAGTGGCTGGACCTAGTGGAAGCCGACATAGAGGATGTGCTTTCTACAACACGATACGCTGATGCCACGTGTGTGCGCACTTCTGCCTTGAAGGGGACGGGCCTCAGTGAGCTCATCGACGCTCTGTCAGTTGCTGCGGGTCGCGTCCAGGAGTCCGATCAGGATGATCTTGCTCGGCTTCCCCTCGACCGTGTTTTCACCATACAAGGGACCGGAACAGTCGGAACTGGCACCTTGTGGAGCGGGATTATTGAGACCGGAGCTAATGTGCGGGTCCTTCCCGAAAACCTTGATGCTCGAATAAGGAGTATAGAGGTCCATGGACGTTCTAGTGAACGTGCGGAGGCAGGTGATCGGACCGCGGTCGCACTTACCGGAGACGGGGGTGATCGTGAAAGAACATCACGTGGAGCAGTGGTCGTAACCCACCCGGGATGGACACCGACCTGGATGCTGACCACCCGCATTCAACTTGTTGCCGACACTGATTGGAAGCTTGAGCACAATCAGCGAGTGCACGTCCATCACGGTACCACAGAGGTCCTCGCTCGATGCGTGCTCCTGGAAAGGACCCCACTTGACGCTGGTGTTTCGGGCTGGGTGCAACTCCGCCTCGAAGAGCCCGTTGTAGCGCGTTCTGGAGACCGTTTGGTTATTCGAGCATACTCTCCAGTAACTACCATAGGAGGCGGTATTATAGCTGAACCGTTTCCGTTGAAACGCAACTACATCAATGCCGAACAGCGGGCGCAACTAGATCAACTTATAGATGGATCTCTTCGGGAGAGGGTTAAGGCATGGGTAGAGTTGGCTGGTTGGACTGGAGGCATGGAGGCGAACCTCCCGATATTCGTGGGTGCTTCACCGTCGGCGTGTCGGGCTGCAGTTGACTCGATCATAGGTTCAGGGGCGATGCGGGCCGGTCCTTACCTGGTGGATGATAGTGTGATTGGAGTAGCTGAGGCACGAGTGCTTGAAGCTGTAGATGTTGGACATAGCGAGGACCCACTCCGGGTAGCCATCCCGCTTTCACGGATCAGGGCAGGACTCCCCGGGTGGGCACCATCAGAGCTAGCGGATGCGATAATAGACAGCTTGTGTAGAACTGGCACTTTAGAGCGAGCAGAAGGTGGTGTGCGCCGTGCCGGTTTTCGGCCCGAGCTCACAGTAAACCAGCAGGAGACCTCTGAGAGGTTGTACAAGCTTCTCGCATCTGACGGACTGGCTGCTCCATTTACCCAAGACCTCCCGGATGATCTCCTAGGATGTAAGGATTTTTGGCCAATCCTTCGCCATTTAGAGTCTGTGGGAAGGTTGACCCTAGTTGCGGACGGGCTCTACGTGTCGACTGATGAAATCAACGGGGCCATCGAACTCATCCGTAGCGTGCTTGCGGGCGCTGATGGCCTTGGTCCTGCTGACTTTAGAGATGTTCTTCCGGTGTCGCGGAAGCATTTAATTCCTTTGTTGAATTTCTTCGATGGAATTGGCGTAACGATCAGGTCTACGGAAGGGAGATCCGTCCCTGAGGTATGAGCATTTATTACCTAGAGGGTCGGGGACAGTGTCCTAGTTCGGTGCACAGCGGAACCAGGCCAAGGCGTAGTATGTATATTTATCAGGAGTTGAGTTGTTTAGCAGCTTGACCCCATTCAGGCGCAGACCGTAGTATCCATCAGGCATGCGTGCCTATGGTCGTTCATTAATGGAGCGCGATTGACACTTAGCTACTGCACATTTTCTGTGTGGAGGTCTTGATGAGACGCTTTTTTTGCGTCCTCGTTGCCCTCCTTTCCCTAATATGCACTGCCGAATCCATTGCGGCCCAGGAGATGGCATCTGGTGAGCGGGATAGGGCGACGAATGGATTCCAACTTGGTCAGAATTACCCGAATCCGTTTAACCCGGAGACCACGATTCCTTTCGCTCTTGGTGAAGAGGTGTTCGTGGACGGGAGGCCGGCCGTCGTCTCTATAAGAATCTTCAATGTGCTCGCCCAGCTGATAAATCATCCGGTGGCTCTCAGTCACCCGACCGGAGAAGGCATGCCAGTCGACCGCCTCGAATACGCCCAACCTGGAGAGTTTGAAGCATTCTGGGACGGGAGAGATCAAATGGGTCGTCAGGTGGCGTCCGGGGTCTACCTGATGCAGATCAGTGTTAATGGCCTCAGGCCCCTGACACGCAAGGTCATTGTTATGAAATGACGAGTTAGCAGAAACGATTTTCAGAATTTGCTCAAGCGGGCGACTCCAGTCGGGGCGTCCGTTTTTTCAAAGGGAGCAGAGCTTCAGCCCGCTCGCTCAGGTGACTAGGTTTCATCCATGGCATACGACCTCATCGCCTTGCTTAAGTCGGGCTTAACCCCGTTATATCTCGCCCCCCAAGCTGGCGTGAGCGAGTCACCATTCAGGCGGTTATGCCGTCGGTTCGGGGCCGACATCCTAGTAAGTGAATTTGTGAGCGCAGCCGGCATTGTACAAAACAGTAAGCGCTCTCGGGACTATTTGCGCTTCGATGAAGCCGAACGTCCGATTGGGATCCAGATCTTTGGTGCAGATCCGGTGCTGATGGGGGAGGCGGCGGCCTTCGTTGCCGAAATCTTCAGCCCGGACTTCATCGACATAAACTTCGGTTGCCCGGTTAAGAAGGTAGTAAAGCGTAATGGCGGTTCAGGTTGCCTTAGGGACCTTGATCTCGTCGAGGCCATAATTCGAGCTGTGGACGACGCGACTAGTCTTACCACTACGGTGAAAATCAGGAGTGGATTCACTGAGAAGACCAGGGACCCGGTCGGGATTGGGTTACGGTGCGAGCAGGCGGGTGCCCAAGCGATATGTCTCCACCCCAGAACTCGCTCTGATATGTACTCCGGCCAGGCTCGATGGTCCGAGATCGCCGCGCTGGTGGAAGCTCTCGAGATACCTGTTGTTGGGAACGGTGACATTAGGAATGGGGACGACGCGCGGCGCATGCGCGACGAGACGGGATGTGCTGCGATCATGATCGCTCGTGGCTCACACGGGGATCCGTGGATCTTTAAGCAGGCGAGGGCGGCTCTCGATGGTTTACCAATTTCTTCGGCTCCAGACGTGGTCGAGCGATTTGGTATCTGCTTGGAGCACGCACGAAACGCGATTGCCTTT
Organism: Gemmatimonadales bacterium UBA2960; assembly: GCA_002348465.1. Taxonomy (GTDB): domain Bacteria; phylum Gemmatimonadota; class Gemmatimonadetes; order Longimicrobiales; family Gaopeijiaceae; genus UBA2589. The sequence goes on along the minus strand of DEBI01000012.1, from coordinate 4,653 downwards.
GAAGCTAATCCGGATCGAGCAATTATTGATTTCCGGAAGCACCTCGGGTGGTACACAAAGGGACTTCCTGATGGCCGTAGCCTTCGAACAGAGCTATTCCAAACAACGTCGCTTCAGGAGGTCGAGATTCTGCTAGAAACATATAGGGAGAAACATCTCGACAGACTACGGATCTGAACCCTAGTGCCTTTATAGTGTTAGGTTCAATTAGGTTGTTTGAAAGATACTTCACGGTGCGGTTAGGAAATCCTTCGGGATCCGCACTCATCGGGGGCGTCACGGTTTCGACGTGTTTGGTGAACGTGGGGCAGCGTGTCGAGGGCTCTAGGGCCTCGTTAAACACCTAGAAACTTTTTAGATGCCGATATTGACATGGCTCTGGCTGCCTAAGGTCCTTCCTTAGTAGCCCGTCTCCTGGATTGCCCGCTCGAGGCGGTCCTTGCAGGCGTCGATAATTCGGGCTGGTCCCCCGGTCCTGCTATCGGGTTAGGGGACGAGATCTTTAGATAGCTGGTCTCGGAGTCGGTCGATCGCTGGCCGTCCGGGATGAGATTTTCGGCGATCTACGCACGTAGCGGCCCTTCTGGATTCATTCGCGGACGCGGGTTCGACTCCCGCCGCCTCCATTCTTGCGTTGCGACTGGCCGCCGTTCAAGAGCCTCAGCTCTTGAACGGCGGCTCTGACGGCCTTCTACTAATTGTTGTTCTGCTCGTCGGCTAAGTAGGCTTCGGCTTCGCGCACGCCGTCCAGATTGTCTCTGCCCTCCCACACGTCGAGAAGGGCGCGGTAGTAGTCGGATGCCGCAGCCACCTGGCCGATGGCGTTTTGCGCACGTGCCATCCCAAGAAGTGAGCGAGGTCTGTTGGGCATGCGGAGCAGGGAAGTCTCGAACTGCGCGATAGCGTCTTCATATCGCCCAAGGTCGACCAGGGTTTCCCCATACATCTCGAACAATGGCTTTATCGGGTTAGCCGATCCTCGAGGCGGGGCCATCGGGGTGATAATCTCGACCGCGTCTTCAAAAAAGCCGATGGCCACGTCGGGGTGATTCATCTGGGCGTGAAGTAAGCCGCTCGCCTGATTTGCCATGATCTCGGTGTAACCCCCTTGTTCGCCAGCGTCCACTCTGCGCTTCAGCTCCTGTTCGGCGGATCTCAGGGCTTCTTGATCCATTAGGTGATACGCGGAAAGAGCAGTCGCGAGGAGCTCGTGATCTGGAGAAGCTTCGGTCACTTCCTGGATCGACCATTCCTCAGTCTCGACTGTATATCGGTTTTGAGTCAGGCTCACGGTGTTCACAGCTCTTGCCTGCCCAGCTTGTCCTCGCGCACCCCCTTCAGAGAATCCTCCCTCCGTAGACATGGTGTTTATTCGATCTATCCAAAGGCGAGCTTTTTCATAATCTCCGAGCTGGAGGTCACCGTACTGCCCCCAGTCAAGAGAGTGAACTGCATCCCCCATGCTCTGACCAGGCTTCCAAAGTTCACGTGCCGCATCATATGCGGATTGGTTATGGCCCGACACTAACTCCCACATCCCATGTTGGATGAAGATGTGAGTAGGCATATGCCTCGCGTGAGAAACCGCTGGTGCTATCTCGGCGAACCGATATGCAGCGTCTAGGGCCAGTGGTGCCATGAGTGGGTTGTCGAATGAATGGATGATATAGTGAACGGCGCCTGGATGATCTGGGTTGTCTCTATTTAGACGCAAAGCGATATCGCCTGCTCGCACGTTCAACCGTTGGCTCAAGTCACGCGTTGCGGCGACAGCACTCAACATCGAAAGGGAGTAGAAAGCCGCTACTTCAGGGTCTTCTGGGTAGGCCTCGTAAAGAGCCTCCATCGCTTCCATATACCCAACACGTCGGTCAACATGGTCGCCATCGCCCCATAGAATCTCTACAGCATTCAAGAAGCCTTTCTCGCGGGGAGTTGGGGCTTTTGCCAGCCTCGCTTCACGGGTCGGGGCAAGCCGAGCAAGTGTTGCAGATGGATCAGTCGCATCCATCTGCGAAACCAGAGGATGGTTGTATGTGAGGGATTCACCCCAATAAGCCATCGCGAAATCGGGATCTATTTCCTGGGCCGCGTGGAACTGTTCACGCGCCTGCTCCCATCCGAAGCTGTGAAGGATCGCCACTCCACGGAGGAAGTGCTGTTGTGCTTCACCACTAGCTGATGTTGGAAAGTCGATCGAGCCAACATTCTGGAACTGAGCAAGCGCAGGTGTCGCGATGACGAATGGTACGGCCAATATCCCCATCAGCGCACTGCATTTGATGATGTTTTTCATGACTCTATACTCCTTCAGATTCGAGCAATTGCTTCGGCCATTTTTTCGATTGCGGTACTAATCATCTGCCGGGAAGTACCCAGGTTCATACGCATGTGACCTGCGCCCCCAGTTCCGTAACTGTGTCCGGGATTCAGATATACCCCGGCCTCGTTTGCGAACCACCGCTGGACAATGGTTTCAGGGGTGACCTGTGTCACTGCCGTTTCATTTTCTCTCGCTGCTATATCTGCTGCGTCGATGGCCTCGGCAAATCCATTTACATCGAGCCAGGCCAGATATGTTCCTTGGGCTTTAGTGTATCGGATGCCCTCGAGCCGTGAGTTGATTTCCTTCTCGGCAAAATTATGATTTGCGTCGAGGTAGGGGGACAGCTGATCGAACCATTCGTCGCCCTCCGTAAGAGCTGCGTAGTTCGCCTCCATCCCTAATGTGGTTAGGTCGGCGCGGGTGTTCGCACGCACGCGCGCCAATAGGGTCGGATTGGTAGAGAAGTACCAAGCCACTTTCATCGCCGCGAGGCTGAAGGTCTTGCTAGCTGCTTTAAAAGTGAGGCTGTTGTCGACGATTTCTCGGTTGGGGAGGCTCGCAAAGGGTGTGTATTTTTCACCGGCGCTAACGAAATCACAGTGAATTTCGTCAGAAAGAACTACTGTGTTGTGCTCGAGACAGATCTCTCCCATACGAGTCATGTCATCAGCGGACCAGCAGTTACCTGTCGGGTTCTGAGGATTGCAGAGAATGAACACGTTGGAGCGGCGGACTCGACGCTCGAAGTCGTCCCAGTCGATCTGGTACCTTCCGTCGACGACCTTCATCTCGTTGTCTTCGGCGACATTGTGCGCAAAGCGCACGTCTGTGTAGAAGCCGTTATAGGTCGGGGTGTTCATTACCACCCGAGTCCCCGGAGGGGCTAGTGTCTGTAATGCGGCAATGATTCCCGGATGGACTCCCGTAGTCCACACTATGCTCTCCGGATCGATTTCAAGCCCATATCGCCGCATGTTCCAATCGACGACTGCTTGTGAGTACCGCTGTGGCCTACGCAGGTAGCCCCAGTTTTCGTGAGCGCAGCGCTTTGCTAGCGCCTCGGTTATACACGGCGCTGCTCGGAAATCCATGTCGGCGATGCCCATTCCGACTTGGATCCCATCGTACGTAGCCAGCGGCGTGTCCCATTTGATGCAGTCTGTACCAACTCGGTCGTACGGCGAGTCAAAGTCAAAGTCTTCACGCGCACTACGCATGAGCACTGAAGGCGCTTTGGCCATCGCCGGTTCGAACGTCGCGGCAGTTAAGAGTGCGGATGCGCCCGCACCTCTTATAAAGCTTCTGCGGTCCAGGTTACTCATTGTCATGACGGGAGCTCCGGAATAGACAGATCGGGGACTCGGCAAGGTCAGTAACAAAGACCCGTCTCGCAAGAACGAAACACAGGATTCTTAAAGGTCTGATGAGCCGACTTGTCACTCGGAGGCTAAGTGT
>DEBI01000012.1:0-433 GCA_002348465.1 Gemmatimonadales bacterium UBA2960 | reverse complement strand
AAGTCCTCATCTAGTGCCACCTGTTCGAGCACGATTCTATACTCGTCCCATGCCGAGGGGCTGGATATCCACACTCTAGCCAACACCTCATTTTTCAGGTCGCCGAAAAGAAGAGCCTTGGTCCGATCCTGAGTGTAAGTTTCAGCGAACACGCGATGTTGGTCTGATACGATCGAGTCAGTTGCTCCTCCAACGATTTCAAACATCAATGCCTGAGGTTGGTATTGAGCTCCCGCTAATCGGATGTCTAGCCAAAGAGGGGGGGTAGCCTCGGTTATCCCAAGTGTTTCATCGCGATCATCCACACAACTGGTCAACGCCAAGATTGCTGAGACGGTTGCTAACTTAAAAGTCATGTATTTCATCGAGCCACTCCATTCCCTTTATGGATGGGAAAGAACCCGGTCCTGTGCATGAGTGAGAGCAGGTCACC
>DEBI01000094.1 GCA_002348465.1 Gemmatimonadales bacterium UBA2960 | reverse complement strand
CATTTGGAAAAGGCACTCAGGGTCTTGGCTACAACCCCCTTGGTAGATGGACATAACGATCTTCCTTGGGCGATCCGCAACAGTGAAGCGGGTCCACATGATGTAGAGGCGCCGGAGCACGATCTTCGCAAAGAAACTTCCTTCCACACGGACCTAGAACGTCTTCGTGCTGGTGGGGTTGGGGCGCAATGGTGGTCAGTGTATATCCCCTTCGAAGCAGTTGAAGAAGGGGCGGCTAAGGTTCAGCTTGAGCAGATCGACATCGCCTTGCAGATCATCGACAAGTACCCTGAGGCAATGGAGTTAGCAACTAGCGTCTCGGGTTTGGAGAGTGCCTTCGGTAGGGGTAGAGTGGCCTCAATGCTTGGAATGGAAGGCGGTCATGCTATTGAGAACTCTCTGGGTACCCTGAGGGCTTTCTATGCGATGGGTGTTCGTTACATGACGCTGACACACAACGGCACGCTTGATTGGGCAGACTCATGCTGCGCACTGCCACGCCACGGTGGCCTAAGTGAATTCGGTAACGAGGTCGTTCGTGAGATGAATCGTATGGGTATGCTTGTCGATATCTCGCACACGTCTCCAGAGACGATGAATGACGTGCTGGATATTGCAGAGGCACCGGTGATTTATTCGCACGCCTCTGCGCGCGCGCTTCATGATCATCCGAGAAACGTTCCCGACCAAGTTCTGCGGCGTCTCCCAGAGAATGGAGGAGTTGTGATGGTCACTTTTGTTCCGTCGTTCCTGACCTCAAGAGACCAAGCTACTATCGCCGATGTTGCAGATCATATTGAGCATATCGTTAGCATCGCTGGGGTTGACTTTGTGGGAATCGGATCCGATTTCGACGGGATTGAGTCGACTCCAGTCGGTCTAGAAGATGTCTCGACCTTCCCGGCACTCTTGGCCGAGCTTTCTCGTCGCGGGTGGTCGGAGGGTGACATGCGTAAGGTGGCAGGTGAGAATTTGCTTCGAGCTTGGCGTGAAGCGGAGGCTGTTGCGCGCCGGCTTCAGCGTGAGCGCCCACCCTCAACTAGAACGATTGGCGAACTCAATCGAACGATTGGCCAAGACTATTGATTGCTTTTCCGCGTCCAGATCCTAGCGAGTATGCCGAGTACTATGCTCCGTACATCGCTCGTGTGCCGGATGGAGAAATTACGAGCACACTAAGTGACCAACTTGCTGAAACGGTTGAAATCCTGCGTTCGTTGTCGGAGGATCGGGAGACGTACCGATACGCGGAAGACAAGTGGACAATAAGAGAGGTAGTCGGCCACTTGATCGATACGGAACGAATGTTCGCCTATCGGGCTTTGGCCATTGCGAGAGAAGACGATGTAGACCTGCCGGGTATGGATCAGGATGCATGGAATCGAGGATCAAATGCTGCAGATCGGTCGATGGTTGATTTGATTGACGAGTGGCTTTTAGTCCGGCGCTCCAATGTGGTGATGTTCGCCTGTATGCCGGAAGGGATAGGAAGTCGCACCGGCCGTGCCTCTGGTTACAAGTTCACAGTTCGCAGTTTTCCGTGGATCATTGCAGGGCACGAGCTTTGGCACAGGGACCTGATCCGTCGCGATTATTTGGCAGGTCTTTGAACGAATCAGTAGACGGTTAGAGCTCCGACAATACAGACCCTAGCGCCCTACCAAATCTGGGAATCTCAACCACGCTCCTCCATGTCTGGATGGTTTCCTGAGAAGAGTGGTTGAAGAGACGTGTTATCGTGAGACGAGGCGACGCAACTCGAAGCGCTGTAGCTATTCTTTGACTCTCAGAATAGGGGATGAGGTGGTCAACTCGGCCATGCAGAAGATGTACTGTGCCCCTGACTGCACCCAGCACTGATGTCGGATCAAGTGTGGGATCGGTGAGGCGGGCAGCCTCTTCGAGTTGTTCTCCGATGTGAAAAGCTTCGGGCCCTGGTGCGTGGGTCTTCGATCCTGGAGCAAAAAGGTCGAAGAGACGCCGACGTTCCATAGCGATGGTGCTGCGCAGATTGTGTATTATAGGATCGTAAAGAGCATCCCATGACGCAGCGCCGATGTCGCCGGCGTGACATGCAAGGGTCCTGAGTGCTTCGGCTACGTCCGTAGCGTCTTCATAGCCCGGCACAGCGGTAAGGTAATTGGCGGCAACGATCCATCTTCCGTATGGGTCGGGCTTCAGGTATGCATCCTTACCAGCTGCGTTGTACCGACCTGTCATCATGAACCGGAAAGTGTGACGCAAGGAGCAATACCCTCCAAAGCCGCAAGCCGCCCCGATTTCGTCTCTCAACCTCGGACTTGCTCGGGCGCCAACTGCGTGCGAGGCGCCAAAAGAGAACCCTACCACACCTACTGGTTCGTCTCGGATGAGTTCACTGTCTCGGAGCCATCGCACCGACGCTGCGATACTTGGTATAGATAAGTCAGGACGGAGTTGGAGATCACGCCATTCGGGGACGTCCGGCACTATGGCAGCAATGCCAGCTCGAGCCAGGGCCCTCGTAAATCGAACCAGCTGCGTGTGGGACCGTCCAGGACGCGTGATGCCATGCATAACTACCCATGCGGGTAAGTTTCTTGCCGTAATAGAGGGACGAACGAGTGTCGCCCGCACGGGTGTCCCGTCGCGGTCGACAGTGACTTCTTCTTCGATCACATCTCGTGGAGGTCTTAGCCACGCTCTGGTGAACGACAAAGTGCGTTGGATAGAACTGAGCATGTATGTAAGCTATGCTCCCACACCGGATGTCCGCATGACTACGCTTGAGCCTTGCATAGGTTGCGATGGTCGGGCATGATCTGGCCCAGAACCTTATCGACGGCTACGACCCTATCTAGGAGAACCTAGTGAAGCGCTTCGTCCTGACTTTTTCTCTAACCGTGTTCATGGCTAATCCTGTTCTCGCTCAAGAAAGGATTGCACACCAGCCATCTGAGCGCATTCCGTTTAGCGCGGCGGTGCAGGTCGGTAATACCTACTATCTCTCTGGTAAGCTCGGGGCGAACGGCGAGACTCGTGCTATGACCGAGGGCCGGATGGCAGCTGAGACCCACAACATCATGGGGTCATTCAAAGAGCTGCTCGGAGAACTCGGGATGGACTTTGGTGATCTTGTTCGAGCGACCGTCTATCTGACTGATATCAATGGGTATGGTGAGATGAACGAAGCGTATGCCCAGTATTTTGAAGGGGTCGACCCGCCGTCTCGTGTTGCGATGGAGATCTCAGGTTTGGTCAACGGTGCCTTGATTGAAATCTCCTTCATCGCGGTGAAAACCGACGACTGATTGAGAACTTCGACTGAATCCCGGTCGATTGATGAATCATCAACCGAAAAGCAAGCGTGAATATGGGCTGTCTCACGCGGAGTCCTCTGGGTAGCGCATTGTTATGAGTCTTTTTTTTCAAGCCCCGGAAGTCAGCGAAGATTTGCACAAAATGGAGCGCCCCCCCTACCTGTGGGGAGTTGCTGCGGCTCTGGGTGCATTCTTGCTGTATGCCTTAACGCTTGCTCCAACTACTGCTTTCTGGGACGCTAGCGAGTATATCGCTACAGCCCATACGCTTGGGATTCCGCACCCGCCGGGGAACCCGTTCTTCATCGTTCTGGCGAAGGTATGGAGCCTTCTTTTGGCACCCACAGGGCTTTCGGTCGCTGTTAGAATCAACCTGTTTGCTGCAGCAACGAGTGCAACTGCCACGGGCTTTTTCTATCTGATAGCTCATCGTGTGTTATGGGGCATTTTTCTAGACCGACGACTAGCCCAGGTGGCTGCGCTTGCATCATCTCTGATCGGAGCCACTGCCTTCACGGTATGGAACCAGTCGAATGTCAACGAAAAGGTTTACACCCTCTCGGTGATGATCATAGCGATCGTCAGTTGGCTGGCGGTTCGATGGCACGATAGAGGAGAAGAGCCTGGAACCGAACGCTATATCCTTTGGGCCCTATTCCTGCTCGCGATCGGGTCAACGAGTCACATGATGTCGGTGCTTCCCGCTCCAGCGTTAGGCGTCTTGTTGTTGCTCTCGCGTCCATATCGGTTACTTACGGTTGGGTTTATAAGTCGCGCTACGTTAGTGATTGCATTAGGAATTTCCTTCAACTTCGTCCTTCCGATTCGCGCTGAACTCGACCCGGTTATCAACGAGGGTGATCCTACCTGTGTTTCGGTCGGGCAGGCTGCCGCAGCGGTCTTCTCCCAGGGCAGGGTTGGATGTCCGGCGCTGAGCTCGGCTCTGTCTAGGGAACAATATCAAACTCCACCAGTGTGGCAGCGTAAAGCTCCCTTCACGGCGCAGATGGCCACGTTTATGCAGTACTTTGAGTGGCAGTGGGCCCGAGGGTTAGATGCGTCAGAACTTCCTGCACCAAGACGATTCCTTCCCACCGTTCTGTTTCTAGCTCTCGGGTTTGTTGGACTTTACGCAGCGTGGGTGTCTGACCGAACACTTTTCGCATACCTAGCGGTTCTGGCAGGTACTCTGACGGTTGGACTCGTTGTTTATTTGAATTTCCGGCACGGATATTCCCTGCATGCTGACCTTGATCAGGTCCAGAGAGAGGTTCGAGAGCGTGATTATTTTTACATCGCAACGTTTTCTTACTGGGGATGCTTAGCGGGTATTGGCTTAGCATGGCTTTGGAACGCGGCCTCTAGAAGGATGAACGGAGGACCGGCCCTGCACCTGAAGACAGCGCCGATCCTACTACTTGCTCTGCTTCCTCTAATGCTCAACTGGCCTTGGGCGACTCGCTCGGGAGACTACGCGGCCCGGGATTGGGCTTACGATCTCTTAATGAGCGTTGAGCCGTATGGGGTACTCTTCACGAATGGTGACAATGACACTTTTCCGCTTTGGTATTTGCAGGAAGTCGAGGAGGTTCGCCAAGACGTCACTGTAATAGTCGGTCAGTATCTCTTCACGACTTGGTACCCCCGTCAGCTACAGGAACTGACACTACCGGGCCGTCAGCGCCCATACGACGCTGCTCTTGCCCCAAATCTATATGAGGATAGGGCCGCACCCACCACTTCTTTGACGACGATCGATCCGGATGTTCTAGAACAGGTGTCCTCGATCCAGCTTCCCGAGGATGTTACAGTTTCGTTTCCCAAGCTGGCGGTCACTTATCCATCGGGGATGGTCCTCGATCGCAGTGAACAGATCGCTCTACGCATCATTAACGACTCAGCTCTGGAACGACCAATTTACTTTTCTTCGGCTGGAGGGATGATGTCTCGGCTCGGCTTGGAGCGTTGGGGTGTCCGTCATGGTTTGACGACCAAGCTAGAGCTGCGGAACCTGGAGACTGACCCACACGAAGGAATGATTAGGGGGTCTCCCGAGTATGGGAGCGTTTGGCTCGACTTAGAAAAATCGCTCAAGCTCTATGATGAAATATACGAGTACCGAGGCCTTCGGGATCGCGCGATTTGGGCAGACCGTTCGACCACTATGATGCCCTACCAGTACTACGTAATGGCTCTGCAGCTTTCAGATGCAGCGCAGCTAGACGGGAGGAGCCCAGAGCTTGTTCAGCGCCTTCGTGATGATGCACTTGCCTTTCAGGAAGTTGCGGTTGGCGGTCAACGTGTTGCCTCAGCAGTCGATATATCATGAAACGACAGCAACTCGACCGGGACGAGTTATATCGGTATGCCCGTCACATAGCGCTTCCTGACATAGGACTTGAGGGGCAGCAGAGACTCAAAAGCGGTCGCGTGCTTTGCGTAGGAGCAGGTGGTCTTGGCTCACCACTCGCTATGTATTTGGCCGCAGCGGGCGTTGGTACGATTGGCATGGTAGACGACGATGTGGTTGACGAGAGCAACCTCCAGCGGCAACTGCTTCACGGGACTAGTGATGTGGGAAGGAGCAAGCTGGATTCAGCTATTGAAAGGCTTTTCGATGTAAACCCGAACGTCAAGATTGAGCCTCATTACAAACGCCTCTCGTCGTCAAACGCACTCGAGATTTTCGGCGGATATCATGTAGTCGTTGATGGCACGGACAATTTTCCGACTCGTTACCTTGTAAATGATGCGTGTGTCCTTCTCGGCATCCCAAACGTGTATGGTTCTGTTTTCCGTTGGGAGGGACAGGTCTCGGTTTTCGCCAACAAAAGCGGCCCTTGCTACCGCTGCCTTTTTCGGGAGCCCCCACCGCCAGGCTTGGTGCCCAACTGTGCCGAGGGCGGTGTTCTTGGAGCACTCCCAGGGATTATCGGCACCATGCAGGCGATGGAGGCAATTAAGCTAATCCTCGGAGTTGGAAAGAGTCTGGTGGGGCGACTCATGATTTTCGATGCTCTCGAAATGTCCTGGCGTGAAGTTGCCTTGAGAAGGAATCCCACGTGTCCGGTTTGTGGTGACGAGCCGACTCAGTTGAACCTGATCGATTACGAGGTCTTCTGCGGAGTGAAGTCAGAGTCAGAAGAAGAAGTTGCTGAGGCATCAGAAACCGATGTGGAGACGGTCGAAGAGATAGTCCCGAGAGAGGTCTCGCGCCTTCTTGGAGAGGAAGTGCCTCCATTCCTTCTTGATGTTCGAGAACCGTGGGAATGGGCCGTAAGCAACTTGGGAGACCAGGGCGCCCGCCTCATTTCGCTCGCGGAACTCACAGACCGGATGAGTGAAGTCCCCTCCGATCGAACTATCATCGTGTACTGCCGATCGGGGCAGCGGTCGAGAACAGGTGCCCGTATGCTAATCGAGGGAGGACGAAGAAATGTTCTTAGCCTCCGAGGTGGGCTTAAGGCATGGTCTGACGAGGTCGACTTGTCTATGCGGGTGGTGTGACTTGGAGTCTCCGTTAGTGACATGGCCTCATGACTGGACCCGAATCGTTCGCCGCTTGTATTCATTAAAAGATTATCCCTGCACCCCTTAGTTCACGGATCATCATGAGACGTCCTCTACTTGTTATCATGTTCCTCATTGCAGCGCCGTCCGTGGCCTGGGCTCAGCCGCGAGTAATGTTTGGGGGAGGGTTCACAAGCCCTCAGGGGGACCTCCGAGATTCTGCAGATCCGGGCTGGCACATTGATGCGGGGGTCCAGATCGGTATCCCTACACTGCCGGTGAGTCTCAGAGGTGACGGACAGCTGCACAGGCTCGATTCGCGCGATAACGATTATCGGGATACAGAGTTCCTCTCGGGAGCTGTGTCAGTGGTTTTCACTTTGCCGGGGGTAGGCTTGGAGCCATACTTGCTGGCTGGGTTGGGCTCGTATCGATTTAATGGCGGCCTTGCCGCCGGAGAAGGAATTCAGCGATCCGACACTGGATACCACGGGGGCTTCGGTGTGGTGACCGGCCAGCTAGGCTTAGGCTTCTTTGCCGAGGTTCGGTATGTCCGTATTGATCAGGATGGCTCCGCCATATCAATGACGCCTCTGACTCTGGGGCTTCGGTTCTGATCGTCTAGGAGCCGTTACGTTCGCCGTTCCGGTTCTCTGTTATAGCCGAAGGCTGCTTGGCCCTAGCCAAGAGAGTCTTGACCGAGAAATTCGACAGAGGCCGCTCACTCTCTGAACCATCTGTGGCTCGTTTGCGGTCAGTACGCTGCCAACTCGACGATGGCATCCACGACGTTAGGAGTCTGTGGCAGGATGACGCTCTCTACTTGGGGTGCGTATGCCACCCAGGTATCCATGGATGCCACACGCTTTATTGGTCCATCCAGGTACTCAAATAGCTCGTCTGCGATCCGCGCTGAAATTTCCGAGCCGATTCCCCACGACATAGAATCTTCGTGAGCGATGACAACCTTATTCGTCTTTTTGACTGAGTCGGCAATTCTTTCCATGTCGATGGGTTGTACCGTTCGGAGGTCGATGATTTCTGCCTCAATGCCGTGCTCGTCTGAAGCGATTTTAGCCGCATCCAAACTCCGCTTTACTAGAGCTCCGCATGTTACGACCGTTACGTCCGTTCCCTCGCGGACGATCTTGGCCTTTCCAAAAGGAACCATGTATTCAGGGCCTGGGTCGCGCCCCTTGTTGTATACCTGCCTGTAGAGGTGCTTGTGTTCTAGAAATAGCACGGGATCCTCGCATCGGATTGCGGTGCGCAGGAGGCCTGCCGCGTCTTCTGCAGTAGCAGGTAAGCACACGTGTAAGCCTGGACAGTGTGCGAAAATTGACTCACCTGTTTGGGAGTGATAAATGCCGCCACCCTTGAGGTATCCGCCGTAGGTTACACGGATCACTACGGGAGCCGAGAATAGACCGTTAGATCGGTAGCGCATGGTCGCGAGCTCGTCCCGGATCTGCATCATCGCGGGCCAGATATAGTCGAAGAATTGCACCTCTACCACTGGCCGCATTCCGCGAACCGCCATTCCTATAGCACGACCCACAATGTTCGCTTCAGCTAGGGGTGAGTTGTACACCCTATGCGAACCGAACTTAGCCTGAAGACCGTGTGTGACTTTGAAAACGCCACCTTTCCCCTTTACCTCATCGAGAATGTCCTCACGCGAAGCGTCGGCGACATCTTCACCGAAGACGACGATGCGTGGGTCTCGTTCCATCTCCTCTTTCATGCACGAATTCAATAAGTCGACCACGGTGAGGAGTTTGTCGGACTCGTACAGTGGAGTTCCTTCCGTATCGAAATCGTCCGATGTTGGATCCGTGTCTTCCGAGAAGAGGTGCGTCATCGCCGTCGATGGATCCGGCTGTGGTGACGCGAGGGCGATGTCTGCGGCCTCGGCCACGGCAGCCTCGATCTCTGCCTCCATCTCTTCGAGTTGGTTTTCCGTTGCAGCACCGATCGTGATCAGCAGATCGCGGGTGCGTCGAAGAGGGTCCTGTAATTCCTGGTGCTCTCGTTCTTCCGGGGTCCTGTAAGCCCGCTCATCGTCAGACATCGAGTGTGAATAGGGACGTGTAGTATGAGCATGTAGCATGGCCGGACCATTTCGCTCTCGAGCGTGACGGATAGCAGTTGCCGCCGCTTTGTATGTGTCTACTACGTCCGTCCCATCGCATTCGATAATGTTCAGGTTAGGAAACCCTGACACGAGCCGAGAAATACTACCGCCAGCGGTTTGAACTTCGACCGGTACGCTGATGGCATAACCGTTGTCTTGAATGACGTATACGATAGGAAGCTTGAGGTTGCATGCCGTGTTCAGCGACTCCCAGAACTCTCCTTCCGAAGTTGCACCGTCACCCGAGCAAACAATGACGACCTCGTCTTCAGAGAATTGTTCAATGCGCTCTCGCAGGCCTTCTACTACCGGGAACTTGGTGACTACCTCAGCAGAGCCTACCGCTTGCAGAAACTGTGTTCCGGTCGGAGAGGATGAAGTCGGCACGTTGAATCGCACATCCCCAAAGTGTGCAGGCATCTGTCGGCCACCTGAGGCAGGGTCCCCTTCGGCGCCGACCGCTTGAAGAAGGTGATCCAGCGGTGTCTGGCCTAGCCCGAGCATCAGTGCCCGATCGCGGTAGTAGGGATAGAACCAGTCTTGTGCGCCGTCACAGTTCTCGGCTATGGCGACTCCAACGGCTTCGTGCCCCGCACTTGAGATCTGGAAGAAGATCTTGTTTTGACGCTTTAGACTGATTTCTCGGTCATCAATCCGACGGCTTGTGACCATCGTCCGATAGAAATCGAGAAGCTGCTCAAATGTAAGGCCGGCTAACTCAGTGGCCTTAAGAGTCTCTTCTTCCTGTGTCGCCATCTATAACTGTGGTAGAAAATCGTGCGGATAGACCTCTAAGATACCGAATCCGATCGCTCCACGAAGAGGTGTGGGAAGTGTACATGGTGGCTTGTTTCCATCATCGCTAGTGAAACCAGCTTCTTTTGATGTCAGAAAACCAAAGTACAGCAGGCATTTCAGGTCCGGGTGCGAGCCAGACGATCGCGCAGCGCAGCTGGATCATTTTGAGCCAGGTCGCAGACGTAGTGCTCACACACGTATGCTGTCGGCTGACCATTCACGGGGCCACGTCCGCGGAATAGTGGTGTGCCTTCTTGCGGGCTGCTTATTGTCTGCTTTAGATCGAGTTCGTCTTCATCGGATATTATTCCGGCTATCACGCCACCAGGTAGGAACTCCTCGTGGACGGCAGTGAGGAGGGGTATGGGGTCCGAGTCGGCTGGGACGAAGAGGGCTACCTCTACCGGATTAGCTTCGAGTCGGTCGACCACCGAAAGCATGCGACCGAATGCAGTCCCAAACTCTTCCATGGACTCGACTTCATGGTCGACAATACTTCGGGCTGCTTGGCGGTAGCGAATATCATTTTTTAGTGCCCCTGCCCGGGCGAACAATTCAGCTGCTAGTGAGGGCCCAGAAGGGGTAGCTCCATCGGTGGCGTCACGAGGACGTATTACCAGATCCTCCATGTCGTGCGCGCTATCGAAAACAGTACCGGACTCCTCGTCAAAGAAGAACTCCAGAACCTCGTCTGCCAGAGAATAGGCTCGGTCTAGCCACTTTGAGTCTAGGGTAGCTGCGTGAAGACTGAGCAGTGCGTTTCCCAGTCCGGCTAGATCATCTAGGTAGGCTAATCCCGAGGCCTTCCCCTCTATTGAGCTGTGTAAAAGTCTTTCTTTCTCGCGCATTTCACTCCATATGAACTCGGCCGCTTGCATAGCCCGCTCTACGTAATCACTCCTCTCAAGGGCGGCACCGGCATCAGCAAATGCTCTTATCGCGAAGGCGTTCCAGGAAACAATGATTTTCTCGTCACGAAACGGCTCCACTCTCTCGTTACGAAGTTCTAGTAGGACCGCACGGCCTCGCGCCAAAATTACTTCTAACTCCGAAACGGGTATCCCTTCGGCCTTTGCAACGGCCTCGATTGGATATGGAAGGTGGAGGATACTTTCACCTTCGAAGTTTCCCTCGTGCGTTATGTCATAAATGCGGCAAAATAGCTCAGCTTCGTCACCGAGTGCGTCGCTCACTTCGTCCGGTGACCACACATAGAAGCGCCCCTCGACCCCTTCTGAGTCAGCATCTCGAGCGGAGTAGAATCCACCACCGATGTCGGTGAAGTCTTCTATGAGATCATCGAGCACCTCAATGACGATGTCGGCAAGGTCGTCTGAGCCAGTCAGCTTCCATGCGTTTAGGTAGACTCGTGCTAGTAAAGCGTTGTCGTAGAGCATCTTCTCGAAGTGTGGTACTAGCCACCGGGCGTCGACCGAATATCGATGAAAGCCGCCGGCTAAATGATCCCGCATACCCCCCGCTGCCATGCTCTTTAGTGTTTTAACTGCCATTATCAGAGATGCTTGGTCACCGGTTCTCGCGTGATGCCTTAGCAGAAGTTCTAGCGTGACCGGCTGTGGGAATTTGGGTGCTGCTCCGAAGCCTCCGTATTCGGAATCGTAGCGCCGGCTGAGAGTTGAGACTGCCGAGTCCACAAGCTTTATTGAGGCGGTAAGTCCGCTTTTACTAGGTGTGCTCGCTTTCTCCAGTGCTGCCAAGAGTCGAGCGCTTCCTTCTTGAACTTCGTCTCGACGGTTTTGCCAAGCTTCATGAATTGCGTTGAGCAGGTCTGGGAACGACGGGATCCCGGGTCTGGGCTCTGGTGGATAATAGGTCCCCCCGAAAAAAGGGATGCAATCGGGCGTCAGAAAAACCGTCATTGGCCAGCCGCCACGACCGGACATTGCCTGCACCGCTTTCATGTAGATCTGGTCTATGTCGGGCCGTTCCTCGCGGTCCACCTTGATGTTCACGAACAGGTCGTTCATCAGACGTGCGATCGATGGGTTTTCGAACGACTCGCGTTCCATTACGTGGCACCAATGGCACGAGGAATACCCCACGGATAATAGGATCGGACGATCTTCGTCCTTTGCGCGTTCTAGTGCTTCGTGTCCCCATGGATACCAATCCACGGGATTGCCCGCGTGCTGCAAAAGGTACGGGCTGGTTTCGGCTGCGAGTCTATTGGGCATGATCGGTCAGAGAAGTCGAAGACTCTGTGGACAGAAGAAAGTCGTGGGTTATACGGGGGTCTGAGAGTATCTTTCATATTATACACCGACGTGAACGATACTCCTGGAAAAGACGTTCGATCCGAAGGAGCTGATGCTGTACTCAAGAATCGCCTTCATGGTGATCCGACGCCCAAGGATGATTCCTTACCTGATCCGGGCATCTTGGGCTTTCCGATCACGATACTGGTACCGGCACCCTCCTTTTCTGCCTCTGCCACCCTCATCCTATATGCGCTGGAGGCTCGACACTGCATACGGAGACCCTGATGCAACTCCGCCTATCGACGAGATGGAAAGCTACTTGGTCTGGACTGCTCGCATGAGGCGCCTAATGAAGAGGGACATGTGATTCCGCTTCTGGTATCCGCAGCTGGCAGTCTCTTGGGTGGCCGATGATTTCTGTCGGTTTGACTGGGAGCGTAGCGTCCGGGAAGTCGGAGGTTTCGCGTGCCTGGCAAAGAGCTGGCGTCCCAGTTGCTAGTGCAGATGAATTCGCTCGAATTGCGGTGGAACCCGGCTCGGCCGGACTCGAAGCTGTGGTGAATGCGTTAGGCTCAGATGTTCTTAAGGCGGACGGCTCACTCGATCGGGCTCGGGTGCGGAGCATAGTTTTCCGAGACGACGATGCTCGGAGGTGTCTTGAGAGCATCATTCACCCCATCGTGCGGCGCCTTAGTGAGGCTTGGGTTCAAGCTCAAAAGGCTGAAGGTGCTGATCTCATCGTCTCCGAGATCCCATTGCTTTTTGAGGCTGGACGAGCCGAGGACTTCGACTGTGTAGTTGTAGTAGATGCACCTTACGACACTCGTCTTTCCCGCATGATCGAATTTCGTGGCCTCTCTGAGGAAGAGGCTCGCAGGGTCATGACTGTTCAGATGGATGCAAATGAGAAGCGTCAACTGGCCGATGTTTTGATCCGCAACGATGGGACACTTGAGCAGCTTCATCAGAAGGCCGGGAGTGTACTAGAAGAAGTCCGGAGTCGTTTTGTAGGTCGAAGAATGAAGATTGATATGCATATACACACGCTGGGATCGTGGGATTCTTTGTCTGATCCCGAGCGTGTCCTTGAGGTAGCGATGGAGCGCGGTTTTCAGCGTATAGCGATCACGGATCACAATAGGGTACATGTCGGCTTACGTATGGCAGAGTGTTATCCGGATCTAGTGATTCCCGGTGAAGAGGTTAAGACCGCAGAGAAAATAGACGTAATTGGCCTGTACCTCTCTGAAGAGATCCCTGAGGGAACCCCTGCAGAAGAGACGATTGGGATGATCCGGTCACAGGGAGGTATCGCATACCTCCCACATCCCTACGCTGCAGGGAAGGGCGGCGGTGGCAAGTATGCGGAGCGACTAGGACAACTTTGCGATGTCATCGAGGTATTTAATGCACGGCTCCATAATGCGTCGATGAACGTAAAGGCGGAGAAGCTGGCACTTCGACATGGTAAGCTGATGGGGGCAGGGTCTGATGCTCACACTATCGGGGAGCTAGGAAACGCTTGGGTTGATTTACCTTTTCACTCGAACGAACCCACTGCGTTGCTGGCTGCGCTTGAGGTCGCTAACACTGGTGGCCGTGAAGCCTCACGGCTGGTTCACCTGGGCTCTACTTGGGCGAAGGCTCGAAAAAAAATCTCGGGTGCTTCAGGTGGCGGTTTAGCCTGCTGAGACGGTACCTTTCACTGAGAGCCGCTTGAGAGCGGTTGCACTTCACTTTAGGGTTAGGAAAACTCCTTGAGCTACCGGACGCCATCGCATCGGGCGACGGCGGTCAATCAGGTTCGCAACGCGCTTCTTGCATCACGCAAGGCGGTGCTGACGACCCATCTCAATGCGGATGGGGATGGTGCGGGTTCCGAGGCTGCTCTTGCAGCATGGCTCCGCGCCAACGGCACAGAAGCCTGGATAATCAACCCGACGTCTTTTCCGGATTCGTTTCGGTTCCTTGTTGAGCAACAAGACTGGGTGGTCCCCGCTGGATCATCTCGAGCTCGTGAACTTTGCGACTCCGCTGATCTCGCAGTCGTACTCGACACTGGCGAAGTGCCTAGGATTGGGAGGGTCCAAGAGATGATCCGGCACCTCCCGGCTGTTGTCATCGATCATCACCCGATCGGGGACCGTGCCATAGGGGGAATTTCGCTCCGTGATGTAACTGCATCAGCGACGGGTGAACTCGTGCACGATATCATCCATGAGTCGAAGGGGCCTTGGACGAGCCACATGGACGAGGGCATCTATATAGCCATTCTCACAGATACCGGCGGGTTCCGGTTTGATAATGCCACTGCGGGTTGTCACCGGGTGATTTCAGAGGTTGTGGAAAGAGGGGTTGATCCGGAGGTGATGCACGAACGCGTCTTTGGTTCGTCGCGGGTTCGTCGTTATCGGTTGCTACAATTCGCGCTGGCTACTCTTGAACAAGATGAGGAGTATGGAGTCTCATGGATGATTGTCCCGCGTGAGCGGTACGAAGAAGTAGGTGCTAGCGCGGAGGATCTAGAGGGATTCGTTGATATTCCTCGGTCGATCGAAGGTACAGAGGTAGGACTTCTCTTTAGGATGACTGCCTCCGACGACGTGAAGATCTCTTTTCGATCCAATGGGAAGGTGGACGTGAACGCTTTGGCTCGAGCCTTCAAGGGCGGCGGGCATGTTAAGGCCTCAGGTGCAGTGGTGAAGGGGCCAATTGAGGAGGCTGTTCCGAGGGTCCTTGATGCGGCACGTGAGGTTGTGCAAAAGCTTCGGCGGGCCAAGTGAATAGGCCTCAAGGACTAAGGAAGGATGATCCGGGTGTCCCCGAAGCACTCCCCCGAATACTGATGCGATTGCGGGACCGCCTGCACATAGAAACGATTGATAAGCTCTGGATCTTTCAGCCAGTGCGTAGCGGAAGGCGCGAGCAGGGACTCGTCGCAGTCAGTACTTTTCAGGACGGTCAAGAACGGCGTGTGATGATAACGGTGGCCTATACTGCGGAACACACTGGCAGCGGTGTTTCTGTTGAGCCAACTTTCACGATGGAAGGTGCCGCTCCGGCTGACATTTTCCCGCCAGTGATGCAGGGGGTTGTGCGACGCTCTGGTGAGGGCGCCGCTGAGCCTAGGGTAGTAGAAATCAGTGGCTCCGCGTCTAAGTTCGAGGAGCTACTGTCAGAGTACGATCATGTCTTTATCTCGGCGACAGAACTATGACGGAGACCCCTAAAGCCGCTAGCCCCATCGAAGAAGGCTCCCCTCCCTTCATTCGGCTTTTCGGCAGGTACCTGCGTGATCAGGGTCTTCCGGTGACTTCTCAGCGCGAAGCTGTAGCCAAGGTGGTATTCACGTCTGAGGAGCACCTCTCGGTGGATGACATCGAGCATGCCTTGCGGCTGTCAGGGGAGCGCATAGGAAAGGCCACGATCTATCGAACCCTCGACCTTCTCGTGCGGAGTCGATTGGTGGAGGAACACGATTTCGGGGAAGGCTTCAAGCGCTACGAACATCGGCTTTCCAACCAACCCGTGCACGAGCACCTGATTTGCGTTGAGTGCGCGACGGTTACCGAGTTCGAAAGCGATGAGCTTTACAGAATCGAGAATCGTGTCCGAGGAGAGCACGGATTTATGCCAGTGCGTCACCGACTTGAGATATATGGGCTTTGCAGGTCATGTCAGGAGGCTGGAGTGCAGCTTACCACCGAAGGTCTCATCTGCCCGATCGAGATTATCTAATGCCCAACCGGCGCGATCCAGACGCGTCGAAACGCGGTCTGGTGGAGCGCGATGCGCCCGAGGGCGTTCCTGCTCTCCTGGGGGATCTTCCGTGGGAGCTACCCCATACTTTCTTGGGGCTTGATCAGACGATGGACTCGTTCGCGCGAGCGGATGCGCTCATCTTACCGGTTCCGTACGAATCGACGACATCGTTTGGGGGAGGGGCTCGATGGGGTCCCCGAGCGATTCTTGAGGCGTCTCGTTATGTCGAGTTGTACGATCAGGAGTTTGGGTGTGAGCCCGGTAACCACTTTCACATCCACACTCTTCCAGCGCTGGAATTGACTCGGGCCGGTCCTGCGCCTGCGATGGAGGAATTGTATGACTCATACGTTCGGGTAGTAGAGGCCGCAGGGGATCGATTTATAGTGATGCTCGGAGGCGAGCATTCTGTTTCATCACCAGCGATTCTAGCTCAGGCGGAGCGTCTCGAAGCTGATTCTGGCGATAGGCTTTCAGTACTTCAGATGGATGCCCATGCGGATTTGCGAGAAGAGTTTGAAGGGACTCCAAATTCCCACGCTTCAGCCATGGCCCGTGTGCTTGAAAGCGCGGATGTGGTCTCAGTTGGGGTAAGAGGGGTGAGTCAGGAAGAGGTTGAGGTGTCCAGGTCAGCAAACGCCTCAACCTTGATCTGGGCCGACGAGATGTGGGAAGACGATGCGTGGATGGATCGGGCCTTGAAGGCGTTGGGGTCACACGTCTACCTGACGTTCGATGTCGATTACTTCGATCCGTCGCTGGTGCCATCAACGGGAACGCCTGAACCCGGTGGAGGCGACTGGTATCGGACATTACGGTTTCTGAGGCGCGTCTTTCGGGAGCGCAAAGTCATAGCTGCGGACATAGTAGAACTTGCGCCAACGCCGGGTCTTGCAGCACCAGACTTCCTCGTTGGGAAACTGGTTTACAAGTTGATATCATACCGATTTCAGGGACACCTCGGTTGATTTCCCGATTGGCAGAAGTCCCTTTGCAAAGGGTACTAGGGTCCGGAGTCAGAATCGAACCAGGAATGAGCGAATTGTGAACGAAGTAGAAGTCGGGGTTTTCATAGCCTTTACGGCAGGGATCTTCTCATTTCTGTCTCCATGTGTTCTCCCTTTAGTTCCCAGTTACCTGACCTTCGTGACAGGGATGAGTCTGGAGGACCTTCAGGAGGGGGTGGACCGAAGGACCACTTTTACGCATTCACTGCTCTTTGTTGTTGGTTTCAGTTCGATCTTCATCCTGTTGGGGGCATCCGCCTCCTTCTTAGGACAGTTTTTCCGCGCCTATGAGGTTTGGATCACTCGAATTGGCGGTGTGATCATAATTCTATTGGGGATGCACCTCGCCGGCGTGTTTAGGATGACCCCACTTTTACGCGAGAAACGGCTTCATCTCAATGATAAGCCCGCTGGCTATCTAGGCACGCTGGGTGTGGGCGTTGCTTTTGGGGCGGGGTGGACTCCGTGTATAGGTCCAGCACTCGGAGCGATTCTTACCTACGGTATGGCACAGGACACGATGTGGGCGGGGGTGGGATTGCTTACGGTCTACTCGCTTGGTCTTGCGATTCCGTTCCTGTTGGCGTCAATCGCACTTGATTGGTTTCTGCAAACCTTTCAGAAGTTTCGTGCATGGATTCCTGTAGTCGAGAAGGCTTCAGGTGTTCTCTTGATCCTTCTGGGTATTCTGCTTCTTACCGGGCAGTTCACGCTGCTTGCATCATGGTTGAGCCAATACACACCGGCATGGATTCTAGAACGGGTCTGATGGACTTCAGTCGCCAGTTCTGAACGAGATCTCATCCAGGCACTAATGAGTTCAAGTTGATGTCCGACGGAGTCAATCCGTGCTGTGTTGGTGTACCTATGGCGCCCCCCAAGTGGTTCAGTATCCCTTGGCAATTCCGCCTCGCCTTGGGTCAGACCACGCTGTCATTATCCCATCTTCGATCAGGATCGCCTGTACATCACCAGAGACGTCGTTTCGCTCCACCATCGTATGCCCTAGGTCCTGAAGTGCCGCCACTACAGACTGCGGAAGTCCACCAGCTTCATAGTATATCTGGTCAGGCAGGTGCTGGTGGTGCACTCGAGGTGCGTTAACAGCTTGGACGACATTCATGCCGTAGTCGACCACGTTCGAGATCGTCTGGAAGACAGTTGTGATGATGGTCGACCCACCGGGGGTCCCTGTGACCATGAGCAATTCATCGTCCTGGCCGAGAACAATCGAAGGTGACATAGCAGATAGCATCCGTTTTCCAGGTCCGATGGCGTTGTTCTCTCCCTGCACAAGCCCGAACTGGTTAGGTGTCCCCGGTTTCGCGGCGAAGTCGTCCATTTCGTTGTTAAGAACAAAACCAGCCCCTGTTACGGTGACCTTACTCCCGTACCATGAGTTGATAGTCGTCGTAACGGACACAGCGTTCCCTGCGGCGTCAACGATTGAGAAATGCGTAGTCTCTTCGCTCTCACCGGGGTCACCTTCCATGCCTGGTCCTACGGATGTTGATGGCGTTGCCATGCTGGTTGAGATCGTTGCAGCCCGCTCGGATGCGTAGCTTGACGATGTCATCCGCTTGAGTGGCATTTCTACGAAGTCGGGATCAGCTAGGTAATGGTTCCGGTCGGCGTATGCCCTTCTTGCTGCCTCGGCGAAAAGGTGGATCTGCTCAGCGCTGTGCCAATTCATTTCAGAAAAATCGTATCCCTCCAAGATGTTAGCGATTTCGGCCATCGTGGCTCCGCCTGAGGAGGAAGGAGGCATTGAGATAACAGTGTGCTTGCGATAGTTGAAACTGATCGGTTCTCGCCAGACTGCTTCATAAGACTGTAGGTCTTTATGTGTTATGATACCGCCGCCGCGCTCCATTTCTGCGACGATGAGGTCTGCTGTGTGGCCTGTATAGAAGCCATCCTCCCCCTCATCTTTGATGCGGTTGAGGGTTGAGGCGAGGTCTGCTTGACGTAGCGTGTCACCAACGACCGGAGGAGAGCCGTCGCGCGGGAGGAACTGTCTTGCGGAAGTGGGATAGGCGGAGAGTGCCTCTACCATAGTTTTGCTGAGAGATCCAAGGAAACGCTCTTTAACCTCGAAACCCTCTGCCAACTCGACTGCTGGCCGCACTAAATCTGCCCATGGAAGTGTGCCGAATCTCTGATGGGCGGCCGACATTCCGGACACGGTTCCCGGGACGCCTGCTGAGAGATGACCGACTACTGATTTATCGGTAAGGTTGCCTTCGGCGTCTAGATACATGTCCCTAGTTGCTGCAAACGGAGCTTTTTCCCTGTAATCCAAAGCGGCGGTCTCACCTTCTGCAGTCCGGACAACCATGAATCCACCACCACCGATATTGCCGGCTTCCGGGTTTACAACTGCGAGTGCGAATTGGACTGCTATGGCGGCGTCAATCGCATTTCCACCCTCCTGAAGTATCTGAACTCCGACGTTAGTTGCGTACTCGTCGGTCGAAACCACCATGCCGTTCTCAGCTTTTACTGCCATTTCGTTGGCGGAGTATCCCCACTGAGCCGGAAAGCCTACCGGTGCGCTCGTTTCGGGCGAAGTGCATGCGGTGACCAGGAGCACCATTAAGGTTGGGTGCAGAGATTGGCGGAGCGGTTTTGGTTTGCTGTAGTTAATCATAGGTGAACTTTTTCTAGTGACTCTCTCGTTGCCGCGTGATGGCGCCGTGGCGTAGCTTCGGATGCAACTCAAGATCAGGGTGGTCAAACAACCTCACAAGCACTTATGCGTGACCCTCGACTAACGGAACAACCCAATCTCGCCTCGCAGCACATCGACGAACTTGATGCGCTCGGCATAGTAGATCTGATTAACGATCAGGATCGAATGATTGCGGCTGCTGTTGGACAGGAGAGAGAGTCGATAGCGCGCGCGCTTGAGCTGGCCGAGCACGCGTTCAGGCACGGGGGGCGGCTAATATATGTAGGCGCGGGAACTTCGGGTCGTTTGGGGGTGCTGGATGCCTCAGAAATGCCCCCGACATATGGGACTGACCCGTCTATGGTACGAGGCGTGATTGCGGGTGGTTACGAGGCGCTAGTGCGCGCTCAAGAAGGAGCAGAGGATCATCCCGAGGACGGTGCGAAGGCGATCGACGAGCTAGGTGTGGGGGAGAGAGACTTCGTGCTGGGAATCGCGACCTCGGGTACTACACCCTATGTCCATGGGGCGGTGGACCAAGCCAGAGCACTCGGTGCCTCAGTGGGATTTCTTATGTGCACCCCGCCTCCGCCGGAACTCGTTGAAAGACTAGATGTCGTAATCGCTCCGCTCGTTGGGGCCGAAGTAATCACGGGATCAACAAGGATGAAGGCTGGCACTGCAACGAAGCTTGTTCTCAACACGATCACGACAGGTGCGATGGTCAGGCTTGGCAAGGTTCACGGCAATCTGATGGTCGATCTTCAGGTGACGTGCGAAAAGCTGCAGGGTCGAGCGGAGCGTATTCTTCAGAGCATGCTGGAGATTGATGGAGAAGAGGCTGCTTCATTGCTGGCAGAGTCAGACGGTCACGTAAAGACGGCGTTAGTCATGAAGCGACTCAATGTAGATGCTGAGGAAGCTCGACGACGCCTAGAAGAAGCTGGTGGTTTTATCGCTCGGGTCGTGGAAGGGCCGAGGTAGTGAATGTGAAGACCTGGAAAACCTGGCTGGGCCTGGGGGGGCTGTTGTTAGTAGTCAGCGTAATTGTCGTCGCCTTCGCATTCACCTCGATTCCACATTCAGGGGGAGACAACGCGGGTTACGTGTCTTTGGCGCATGGGCTCCTCACAGAGTGGGCGTACTTGGACGTGTTCGATCCACAGCGAATGAAGCATACCAAGTATCCACCAGTCTTTCCTGGTCTGCTCGCTATGATGATTGGTCTTGGCGCGAGGACTTGGGGTACGCTCAAGCTGGCAGCAGCCGTCCCGACTGTAATAGCGGTGTTAGCGACTTATGTGTGGGCGGGACGGCGTTTGGGCGCTTGGACGGGATTCGCGATCGCGCTCATCCTTTCGCTCTCCTCAGCGGTCATCTACTACAGCCATTGGGTGCTGTCAGATGCCCTGTTCCTAGCATTCACGATGCTGGCTCTCGCCGCATTCGTGATGGCGGAAGCTGCTGATTTTGAGGGGGCCGAGGTCTGCTCCGAGATCGATAGAGCAAGAGCCTCGAAGGCACGCAGGTATACGTGCTGGCTTGTGATCGGCATCGCCGCGACGGGGCTTGCTTACTTCACCCGTTCGGCGGGATTGCCGATGGTATTCGCGCTCTTTGCTTGGTTGGCGATCAGAGGTCGTCGTCGGTCTTTGGTGATAAGTGGAATCGGACTCGGACTTCCGATGCTCGCATGGTGGCTCAGGGGCAGAGGGGACGGGGTGGCACAGTATTCTGAAGAATTCTGGATGATGAATCCATATGATCCGTCACAAGGAACGATTGATGTGATTGGTCTCGTGCCACGCATCGTGGAAAACGCATCCATCTACATCTTTCAGCATGGCCCAGCCGGCATCGTGGGGGCAGGTGAGGGTAGCCTGCTCTTACCGATTGGCTTAGCTCTGGCGATTGCTGCTCTGGTGGGGTGGGGTCTCTCGGTCCGGGAGCGCGTGGGAGCGTCTGAAATCTTCTTTCCGATGTATTCGGTTCTGATCCTAGTTTGGCCGGTCGTATGGGCTGGAGATCGTTTCCTGCTTCCGCTTTATCCTCTGGTGTTCTTTTATGGAGCTGTTGCGATCCGCGGACTCAATCGCTGGTTGTCCCCTGCGGTGACATCTCTAGTGGGTGCACTGGTGCTCTTAGTGTTGGTTCTTCCTGCGGCCGAGAATTGGCTGGACACAAATCGAGAAAGCGAGGCTTGCGAGCTGGTCGCAGAAGAGCGAGGCCCGTGGGCGTGCTACGGAGCGAGGGTCGGATATTTTGTACAGGCGGCCAACTGGAGTTCGGATGGTCTTCCCGACTCCGTCTCGGTACTGACCAGGAAGCCTCGGCACTTTTATCTCCTCAGCGGACACTCTAGCCGGACGTTCCCCTTCGATGGCGACCCCGAGGCTCACCTTCGATTGGCTGATGCGGTTGGAGCTAGGTACGTACTACTTGATCAGTGGGATGGCCAGGCCGCGCGTTACGTTGGAGCCGCGGTAAATGCGAGGCCCGGGGCGTTCTGTTTTGTGGGAGGGTTTGGACAACCTCGAGACGGTGGAGCTCAGCTTCTCGGGATCCTCCCGCCTGAATTAAGGGAGTCTGTCTCAAGTGGTGGAGAATCGGTGGATGGAGTTCAGCGATGCCCGGAGAGTTTCGTCAATCCGAACCCGGCTGTACGGACCTACCTCCCTTCGCTGAGGATCCCGCTCTTAGAGTCTTTAGACTGATAAATGAGGGCTAGTGCGACACCGAACGCGACGTGCTCTAGCCACAGTCGCTCATGATCCTCGCGCTTCTGAAGAACTTGACTCAGTATCGGGAGTCGACTTTGGGGTGCGTGCTGTCCAAGGAACTCACTTACTCCCCCGAGCGGCTTGGCCAGATATTCTGCCGCTCCGAAAAGGAATCCTTTGGTGATTGGTGGCCCAGGGACGCGAGGCTCCACGACAGAACCGTAGACCAAGCCCTGACCCGCACCTGCGATCATGCGATCGGCTGTCTCGAGGTCAAGAACTGGGACGCCCGGCTCTCCCTGGACGATTGGCTTCAGGAGATCGACTATCAAGGCCGCCGTTGCTCCGGATACCGCAGCCCGGAGAAGCTGCTTAAAGTCTGGCTCGGTTCGCTGCTTCCAGTTCTGGAGGACTCTATCTGCGACCATGGCGACTCCCGCCATCATGAGTTCGTCGGAAGTCGAAGCGGACGACGGCGCGCGACTCTCCTGAGTACGTGGTTCTTTCCGGTTGGCTTCGGCAAAACGATGTGGCGAGGACGCCACAGATGTTTGGCTCGTGGGTATTCCCTGACGAGCACGCTCGATTGCGTGCCCGAGTTGGAACCAAATGTTCTTCTTGGAGGCCATGGCCGGTGAGTTTGAGATTGGGTAGCAGAAGATTGGTGGTGGTAGCAGCAGTGATCAAGCGCACGGTTCTAAGTGCGCTGATCGTATGTTCTCTCTGCGCACTCAAAATTCACCCTGTGCAAGCACAGGCTCCAGACGAGGCTTGGCGCTCAATTGAGACCGAGCATTTCCGAGTGACTTTCCCCGAAAGACTCGAGTCGTTGGCCCGTCGTGCAGGGAATCGGGCCGAGTGGGCGTGGGATCAGCTGTCTGAAGCATTTATAGATCCACCGGAAGGGATGATTGATCTACTCCTGACCGATCACGCTGACGTCTCTAACGGATACGCACGCGTCACGCCGAGCAATCGGATTACAGTCTACGCCCGTCCACCTGTGGACGCTCTTTCTCTGGGTCACACTGACGAATGGTTGGAGTTGGTAATTCTGCATGAACTAGCCCATATCGTGCATCTTGATCATGTCGACAATCCGGTCGGTCGGGTATCAAGAGCGATTTTTGGTAGGGTCGCTATGGACTGGCCGTTCTTTCCGGAATTGACCACACCGCGTTGGGTTGTAGAGGGTCTAGCGACTTGGTTCGAATCAAGGCTAACTCAGGCGGGTCGTGTGCACGGCACCTTTGAGGAGATGCAGATCCGAACTGCCATTCTCGAGGGACGTTTTGAAGATATCGGACAGGCTTCAGGCCGATCTCCTATCTGGCCTTCAGGGAATCGACCTTATGCATACGGGTCACTCTTCTTCGACTTCCTCCTAGAGCGCTATGGAGAAGAGCGGATGGCAATTTTCGTCGATGCTATTGCTGGCCAGTGGGTTCCGTATCGTCTCGACGCTGCCGGCCGTGATGCATTCGGCGTTTCGTTAACTGACGAGTGGGAAGTGTGGAAGGACACACTGGAAGAGGACCTCGCCAACTTGGACAGTCGGTTACTGGAATATGGCGCAATCACTGAGGCGGAAAGGCTGACCGAGCGGGCGCGCTGGGGTCTCCATCCTCAGGTCTCGCCCGATGGTCTTTGGTTAGCACATTTGCAGTCGGATGGGCGTTCGGACTCGCAGGTCCGAGTTCTTAATCTGGAGACAGGTTCCTCTCGCAAGCTTGGACGGACGAACGGGCTCGGTGCGCTTTCGTGGTTGCCTGACGGGAGAATTCTTTTGAGTCAGTTCGAGTTGGACGGTCCATACCGAGTCTACTCAGACTTATGGATCTTCGATCCCGAGGGTGATCCCAAAAGGGTCACGCATGGTGCGCGACTTACCCAGCCATCAGTAGGGCCGGAGGAGACTGCTTGGGCGATTCAGGAGGGAGACGGTACGAATGCGATCGTTCGAGTCGATTTGGGCAGTGGAGAAGTTACACCTCTTATGGAGCCGAGCATCGATGTTCACTGGGCCTATCCCCGGCCATCTCCGGATGGTCGTTGGCTTGTGGTGACACGGTGGGAGCCTAATGCGGAGCATGACGTAGTCATCTTGGATGCTACCACTGGCAGGGTCATAGACAGGGTTACAAACGATCGTGCGCTGGACACAACGCCCTCTTGGACACCGGATGGTAAGGGCATTGTCTGGGCATCAGACCGAAGCGGAACTTTAAACATTCTTTCTGCGGTGGTCGATCCGGTTACTGGTGAGGCATCCGAGCCGCTAATCGCTACGAACCTTCGCACCGGTGGAGCATATCCAGCTGTAGACCCGCAGGGCGCTTGGGTGTATTTCGCGGAATACAATGCGGAAGGCTGGGATGTCGCACGCGTTCCGTTTGCAAGCGGAGAAGGTCCTGTGGCCGCCCTCGCTGCAGATCGATTTGATGTTAGGGAAGCGTTTCCCGTGCGAGGTTCGGTCGATGGTGAGGTGAAAAAGTATTCTCCAGAGGCGACCTTGATGCCATCGCACTGGGAGATTGCTTGGAGGGAGCCGGTAAAAGCTCCTGCGCTAGCGACGCCTACTGGAGATCTCAGGTCGCGCCAATTACTTGGAGTTGGTTTGGGGGTTGGGTCTTCTGGGTTCGATATAGCTGGGCGGCACTCTTGGGCGGCGGTTGCTAGGGCTACGACGAGCGGAGGTAAATTCGAGGCGGGTGCCTCATACTCTTTCTATGGACTGGGACGCCCGATTCTATCCGTTGCCACTAATCAGCGGTATGAGGGTGCGGGGCAGCTTCTTGGAGGGGACCCTCCAGAACAGGACACTCTTCTCGTTCTTGAGCGTACGCGAGATGTCAGTGGTTCGATAACCTTCCCGGTGTCGAAGTGGCGCTATAATCTGGCCCTAACTCTGGGTGGAGGTTTGGTGTGGGAGCACCGTGACCTCTGGACTACGGCGCTTAGGGAGAGCACTAATTATTCGCTGACAAAGCCGACGGGTCGGCTTACCAATGCGCGGGTCACTCTCAATTTCAATTCATCCCGCACCCATGCCCTCCAGATGGGTACTACACGTGGGGTAAACCTCTTCCTTCAGGGTAGGGTCAAAAACGAGATGCAGCTTCCCGACAGCCTAAAGGCTGTAGAGGGAATGGATCGCTCGCTGGGCGAAGTAGTAGGTCGTGTTCGAGGTGCGATACCGCTATGGGGTGGAGGGTACGCCGCGCATGTACTAGCTCTGCAGGCTAGCGGTGGGATAGCAAGTGGACCTGGTGCTGGTCCCTTTCAGTACCGCTTAGGCGGTGCTTCAGGGCAACTAGAGCAACTCACGGGGCTGGAGTTATTTGGGGGTGGCTTTTTGCTCTTCCCAGTGCGTGGGTATCCGCCCGGTAGCCGGTTTGGAAGGCTAGCATGGAGTGCGACCGCTGAGTACCGGTTTCCCTTGTGGTTTATCAATCGCGGGTTTCGGGCCTGGCCACTTCATGCCGACAGGATGATTGGCTCTCTGTTCTTTGATATGGGAAACGCTTGGGGCCCAGATCTGAGTGCGTCAGGTTTTCAGAACACTTTGAGAGACCCTCTGGCATCGTTAGGAGCGGAAATAACAACAGAAATGCTCGGGCTTTATCGGGCGCGGGTAAGGCTTCGTGTAGGAATTGCATTGCCGCTCGTGGATGGCGGTGACGCAGTCGGTTATGTTCGGGTAGGGCTTCCATTTTAGAGGTATTCTGGGAGACGAATGAAAGCTCGACGCCGAATAAAGACCAAAGAAATGGCCATTACTGGGACTAATTGAGGCAAAATGACTGGTAATTGGTAGAGGAGTCTTGACCACAAGATATAGGGCTCGTAGTATGGCCATAACCTAGATCCGGTAGGGCTTGGATCAGTTTTCCACACAAAAATGTCGGCGGGAGAGGGATTCCCGCCGTTTTTCAACTTCATAACCCGCGTTTTTCCACAACGGAGCACCGAAGCGATCATGACGCTTGTTCACCAGCCGCGCCCACGCAAAGAGTCTGTGATCTTCGATGATATCCTTCCCGAAGACCTGCCTTCTGCGGAGCTGACTGAAAACGCCCGCATTGTTCTCGGAAAGCGTTATCTGAAGAAGGACGCATCAGGTGAGCCGAATGAGGAGCCGGAAGTCATGTTCTGGCGTGTTGCGCGCACGATAGCCGCTGTGGATGAAGATTACGGAGCGTCAGAGAAGGTGGTGGACGAGATCGCTCGCCAGTTCTACGACCTGATGATTAATGGGAAGTTCGAGCCGAACTCGCCCACTCTGATGAATGCAGGGCGACCACTTGGTCAGCTGTCCGCGTGCTTCGTTTTGCCGGTCGACGATGCGCTTTCGAACACTCAAAGTGGGATCTACGACACCCTGAGGTCTATGGCGTTAGTGCACCAGTCAGGAGGGGGGACCGGGTTCTCTTTTTCCCGTCTTCGCTCAGAGGGCGAGATGGTGCGATCCACGATGGGCGTGGCGTCTGGTCCGGTGTCTTTCATGAAGTTGTACGATGCTAGTACCGATGTCGTGAAGCAGGGCGGAACTCGCCGAGGGGCCAATATGGGTATTCTGCGAGTTGATCACCCTGACATCCGGAGTTTTATCGCCTGTAAGAACGACACCACACAGATCACAAACTTCAATATTTCGGTAGCGATTACCGATGTATTTATGGACGCCGTTTCTAAAGGTGAGTCATACGATCTCGTAAACCCTCGCAATGGTGAGATCGTTGGGCAGGAGAACGCACGGGAGATCTTCGACACGATTATCCATGGGGCTTGGCTAACTGGTGAGCCCGGCACGTTCTTCATTGATCGCGCTAATGAATATAATCCGGTACCTAAGCTTGGAAGCTACGAGGCGACCAACCCGTGCGGAGAGCAGCCTCTCCTCCCCTATGATGTTTGCAACTTAGGGAGCATCAACCTAGGGAAGTTTGTTAAGGAAGATGCTCGTCCAGGAACAGGAGCGGATGAGGGGGTGGATTGGGACGCGCTGCGCAACGTTATACACCTGTCGACGCATTTCCTCGATAATGTGATTGATGCGAATGTGTACCCACTCCAAGATATCCACGACCTAGCACAGAACATTCGCCGCATCGGACTTGGAGTCATGGGCTGGGCTGACATGCTTGTTCGCCTAGGTGTGCCCTATGACTCTGCGGATGGTGTCGAGCTCGGCCGTCGTGTGATGGAATTCATCAATGAGGAGTCGAGGAGTGCGTCAGAAAAACTCGCTGAGGTGCGGGGTGTGTTCCCCGCCTGGGAAGAGTCGATTTGGGGACCAGACGGTAAGGCTGCTATCGGTAAAGATGATACCCGGATTCGCCCCGAACGGGCACTTCGTAACTGCAATCTGACGACCGTTGCTCCTACGGGTACAATCTCAATTTTTGCTGGCTGCTCGGGCGGGATCGAACCCCTATTTGCCGTAGCCTTTATGCGTAACCAAGCTGGCTCACTCATGCCGGATGTGAACGAAGACTTTGTTCGGATGGCTGAGGAAGGTGGGTGGTATTCTGACGAGCTCATGGAGCGCATCGCTCAGGAAGGACATATCCACTTTGATGAGGTTCCGGAGGAGATTCAAAAGATCTTCCGAACCGCGCACGATATCACGCCGGAATGGCATGTGCGGATGCAGGCTGCTTTCCAAGAGCATACCGACTCCGCCATTTCTAAGACGACAAACTTTCCGCGTGAAGCAACGGAGGAAGATGTTCGCCAGATCTATGAGTTGGCGTTCTCGCTCGGTTGCAAAGGTGTAACCGTTTACCGCGATGGTTCTCGCGATGGCCAGGTACTCTCGACCGGTGCAACTGCGCAGGCGGCGGGGGCTACTGAGGTCTCACCCGAAGCAGGAGCCATGAAGGTCCAACTAGCTGATGCCCGGGAAGAGGCTCATAATCTTCGTATTGAGGTGGAACAGTTGAGGGACCAGCTGCTAGACCGTGATGAAACAGCCGGTGCGGGACGTCAAAAACGTCAGCGTCCAGCGGCGTTGCGTGGCTATACGGTCAAGATGGTCTCTCCGCTAGGGGACCTGTACGTCACTATCAATGAAGATTTGAATGGTCGCCCCTTTGAGGTTTTTTGCACGTTGGGGAAGGCGGGCGGACCAGCGAATGCCGATGCAGAAGCGGTTGGACGTCTAATATCGCTGGCTTTGCGGTCGGGAATCTCGATCCTACAGGTCAAAGATCAACTGCGCGGTATATCTTGTGATCGTGCGGTTGGGCTCGGTCCGAACAAGGTTCTGTCTGTTCCCGATGCGATCGGACAGGCCATCGAGCGCTACGTTCAGGAG
Organism: Gemmatimonadales bacterium UBA2960; assembly: GCA_002348465.1. Classification (GTDB taxonomy): domain Bacteria; phylum Gemmatimonadota; class Gemmatimonadetes; order Longimicrobiales; family Gaopeijiaceae; genus UBA2589. The sequence continues at coordinate 10,336 of DEBI01000094.1, read as the reverse complement.
AAGGAAGGCGTTCAGGAGGATCTCCCGCTCGCGGTGTCAGCGACGACCCAGGGAGCGACTCAGTTTGAGGCGTCTAACAGCCCCTCCTACGGAGGGGAGACTTTTGATATGGGCACGTGTCCCGATTGCGGTGCGGGTCACCTTACCTACGAGGAAGGTTGCAAGAAGTGCCATATATGCGGCTACTCGGAGTGCGGGTGACGGCCATAGAAGACCGATTCTTGATAAAGGCCTAGAGAGCGGGGCCGACGATGCGTCGCCCCGCTCTTAAGCTTATGCCCGTGAGGGTCTCTGTGGAGGACGCGAGTCGATTTCGCAGGTCAATTACTACCAAGGCCTTAGGTCGGTTAGTTGGTAGCGCTGGTCACTTAGTACTAATTAGCGCTTGCTTTACAGCAGGTGCCTCGGCGCAGCTGACGCGACTCAGTACTCCAATTTCTCGTTCTGACGTGGCCTACTCGGCAGGCGATCCTCTGCTCTCCTATGAAATCCTTCAGGAGTATCTCAAAGGGGATTCAGTCAGCTACGATGCACTTTGGCGTTCAGCACGGGCGGCGATACAGGTCGGAATAGAGCGACAAGGATCCCGTGAGCAAAATCAATGGCTTGATCCAGCGATCCGTCTTTCTGAGCTGGCGATAAAACTGCGCCCGAACGGTATTGAGGGCCTGTATTGGCGTGGTTTCGCGGCGGGTAGAAGAGCGATGAACGCGAGAGCATCGTATGCAGTCGCGCTAGCGCAGAGAGTGCATCAGGACGCCCACGACATTCTTGCGAGTGATTCTCTTCACGGTGGCGCCCATAACATGCTGGGCAAGCTGAATTATGAGGTCATGAGTCTGTCCTGGTTTGAACGAACGATCGCGAAGATGTTCATGGGGAACAAAGCGCTGGATGCCACTAGCTGGCAGAACGCTGAATATCACTTGGCCAGGGCGGTGGAGACTTGGCCTGACTTGATTCTGTTTCACTTCGATATGGGACAGCTGCATCGGAAGCGTGGCCGTCGTGAGGAAGCGATAGGGTCGTTCAGGCAGGTTATGTCTCTCGGGGCGGTGCACCCGATAGACAGAAAGCTTCAGGATGAGGCGCGTGAGATCCTAAACGATTGGGGTGTGCTTGGGGAAAGCTTTATGAGCTGGACGACCACGGGCCAGTGATCGCCAGTGTCCATCCGTCGATCTGTTTGTTCACAAAAAGTGTGCTTCCGTCGGCAGAGAAACAGCAACCCGCGAACTCTCCAGTGCCGTTTAAGTCTCTGGCCAGCTTGTAGATCTCACCTTCTGGCGTGATCCCCAAAAGGTAATCGTCTCCAGTACCATCCTCGCAGACGATGATGTCACCCCAAGGGGCCACACAGAGGTTGTCTCCGTTTTCGATAATCGTACCATCGTTTGGTTCGACGAATAGCTCAAGCGATCCAGGATTGGAGACTTCTTGATCGGTGCCCTCGAAAGGACTCGGACGGTATGTCCAGATCTGCCCCTTTCTAGCAGCTCCTCCGTCAGTGCAGGCTATGTAAATCTCAGGGCTGCCGTCTCTCTCACCGTAGAAGATCCCCTCGCCTCGTGCGAATCTGGCGGCCCCAGACTCGAATCCTCGATATCGCAAGTCATCGTCCGGGGAATCTACATTGTCGAGGTCTATCCACGCAGTCTCCATCCGCGTGCGAAGAGAAACGTCCGCTGTCTCCCAGTTTCGCGTATCAAGACTGGGCATTTCCGAGACGACGAGGGCCTGTAGACGACCACCTTCAGTCAGACTACCAGGTACGTGTGGAATGAAGCGGTATAGTATTCCATCACCGAGATCTTCCGTCTGGTAAACGATACCTGATGACGGGTTCACAGCTACTGCCTCATGTTTAAACCTACCCATGGCGGTCAGGGGAACACCTCTCTGCAGGCCGGACTGTCCAGCCACAACCTCAAAGTTGTAGCCGTGTGAACGGGTTAACCCGTCTTCTGGCCCTGAAACGATTTCTTCGCAGGAGATCCAAGAGCCCCAGGGGGTGGGCCCACCAGCACAATTCAGCAGTGTTCCGGACAAACTCAAGTGGTGCGAGACGAGTTCCTGGGCCATGGTGTCGTAGACTAAAGTCGTGGTGCCGCCTAGCGCGGGGGAATTGCCGCCACCATCGTCGTAAAGTAGTTCCCGATCAATGAGATCTATCAGAGCGAGGTCTGAACCAAATGGGCCAAGTTCCGCTCTTGCGCTACTACCTAGCTCATGGTTTCTCACCAGAATCGTCATCCCGTTTGGCCCAGCGAAGGTAGCCATTCCATCATGTCTGGCTGGCACCAATAAGCCATCAGACATCGTTTCTCCGGCTCTAGAAAAGATCTTGTAGCTGAAACCAGGAGGGAGAGCGATGATTCCGTCCGGATCATCTTGCAAGGGACCAAACTTTATTCCGGAGTCGACGTCCGTCGCGATGATATTAGAACGAGAGCAACCGAGTCCTGTGAACCCGAGCGAGATTGCGGCTCCAGTTCCGAGAAAACGTCGACGTGAGATGGTCATAAGATCGTTAAATTGATGCGAAGAGAAGATTCTTAAGACAAAATACTATGTGCCGACACGAGACTACACCTATCGCCCACTATCGATTCGTAACCGTTAAATCTTCAACCGTTTTTGTGGTCTTGACCTTGCTGTTGTCTTCTTGCGTGGTGGAGAGCGAGCCGGTTGGCCCAACACCTGGTAGCCCAGTCTTTGAAGGGGCCGCAGCTATGGGTCACGTCCAAACACAGGTGGCTTTTGGCCCCAGGATTCCGGGTACCGAGGGACACGAAGCACAGCTGTCCTGGATGCTGAAGCTAATGCGCGAGCATGCAGCGGCGGTTGTGGTCGATACGTTCACGCACGTCACTACGAATGGAGATACGCTGGGGCTAACTAATTTGATCGGACGTTTCGCTCCCGAGAACAGTCGGCGAATCGTGATCTTGGCTCACTGGGACACGCGTCCGATTTCAGATCAAGCTTCAGACTCAGTAGATCAAGTCATTCCTGTCCCAGGAGCGAATGATGGTGGATCCGGTACGGCAATATTGTTGGCGTTAGCTCCCTTACTGTCTGCGCAAACTCCACCTGTCGGGGTCGATATTCTTCTGGTAGATGGAGAAGATTATGGCCATGGAATAGAAGATATGTTGCTCGGGTCGCGCCGTTATGCAACCACCGTTTCCGAGGAGGATAGACCAGTTTACGGTCTTTTGCTCGATATGGTGGGTGATACTGAGCCAAGTTTTCCGGTAGAGCAGATTTCGGCGCAGTTCGCTAACCCTGTTGTTCAGAAAGTGTGGCGGGCCGCGGAACGCTTGGGGTACCGAGACTACTTCCCGACCGCTATTGGCCCTCCGATAACAGATGATCACGTTCCGTTGATCCAGAATGGAATCCCCACAGCCAACGTGATTGATTTTACGTACGGACCGAACAATTCGTACTGGCACACACCCGAGGATACACCTGACAAAGTGAGCGCTGTAACTCTGGGGATCGTGGGCCAGGTTGTGGTTGAACTCATCTATTCGGGTGGGTGATGGCCAAGACATAAGATGGCTGAGTATTCGCCGATATTCGTTGACTTTTGTCAATCTATTTTCTGAGTTCCACCAGTCTTAATTGTTTCATCATTGGAGTATCACGTGACCGACATCTCTCCCGTCCGCGTTGCTGCCGTGCAGGCTGCAGCGTGTCCCTTCGATACAAACCGAGCAGTGGAAATAGTTTGTTCCATGACTGCTGAAGCTGCCAAGGAGGGCTCGAGGCTTATCCTGTTTCCAGAGGCATATGTAGGTGGTTATCCGTGGGGGCTCGCTTTCGGGACTGCGGTTGGCGGACGCTCAGAGGTGGGTCGAAGGGTGTTCGGTCGCTACTGGGAATCCGCTATCGACGTTCCAGGACCTGAGGTAGAGAGGATGTGCCAGGTTGCGGGGGACTTCGGCGTTTGGCTCTGCGTGGGCGTTATTGAGCGCGACAGTACTTACAGCACAGGCACCCTCTTTTGCACGCTGCTGTACTTTGGGCCGAATGGGGAGTTGCTAGGCAAGCACCGCAAGCTCAAACCAACAGCTGCTGAGCGACTCATATGGGGTGAAGGCGATGGTAGCACCCTGACCACGGTCGAGACGGATTTCGGTCGTGTTGGCGGGCTCATTTGCTGGGAGAACTATATGCCGCTAGCCCGTATGACGATGTACGGAAAGGGGGTAAAAATTTATCTCGCTCCGACTGCGGATTCTCGTGATCGGTGGCAGTCGACTCTGCAGCATATTGCGCTGGAGGGTCGGTGTTTCGTGCTCGGTTGTAATCAGTACGTCACGCGTGACATGTACCCAAAGGACCTGGCAATTGCTGACGAACTAGATGTTTGGCCCGCAACTCTTAGTGCCGGTGGAACTGCGATATACGGCCCATTGGGAGAGGTGCTCGGCGAGCCGCTTTGGAATAAGGCGGGTATTGTCTACGCAGATCTGGATATGCGCTCGATTCATCAAAGTCGTTTTGACTTCGACGTAACTGGACACTATGCGCGACCAGATGTGTTCCGCCTGATCGTAGACGAGTCACCAAAACATCCTTTTGAATGATTTAGCGATCGAGCTTTACCACTCAATAGAGCCCTGCTGCGATGTGTCGATGTCTTTTGCTTCGCCGCCATCAAGTAGCACCTGCTCAATCTGCTCATAGAGAAATGCTCGTGCTTTTTCTTCTCGAGGATCTAGTCCATAGTGGTTGATCAGAGTTGTTTGGTGCTCAAGCCATTCCTTCCAGCAATTCGCGCAGATCGAGTTTATGATTCTCTCACCGAGTTCGGTTCTGAAGGGGGCTTTTGCGAGGCGGGGTCCGGCCTTGCAGCGACGACATTCGATGGTCTCGGTGGTCATGTTCGATGTGGTTTGGGATATGTAAGATGAATTACCCGCGGCATTGTAACGTGGTCCCTTTTGTCAGAGGGGTGAAGCAGTGCATCGTAGACGAGTTGCATTATGCATCGTTAATGTTTCTGAGCGTGGCTCTCTAAGTATGAACTAATTCCGCGTTATGAGAGTGATCGATGCCATTAAACAAGAAGCAGCGGGTGCACCTCGAAAAGCGTCTCCTCGCCGAGAGGGATCGTGCTCGAAAGGCTCTGGGGCTGTTCGACCAAAGGACACAGGCCGACCGCTACTCAAGTGATTCAGATATGTCCAGTTACACTGATCACATGGCCGACCAAGGGACCGAAGCGCAAGAGCGTGAGAAGGCAGCGGCTTTCGCCACTAAGGAAGGGCGATATCTCTATCGACTCGAGGGGGCACTGAGAAGAATGTACTCAGACCCAGAACAGTTTGGGATTTGCCATACGTGTGGATCAGATGTGGGGTTTGAGCGACTCGACGCATTGCCTCACGCGCGCTATTGCATAGAGTGCAAACGGAAAGAGGAAGCCGCGGGATAAGTGTCTCGCAAGTTGTCTTGTCTTAATCGTTCCTAAGTGCCCCGAGAAGCGCCTCTCCGGCGAGATCTATTTTCCACGCGCGCATAGCCTCTACTTCGACGAGGTCCTCTAGAGTCAGCGGATTAACTCTAGCGATCTCAAGTAAAACCGCGTTTGAAAGAAGGGTGCCACGGGGGAGTCCGATCTGTTCGGCGATGGAATTCCGAACTGCTTTGAGACGCTCGATAGTTGCCTCTAGCTCAGGGGGTGGTCGAGCGGGGCCACGGCGTATTCCTTTTGGATATGGGATGAGATCGGCTTCATCTGATTCACGGATGGCTTGCAGCCGCCTTATCAGGACTTTGCCTTCAGCCCGAGCTAGGCCCGTCGGGAACCCCTTAATGGCTAATAGGTCTTCCACACGGCGTGGATGAGCGCCTACTGCTTCGATCAACGGTTTATCGCCAATAACTCGGAAGACCGCGCGGTCACGCTGTCTAGCGATGTCATCCCGCCAGGAGAGGGCTGTCCGAATCGCGGCAACCTCTCTTACGGGTAAGTGACGCACACCCTTGATCCGTGTCACTAGATCTACAGGCTGTCCATCCTCATTAGTTACCGTTGCTGAAACTGACTCTAGGGCCAGACACTCTTCGGTTGCCCAAGTCGAACGCCCCATACCATCGAGTTCTTCGGAGAGAACATCTAAGAGACGTTCGAGGTGCATGGTGTCTGACGCCGCATATTCAAGCATGTCTTTGGTCAGTGGACGTTCTGCCCAGTCAGCGCGCTGGTACTTTTTCGCCAGTTCAACACCGAAGCGTGACTCAAGGAGTGATGCTAGCCCCAAGCCTTCTTCGCCGAGAAGTGCGGCGTAGATCTGTGTGTCCTGAAGCCCACAGATACGGATCCCAAGATCTCGACTGAGGAGTCGGAGGTCGAAGTCTGCTCCATGCATCACAATCGGAAGATCAGCACTTTCGAGTGCGTCCCGAAGCAAATCCGTAGGATCGAACGCTAATGGATCGATGGTCCACGTTGCGCCATCAACGGTGATCTGAACGAGGCATAGGCGATCTGAGTATCTGTGGAAGCCGGCGGCTTCGCAGTCTAGAGCTATCCTCTCCGCTCCGGCGAGCGCGTCGACAAGTTCGCCAGCGTCCTCTCGACGCTCAACGTGGATGTGACTCATAAAGCTTCGGTGATAAGAACTAGGACCTCGGAAAGAAAACGGACCGGAAAGGATGCGCCACCCCATTGGGTGTTGTTGGCCTCCGGGTGTTGCTCCTGTCTCTTTGCATCGCGACAATTCTGGCGAGTCGTCATCCGGTCGTCTCCTCGACACCTGGATCAATCATGCTCCGTACAAAGGTTGTTTGCACGCTCGGTCCGGCCAGTTCAGGCTGGGATACTATCCTTGCGTTGGTTCAGCGTGGTATGAACCTAGCTCGGGTCAATATGTCCCATGGTTCCCGTGAAGATCACGCCCGAATTATCGAAAGTGTGCGCGCAGCAGCACGCGAAACTGGAAAGCCAGTAGCTATTTTGGTAGACCTCCAGGGCCCCAAGATTCGTGTGGGAGAACTAACCCAGCCAATCGAACTGAATGTCGACGATGAAGTAATCCTGGCCCCTGAGGCAAGCGCCGTACAGGGTGAGGTTCCCACGACCTACGCTCAACTCGCTGAGGAAATTGCGGTCAATGACACGGTACTTTTGGATGATGGCTTGCTTGAGTTTCGTTGTGTTCGAACAGAGGGTGACCGAACGGTCTTCGAAGTGATCCGTGGTGGGCTTTTAAGGAGCAAGAAGGGCATCAACTTGCCAAACGTTGATTTGAAGACTCCTTCAATGACGGATAAGGATCTCCAAGATTTAGACTTCGCACTGCAATATGAGGCTGAATACATAGGACTCTCTTTTGTGCGGAAGGCTGAAGACGTAGTCGATTTAAAGAGGCGCGTTGGAGATCGGGCGCTCGTCGTTGCAAAGATTGAAAAAGTGCAAGCGCTTAGAGTCATTGAGGAGGTGATCGCAGAATCTGACGTGGTCATGGTAGCGCGGGGTGATTTGGGAGTTGAGCTTCCTTTTCAGCGAGTTCCGCTGGTGCAAAAGCGGATCATTCAGCTTGCAAATTACCATGGCAGGCCAGTAATCACTGCGACGCAGATGCTAGAATCCATGATTGAGAGCGCTCGTCCTACTCGAGCTGAAGCGTCGGATGTAGCGAACGCTATTCTAGATGGTTCCGACGCCGTTATGCTGTCGGGTGAGACAGCGGTTGGTGAATATCCACTGCAGGCATTGGAAGCGATTGTCTGCATCGGTTCGGAGATTGAAAGAAGCGGTTTCCTTGAGCGCGGTCCACGCTATCTCACCGCACCGGGTGGGCTTCGCACTAGAGGAGGCGCATCAATTAGAGAACATGCGATAGCGGCAGCCACGGTGGAGGCGGCCAAGCAGATAGGGGCGCCTGCTATAGTCGTGATTACGAAGTCGGGTTTCTCGGCGAGGTTGGTCTCCTCCTATCGTCCATCAATGCCTGTATTTGCGGTAACGACGGAGCAAGCGACATTCAGGCAACTTGCTGCAGTATGGGGAGTGAATCCCGTGCTTGCGGAGGACGTTGAAGTGACGTACCAAGAGTTGTCTGACTTTGGAAGACTCGCCGTATTGGAGGCTGGGGTAGGGGAAAAGGGCGCTTCAGTGGCGATCACAGCAGGGTTTCCCTTCCATCAAATCGGCTCTACAAACAACATGAGGCTCGATCGGCTTTAGGAGATTTCTGAGGCGTGAAGCTCACTTTTCTCGGTACTGGTACATCATTCGGAGTTCCAGTGATCGGGTGCGATTGTCCCACGTGTGCGTCTGATGACCCACGTGATCGGCGTACCCGCCACGGAGCTTTGGTAGATTTGCCTTCTGGGCGACTGCTGGTCGATGCTCCTCCTGAGTTACGTCTGCAATTGCTAGCCGCGGGGGTCACCTCGATCGATGCGCTTTGGCTAACCCATACTCATGCGGATCACGTCCACGGAATAGATGATGTGCGGGCTCTTACGGCCCAAGGTGGAGACCTTCCAACCTGGACCGCGCCTGAATATGTGCAGCAGCTACAGGAGCGTTTCAGGTACATCTTCGATGATTCGGTGCGGCCCCCTATGGGTAGCTCTAAGCCGCGCATCGTTTTGAACTCCTTTGAAGCGTTCGAATCAATCACGCTCTTAGGTGAGGAGTTCATCCCTCTTCAGGTACCGCATGGCGGGCCCATGGTTTACGGATTCCGGGTGGGTGGGCTTGGGTATGTCACGGATGCCAAGACCCTACCAGACCGAGTACTCAATAAGCTTAGGGGAGTAGATGTTCTTGTACTGAACGCACTCTGGTTTGGTCGGCCTCATGGATCGCACTTCAACATAGAAGAAGCGATTGAGGCAGCTTCTCAGGTTGGGGCTGGTGTGACCTACCTCACGCATCTTACGCATCGGGTTCGGCATTCAGAACTTCTAGCGAAGCTGCCGGCCAAGGTTCTCCCTGCGTACGACGGACTTGTTGTGGACGTCGGATGATGGAACGCATCCGCTTCGATTTCGGCAATCTGATGAAGTCATCTGTTGAGTGTGGGGTGACAGAGATTGGGTTCCATGAGACTCTTGCAGAGGAGTTTCAGCGAGCGCACGCAATATTTACCGAACGACGTGAAATTGGCGACCTTGGTTTTCTAGATCTTCCTTACGCCTCCGAAACAGTGGAGAGCGTTACTCAGATCACGGATGCTTTGGTGCAGCACTTCGAGGATGTTGTTGTGCTCGGAATCGGGGGCTCGGCTCTTGGGGCGATGGCGCTGAAAGAGGCACTCCTCGGACCTTTATGGAACGTCAAAACCGATGAGGAGCGGGATCATTTGCCGCGCCTGCACGTAGTTGACAACCCTGATCCACACACCTTTCAGACTCTCTTGAGTCGGCTCACACCTGCCCGTACGCTCTTCAACGTAGTTAGCAAGTCCGGTGAGACCGCGGAAACGATGTCGCAATATCTAGTTGCACGGGATTGGGTTGAAAGGTCGGTCGATCAATCAGAAATCTCGTGCCACTTCATCTTCACCACCGATCCACTCAGAGGAGTTCTGCGTCAGATTGGTGATGCAGAAGGTGTCCCTATGCTACCCGTGCCCCAGAACGTGGGGGGGCGGTTCTCGGTTTTGTCTCCTGTTGGGCTCTTCCCTGCTGCAATGTGCGGTGTGAAGCTCGCCGAACTGCTAGGCGGAGCAGCTGACATGGAGAAACGCTGCCGGACGGATAATTTTACAGAAAATCCGGCTGGGGTACTCGCAGCACTTCTATACTACTCCGATGTGGAGTCTGGGAGGTCAGTCCATGTGCTTATGCCTTATGCAGACCGCCTCCGTTCGCTTGCTCGCTGGTTCCAGCAGCTCTGGGCGGAGAGCCTTGGGAAATCGGTGTCGCTATCGGGAGATAAACGCGCAACTGGTCCAACGCCCCTGCCAGCTCTTGGTTCGACGGATCAGCATTCTCTTCTGCAGCTTTTGATGGAGGGCCCACATGACAAAGTTGTACTCTTTATTGATGTCGATGACCTAGGAGTCGACGTTGATATTCCAGAGTATGATGAGGTCGCGAGTGGGCCACTTTCCTATCTCTCTGGTCGTACCATGGGACAGCTTCTTCGTGTTGAAAGGGCTGCGACGGCTGAGGCTTTGCGTCGCGAGGGGAGACCGAATGCGACTTTCCACATGCCTAGAGTTGGTGCGAGTGAGTTAGGTCAGTTACTGATGCTTTTACAGATCGCGACAGTTTACGCGGGTGCGATGTACGGGCTCGACCCCCTGGACCAACCAGGGGTCGAGCTCAGCAAGCAGTTGACCTACGGTATGATGGGTCGGGA
>DEBI01000143.1 GCA_002348465.1 Gemmatimonadales bacterium UBA2960 | reverse complement strand
AATTGATTTGAGAACGAACCAAATAAGCTTGCCCACGAGGGAGCGCTCCCGGCGACGCGGATCGCAACACTGGCGACGCTAAGGTGAGATCCGAGCTGACTGATATTTTGCCTAGTCCGAGATGTGATGCCTCACTTAGTAGGTCTGACAGGGTAGTATTACCCATGAACGAAGCGTCGACGGACCGTATATGTCCTCGCGCCAATAACTCAGGTGATTGAGGAGTTCATGAAAGGGTCTGGGATCCTTGGGGCGTGTCGCTGCTGTTGCGTTTGACGAAGCACACATCGGGCGAAGCCGAGGCAGGATAACACTCAAGCACTTCGAAGCGTTCGGTAATCGGGTGCGTTCCGCCTTGACCAGTTGCCGCGATTTCCGGTAGCTTCAGGCCGTTTCTAGGGGCTCGTTCCGTTCGTCACAAGCCTTGTGTGACGGGGCGAAACCCTGCCTTACGCCTGATTTCGAAAGGCGTCTTGATGCACGCAGGAGCAGCGCTTCCGACATGAAAACAAACTGGTTGATCGGCGGGCTCGCCGGCGTCCTAATGCTGGCGGGCGTTGCGTTTGTCCAAGGTGGTGGCGCCGAGGGTGAGGATGCTGCTTCCGCCTCGGGTCAACCGATCGCATTTCCTCACAATCAGCATGCGGGAAGCGAGGCAGGACAAAACCGGATGGATTGCCAGTTTTGTCACTTCTCGGCAGAGCGTTCTGTAGATGCGGGGATTCCCCCAGTGTCAATGTGCTGGGGGTGCCACCAGGTGGTGCAGGGCTCGACCCCGGAGCAGCAGCAAGAGATCGCGAAGATTCAAGACTACGTGGATCACGGTGAACCGATTCCTTGGAATCGGATTTACAAGATCTCGGATCACGCTCATTTCCCCCACATGCGCCATGTGACTGTGGGCCTAGAGTGCCAGACCTGCCACGGAGAGGTTCAGACCTACGGTGTCCTTAATGAGCGTGACCCAGCTTGGGGTGGTGACAATATGGGTTGGTGCATTGACTGTCATCGCAACCCGCCGGAAGGCCTGACCGCCACGGACGGGAGTCCAATCGAGCAAGCCTCGATCGACTGCGCCGTCTGCCACTATTAGGAGAGTCGTACACTAATGACTGATGGTATTAAGCGTCGCGACTTCCTTAAGGTCCTAGGGGCCTCCAGTGCCGGTGCGACCATGACTGGGTGCGGGCCGAGCGAGGTGGAAAAGCTTCTCCCGTATGTGGTTCAGCCGGAAGAGATCACACCGGGTGTTGCCACGTGGTATGCTACCACATGTGGTTGTGCTCACGGTTGCGGCTTATGGGTTAGGACACGTGAGGGGCGTGCGGTCAAGATTGAAGGCAACCCGGATCATCCGATTTCAAAGGGTGGTGTTTGCCTCCAGGGCCATGCTTCCTTGCAACACCTGTATAATCCTGATCGCTTCGCCGGTCCAATGATCCGCGAAGGTGACCGGTTCCGGCAGGGGTCGTGGGATGAGGCCGAACGCCTGCTTGCCGCCAAGATCGGCCAAAATACTTCTGCTGGTCGCGATGTGATGTTCATTGGCGGACATATGGGTCCGACGATGAGTCGTCTGGTAGATGAATTTTTGGAAGGGGTGAACGGGTCACGGGTTGAGTACCATGCAGTCTCGAATGCACCGCTTCGCGAGGCCACTCGGCTCGCTTACGGAGTAAATGAGCTACCGCGTTATGACATTGAGGCATCAGACTTCCTGCTTTCTTTCAGCAACGATTTTGTAGACGACGGATCGGTTGAGGATGACCGGGGGCTGTCCCGGATGCACTCGGTAGATGAAGGGGAATACTCGAAGGGCACTTTTGCATATCTAGGTCCACGGCTCTCTACAACTGGTCTCAATGCGGACGAGTGGCTGCCCATTAAATCCGGATCCGAAGCGGTCGTTGCTTTGGCTATGGCGGCTCATATCGTGGGCAGCGACCACTCCGGCCCCTACGCTAATCTTTTGCAGGCTTACAGTATAGGAGATGCTGCGCTTGCCTCGGGGATAGACGAAGACTCGCTTCGTGACCTGGCCGAGCGTTTTAGCTCTGCTGAGCGCCCGCTTGCGATGGGTCCCGGTGTTGGCGGTCATCACCGCAACTCTACTGCGGCAAATCTTGCGGTACTCGTTTTGAATCACGTAGCGGGCGCAGTCGGCACGACTGTTCAAGTGGGTGGCGGGTCAGCAGCAGCCTCGTCGTCTTTCTCAGACATGTTGGAGGCGATTAGCGAGATGGCCAGCGGTCAGGTTGGTGTCGTGTTCGTGCACGGCGCAAACCCTGCCTACTCGCTACCAGACGGTTCCGGCTTCAGTGCTGCATTTGATCAGATACCCTTCAAGGTTTCGTTTGCCTCGGCTATGGATGAGACGGCCGCAAAGGCAGACTTGATTATGCCAGACCGTCACTTCCTCGAGTCGTGGGGTGACGCCATGCCTCGTAAGGGGGTGCATACGGTGCAGCAGCCCGTGATGCAGCCGGTTCCGCATTTCGATTCAAAGCAGACGGGAGACGTTCTGCTTGCAGTCGCGTCCCATCTAGGCACTGGTATAGGGGCTTCAACGTTCTACGAATATCTGCGTGCTCCGCATCAGACGATGCACGCCGATGATCCGACCGAGTTCGAACAGGTATGGAGAGAGCATCTCCGTACCGGCATGTTCGGCATGGGTATGATGAGGGGAGGAGCCGATACACAGGTGCCAGAACTTCGCGTTCCGGATCGAGCGTTGACTTTCGACGGACCCTCGTTTGATGGCTCTGGGGATTTGGCTTTAATCGTTCATCCTTCACCGCGATTCCGCGGTGGAGAGTAT
>DEBI01000125.1:7111-9798 GCA_002348465.1 Gemmatimonadales bacterium UBA2960 | reverse complement strand
TTAATGTCGTCCATACCAAGCTTGTGCATAAGTGTGAGCATGACGTTAGCCATCGGTGTTCCGTCTGGAGCCTTGAGATGCAGGTTTCCTTCCAGTTGCCCGTTTGCTCCCCCTAACAGGACAAGTGGGCAGCGGCGATGGTTGTGGAGATTCCCGTCCGCCATCGGAGACCCGAATACGATCATAGTCTTCTCAAGCAAGTCGGTACCACCTTCGTCCAAAGCCCGCAGTCTATCAAGAAAATAGGGCAGCATGCTCACGTGATATTCATTGATCTTCTGAAAGTCTAATATCGCCTCTTCTCGTCCACCGTGATGAGACGCCGGGTGGAAGGGTCGGTCTGTGCCACTTTCAGGGTACACGCGTCCGGACGCGTCACGACCGGTCTTGAACGAAAAGACGCGAGTCATGTCGGACGCGAACGCCAACGCCTGCAGATCGAACATTAGGCGCATGTGATCTTCGAATGAGTCTGGGACACCCGCTGGTGCCCCCGGGAGTTGGCGCTCTTCACCCGTGGCGTTCTGAGCCTCAACCGCCTGAATCCTGCGTTCGATCTCCCGGACATTCTCCAGATACCTCTCGAGACGCTGCATGTCGTTCGGCCCAAGCTCGCGTTTTAGGTAGGCGATCTCACCTGTGATCCAGTCTAGAATACTGCTGTTTGTCTTACGGCGTGACGCCCTATCCTCAGACGAACCACCGGCTCCAAAAAGCATATTGAATACGACCCTCGGATCCCGGATCATTGGTAGCGGCGCACTTGGCGAGGCCCAGCTTATCGTATCTGTGTAAACGCAAGAGTACCCATATGCACAGCCACCGGATTGGTCTACAGGCTCTATGCACAACTGCATGCTTGGGATCGGTGTATCCTGTCCGAATCGACTGGCGTAGATCTGGTCGACAGATGTTCCCGCGAAGACATCCGAGCCACGAGTCTGCTTAGGGTGTGACTGCGTCAGGAAGACCGCGCTAGAGCGGAAGTGATCCCCCCCAATCTCATTGGCCTCAAAAGCTTCTGCCATTCGCACGTCGGTGTTGCTGACAATCGTAAGACGCTCCCGCCATTCCTCGAGCGGCCTGAGTGCGCTTGAGGTCAGATCGAAACTCCGACCGACTTCCGCTGGGTCCCAAAGGTGCTGACTTGCACCCCATTCGCTACACCCTGCCGCACCATGAACTAGCTCTATCGCCACAAATCGAGTGGGATCAGTGACCGAGCTGGCGGCCATCCGACCCGCTGGCACCATAGCATCGAGAAACGGGAGCGCAACCGAAGCACCCATTCCCTTGAGGAAGGTGCGTCGCTCCATCCTGGTTCCTGTAATGAAATTCATTTCGCTCTTCCCATGTGGACTCTTCTATCCTCCATCAGGGATGGAGATCTCACTAGAGAGCGACGCCGGAGACTGCATCCGGAACGCGTCGCTCATCACCACACCAAGCACAAAGCTTGATACACGATAATCGTTAAGGGCAGCCTCGCGCACGATCGAACGAACAACTGGTTGGTCAGCGTATCCAACTCGTCGACCGAGACCATACGCCATCAGATTCGAAGTAAAGGTCCTAAGCAAAGGCTCAGGACGACTTAAGAGAGCCTCAATTAAAGCTCCCGGACTGTCAATCAGGGTACCGTCGTATAGTTCCCCCCGGGTATCAATCTCGGCGCCGCGCTCACGAATGCGCCACCTACCAGTAACGTCATAGCTGTCGAGTGCAAGGCCGATCGGGTCGATGAAGCGATGACACGAATTGCAGGTCGGGTTCGCTCTATGAGCTTCCATACGCTCACGCGTACTGAGTGCACGACCATCTACAGCACCCGTCGTCTCCTCAAGGTCTGGTATGCCCGGAGGAGGTGGAGGAGGTGGCGTGCCCATGAGAACTTCCATAACCCACTTCCCGCGAAGAACAGGGGAAGTACGATCTGCATGGGAAGTCAGTGTGAGAATACTCCCCTGACCTAGCAGTCCCCTACGACGGTCATCCGGGTACGATACACGACGCAGCTCATTCCCGCGCACGCCTGCGATGCCGTAATGGCCAGCAAGCCGCTCGTTTAGAAACGAATAATCGGCAGTGAACAAATCGAAAACGGAGTGGTCTTCCCGGACAATATTGGTGAAGAAAAATTCCGTTTCCAAGCGCATCGCATCGGCTAGTTGCTGGTCGTAATCCGGGAACCAATATGAATCTGGATGGACTTTATCTAGGTCCTGAAGACGAAGCCATTGAGCGGCAAAGCGGGATCCAAGTGCCTCTGCACGGGGATCCTCAAGCATTCGCTCGACTTGGTCTCTCAGGACGACTCCATCCGACAAGCGGCCCTGATCAGCTAGTAAGCGAAGCTCATAATCAGGCGGACTAGCCCAAAGAAAGAACGAGAGGCGAGAAGCAAGCGCGTGATCGCCGAGAACATAAGCACTGTTAGAAACGGCCTCAGTTCCCCGTTCGAAGCGAAACACAAAATGCGGACTCGCGAGAATGGCCTGCAGAGCCGTACGCACCCCAATTTCGAACCCCCCTTGTCGTGCACCTTCTTCGTAAAAGTGCATCAGGCCATCTACATCTCTCGGCTTGAGCGGGCGCCTGTATGCGTCAGATGCGATCCGTTCGATGATACTTGAAGCACAAGGCCTTTCCTCACTAGCAGTCGTCGGCCGGCAGCTGAACACACGCTG
>DEBI01000125.1:0-6727 GCA_002348465.1 Gemmatimonadales bacterium UBA2960 | reverse complement strand
GTCTCTTAGGTGAGGTAGTAATGTTAGCCCGTAACCTGACATGCCCGTGTGGCGATCCGCTATCGACCAGTCGTGTGGTGATAGCAAGTCCTCAACCGGCCCTTCAGCCGTCTTCAGAAACGCCGCTGTAACGCGGTGAGGACCCGCGCTAACAGCTATCGGGTCCGTTTTCATGGTTATGCCCCAAGAATCCGAATACGATAACCAAGCATCAACGTCGATCAGAGCAACCCGATCACCGTCGATTGAGACCTCGACCTGCTCGTTTCGAGCGAGTTGCCCGGAAAAGCCTGCACCGGTTGTCGTATGCTCGAAAACGATTGAGAACTCATAGTCGCCATCGGCCGGGAAGTTATGAATGACCGAAGTACCTCCGCGCGTTCCGTGCGGTGCCCCTTCAACTCGATCAGCCTGGGACATGTACCCAGACACCGAGTACGTATGTTCTCTATCGCCCGCCTCCAGATCGCCTACTGCGAGCCTAGCTATTTCGGCAGCTGCGGTCAGGTAAGCGTCTAGGAGCGTAGGCGACAGCATCTGCACGTCCGCTATGTTATCGAAGTTCTCACTCTTGGTATCGAGGGGGAGGTAATTAGCCGGATCGATCGTGAGCCCCAATAGAGATTCAATGGACCGGGCATACTCTGCACGATTCAATCTCTGAAACGTGCGTCCTCCTGGATCCCCACGCTCTAGGGCAATCTGATCCATGCGAGCTTCAAGTCCTTCTGCTAGACGGATTAGATCTGATTCCTGAGGTCGGGCAGCGCCCGGCGGCGGCATCATGCCAGCCCGCAGCTTTACGATCATCGCCTCTGCTATTTCCGGCGAAGACTCCGGGCTGGAGACATCAAAAGTCTCGAGCGAAAGGTTTCCTCGAAGCCGACGTTCGCTGTGGCAACGCACACAGTACTGCTCGATAACGGCCTGGTCCTCTTTAACCCGTTCAGCCGGAATCCGATTGAGTAACCTCTCTTCCGATGCCCGATGCCAAACCCAGTCCATTTCTATCACATCGCCTGCATGTCCCTGCTGTTGCCATACACCCGGAGTCTCATTAACCGCATACTGAGGCGCGCTAGACGCAACCAGTAGCGCACTCATCAGAGTCGTCGAAACGGCCAGTGTCTTCAAGGAAATTCGGGCTGTAGTGAGTCACTCGATTCGGCACGCCATCGTCAGGACGGCTGAACTGCATTCCTTCCGAGAGATTTAAACGCCAAAACTCCCTCCAAAAGTACTTGCGGGTATTGGGCTCTGCCAGAACTCTCTTTGGTGGTGAGCATCTACCCTAATAGAGGGTTGGTCACCGGCCTTGAGGCTCAGTTTTGCGACAGAGTTAGCCACCCCGTAATTTCAGCTTATGGATATGAAACGACTCTACCCCGCCCTGACGACCTTGCTTATCTGCGCCGCCTGCTCCTCACCGGAGACAGGGTCGCCGATGACCGCCTTCTCGGGCGCAACCGTGTGGGATGGCACAGGTAGCCCCGCTCAAGCCAACACAACGTTGTTCGTGAGAGACGGACGGATTGTGAGTGTATCCTCCGACGGCTCTGCACCTAACGGAGCAGATATTACTGAAACGATAGATTTGTCCGGCCGGTACGTCATACCTGGGCTCGTCAATGCACACGGACACCTCAGCGGTCTATGGGCAGACGAATCCATAGAAGACGAAATAGAGCGCGTCAGGGGGGACCTTGAACTATTTGCTAAATATGGCGTAACGACGGTTAACAGCCTCGGGGATACAGACGCGGTCATAGCGACCCGTGATGCTGCTCACCCAACGGACCCAAGAGCCCGCCTGCTAGCAGCAGGCCCTGTAATCCCGCCCTCCCCGTTTCCAAGTAAAGCAAGAACAGACGCACAAGCTAACGTTGAGGCTGGAGTTGACTGGCTGAAACTGCGAGTCGACGACAACCTCGGAACAGGAACCAAGATGCCCTGGGAGTCCGTGCAGGCTGTCCTAGACGTTGCGAATGAGAATGGGCTACCTCTCGCTACCCATCTCTTCTACCTGGAGGACGCCAAGAAACTTCTCGACATGGGAACATCACTTGTAGCACACTCGGTGAGAGACGTGGACGTAGACGTAGGATTCTTGAAACAGTTGAGGGAAACCAAAGTCTGCTACGTGCCCACATTAACCCGTGAAGTCAGTACTTTCGTGTACGGAAAACGCCCCGGGTTTTTCGACGATCCGTTCTTCACCGAACATGCCCACGCCGGAGAGGTTGCCCGAGTGTCCGATCCAGTGTTCATGGATCGGATGGCATCTAGCAGAACCGCGGCAGGTTACCGTACGGCTCTAGAAGTAGCGCTTCGTAACGTGAAGGCCGTCGCCGACGCAGGCCTACCGGTAGCTATGGGGACAGACGCAGGCCCGGGTGGTCGGTTCCCCGGATATTTCGAACATATGGAGCTGTGGATGATGGGAGAGGCAGGCCTGACACCGGAGCAGGTTCTCATGAGTGCGACCAGCGTCTCAGCCTCCTGCCTTGATCTTGATGACCGAGGCGTAATAGCGCCTGGAATGTGGGCTGACTTCATGGTACTGGGAGAGAATCCCCTTGAATCCCTGCAAAACACCAGGAGTCTCGAGCAGGTATACGTAGCAGGTCAGCCAGTGCGCTAGCGACCGGATTTCCTGCTCTAGCCCATTACGGAAAGCTCAGCCTGTGCGCGGGAACGGTAAGGGCGAATGAAGAAATACATCACAGAGTTGATAGGCGCTTTCTTCCTGGTTCTGACGATCGGAATGAGCGTCACGAACAACGATCCTATGGGCCCTTTAGCAATCGGATTCGGGCTAAGCGCGCTCGTCTACATGGGCGGACACATCTCAGGGGCTCACTACAACCCCGCGGTCACTCTGGGCTTCCTGCTCGCAGGAGGAGTGCAGCGAAAAGATGTAGCTCCCTATCTGGCGGCGCAGGTTGTGGGATCATTTCTCGCGTCTACGTGCGTGTACTTCATCTCAGGCCAAACGTTTGCGCCAATACCCAACCCAGAATACCAACTGCATTACGTGTTGTTATCTGAATTCCTCTTCACGTTCTTGCTAATGCTCGTGATCCTCAACGTGGCCATGTCTCAAAGAACCCGCGGGAACGCATACTATGGGATCGCCATTGGCCTAACCGTTACCGCGGGGATAGTCGCAGTAGGAGACATGTCGGGAGCTGTCTTCAATCCGGCGGTCGCCCTAGGTCCCATCATCATAGATGTCATGGTGAATAGCGGGCCCGTGAGCTCGATGTGGATATACATCTTGGCACCCGTGTCAGGAGCGGTTGCAGCCGTTCCAATCTTTCGAGCCCAAGAGACAGAACGTAGCGACGACTCAGGATGATATGGGACGGTTCTGAGCCAGAATTAGCTTCAACAAGGGCACTTCCGCCGAATGCCGCATCGGACCGGGCATCACATACTGAATTCGTGGGCCTCCCCAGCCCCCCTAGGTACGCGAATCGAGTCGACCAGAGCCTGCACCTCTTCCGGCGGTTCATGTGTCATACGTGACACCACCATAGTAACTGCGAAGTTCAGGAGCATACCGAGTGTCCCTATACCCTCGGGACTAATCCCGAACCACCAGTTGTCGGCGCTGTTCGCACCCGGGTTCACGAAGTTGAAGTAGACTATGTACGCAGCCGTAAACGTGATCCCGCTGACCATTCCCAAAATCGCGCCTTCTCTTGTCGTCCGCTTAGAGAAGATCCCAAGAATAATCGCGGGGAAGAACGACGAGGCAGCGAGACCGAATGCAAATGCCACCACCTGAGCAACAAAGCCAGGCGGATTCATTCCAAAGTACCCAGCCACAAAGACGGCAACACCCGCAGCGATACGGGCGGCCATGAGCTCCTGCTTTTCAGTGATTTCCGGCATCAAACTTCGTTTGAGCAAATCGTGGCTCACCGCCGAAGAAATCACTAGCAATAAGCCCGCAGCGGTCGAGAGCGCGGCTGCAAGTCCTCCCGCCGCAACTAGACCAATCACCCACGCCGGCAGGTTCGCGATCTCCGGATTCGCGAGGACCATAATATCGCGATCAACTGTGAGCTCATTCGTCAGTGGAGACTCCGGGCCCACATACTGAATCCGCCCATCCCCGTTCGCATCATCGAAGGAAATAAGACCGGTATCTTCCCATTTTGTGAACCATTCTGGTACCGATGAATAGGGCACATCTTGGACCGAATTGATAAGATTGGTCCGAGCGAAAACAGCTACGGCAGGCGCAGTAGTGTAGAGTAGCGAAATGAACAGGAGGGCCCAGCCCACCGAGATCCGCGCGTCCCGCACTCGTGGCACGGTATAGAAGCGGATAATCACGTGCGGGAGACCTGCTGTCCCTACCATCAACGCCGCAGTTATGAAGAAGACGTCAAGCGTGGACTTGGTCCCACTCGTGTAGGGACCGAATCCCAATTCTTGGTGAAGCCCGTTCAATCGCTCAAGCAGCGGCATCCCAGAAGCCTGGTCTACACCACCAAGGCCAAACTGTGGAATCGGTGTCCCGGTGATCATCAGTGATAGGAAGATCGCCGGCACCATGAACGCAAAGATTAGAACGCAGTACTGTGCTACCTGGGTGTATGTGATGCCTTTCATACCCCCGAGCACGGCGTAGAAGAAGACGATCGCCATCCCAATCCCCACGCCAACATTCACGTCTACTTCCAAGAAACGTCCAAAAACGATCCCCACACCACGCATCTGGCCCGCCACGTAGGTGAATGAGACGAAAATTGCACATACCACAGCGACAATGCGCGCTAGCTGCGAGTAGTAGCGATCGCCGACGAAATCGGGGACAGTAAAAGCTCCATACTTCCGCAGGTATGGAGCGAGCAACAGAGCAAGTAGGACATACCCGCCGGTCCACCCCATCAGATAAACCGATCCGTCGTATCCCATAAAAGAAATGAGACCGGCCATCGAAATGAACGAGGCCGCACTCATCCAGTCAGCCGCCGTCGCCATCCCATTGGCTAGAGGGGATACACCCCCTCCCGCAACGTAGAAATCCTTGGTCGACGACGCTCGCGACCACACGGCAATCCCGATATAGAGTGCGAACGATGCCGCGACCAAGAGGAAGGTCCAAGTCTGGACGCTCATGCCCCCTCTCCCTCGTCCACATCGAACTCTTGATCGAGATCATTCATGAGCTTCACGTAGACAAAGATCAGGATCACGAACACGTAGATCGCACCCTGTTGAGCAAACCAGAAGCCGAGTGGGAAGTTCGAGAACGGAAGCGTGAAGGCATTCAGCGCTTCCGCGAATACGATCCCGCACAGGTATGAGACTACGAACCACACCATGAGCAGGGCACCCAAAAGACGGATATTGCGACGCCAGTACTCCGCATGCCGCGCCGCCGTGCCTTGATCAGTGACAGAGTGCTGGACGCCTTCCTGACCATTCGAGAAGGACTCAATCATGAACCACTCCCCCACCGTTTCTTCTGGACACCTTGGATCGGGCTCTGAATCATACTTGGCCTCATGCTTTCGCGGGTCGCCAAGTTCAACCGATCACCAGGCGCTAGGAAATAAAACTTACCATTCTCTCCAGTCGTCACTTGATTGTCATACACCAACACAAAGGATTTTCCGATCACTTGGGCTTGGTCGCCTTGGACAACAAGAGCAGTATCCTCGTCGATTCCTATTCCTAGCAGTTCGGGGTGAGTCTCGATCACCTCGATCAGGTCGAACTGACGGTTCCGCATCAGCACGTGCTGATCAATCCCGACATCGCGCAGGTAACCGAAGCCCCGCTGATGGTCTCCCATCATAATCGTGTTCGTTCGGGTGTCTCCCCTGACCAGGAACGACCCCTGGATCGATGCCCCTGCCGACGAGCCTCCGATCACCCCACCTCGGTCGAGAACTTCCTGAAACGCTTGCTCGGCCTTCGTTCCTCCATAGGCATCGACCAACCTCCACTGACGTCCTCCGAAGAAGAACACACCAGCCGCTCTCTTGAGCGGTTCTACAAACGCGTCGGTGTCAGCTTCTGCGGGATCGGTGGTATGAAGCAGCGTTAAGTTGCGCGCCCCATGATCACGCCAAGCGTTCATACCTTGATAGAACTCGTCGTACTCCTCCGCACCTCCGGCTGTAGGGACGAGTACTATATGCGCATCGGGACCCCCAGCGAGATCAATAAAGCGCTCGTAGATCTCAGCGGAACGCATTGCTCCTCCTACGATCACCAGAGAGCCCCGTTCGGGCCCCACCTTGGGTAGCGATGCAGCCTGCTGGGCTTCGATTGTGGAAGTCCCAAGCAAAGAAATCATCAACAAGGCAAACAGGACCAGATGGGTCGTGCGACTCGGTCGGCTCAGTTGTGCAGTCCCCAAGTCATTCGTGCTATATGTCATCTAGAAATCTCCGGATAGATCTGTCGCTCCAGTTCTCCGTGGATGCGATTGAGTGTTTCTTCCGTCGGCTCTTCAGTAACTGCCGACACGACCACTGCGACAGCGGTGTTGAGGAGTAATGCCCACACACCCCCATGAAGCCCAAAGGGATGAGGTGTTACAACGAGAGTGACGTATAGGACAGCGAGCCCGACAAGCAGTCCGGCGAGAACTCCTGTTCTGGTCAATGTTCGACGCATTGGGAAGCAGACACCTACAATTGCTGGCATCAACTGTAAGGACCCGGAACCACTCAGCGTCACGAGAACTACCAAAAAATCAAAC
>DEBI01000034.1:11038-11929 GCA_002348465.1 Gemmatimonadales bacterium UBA2960 | reverse complement strand
GTAACACTAGGTGTGGCAGCGCTCATCACTGTGATCTCAGTTATGAGTGGCATGCAGGAGGAGTTGCGCTCGAAGATCTTGGAATCTACGCCGCATCTTTATGTGCTGGAGTACAACACAAGTCTCCAGGTGAAGGACTACGAAATTGTGATCGACACAATCTTGTCGATGGATGGAGTCGAAGGAGCGGCACCGTTTGCAATGTCGAACGTTAGTCTTGTGCTTGAGGGTGGGGAGTATTCACAGCCCGCGTACCTTTTCGGTGTCGATATCGACACGCTAGCAGTGGCTGCTACGGAGATGGAGCGACAAATCGTCGAAGGGGTACTTGATCTCCGGCTTCCGGACTCCGGGTTGCCACCGCTCTTGATGGGTTCAGTGCTGGCTGATCGGATGGGGATTTATCCAGGCGACACAATGGTTGTGATGTCGATGGAGAACCTCAAACAAGATGTATTTGGAGGCTTCCAGCCAACGCTTCGACAATTCCAAGTGACGGGCACCTTTACAACCGGGATGTACGAATACGACCTAGCTAACATCTATACAACGCTTCCTGATGCGCAGGAACTGCTTGGCCTAGCTGAATCTGATGCCAGCGGCATCGGCGTTCGCTTATCTGACGAGACTCGAGCGACGGAACTTGGGGCTCAGCTTGGACAACGACTTGGACACCCTTATTCGGTCCAGTCTTGGATTGAACGGAATCGAGCACTCTTTAGCGCGCTGCAACTGGAGAAAATTGCCTTAGGTGTGATTGTGTTCCTGATAGTCTTGGTGGCTGCATTCAATATTGTCAGCACTCTCGTGATGGTAGTCTCCGATCGCACTAGGGAGATTGGTATTCTCAGGACGATGGGAATGACCGAGAAGGGAATTACGCGTGTCTTC
>DEBI01000034.1:7936-10978 GCA_002348465.1 Gemmatimonadales bacterium UBA2960 | reverse complement strand
TCGAGCGACGGAACTTGGGGCTCAACTTGGACAACGACTTGGACACCCTTATTCGGTCCAGTCTTGGATTGAACGGAATCGAGCACTCTTTAGCGCGCTGCAACTGGAGAAGATCGCCTTAGGTGTGATTGTGTTTCTGATAGTCTTGGTGGCGGCATTCAATATTGTCAGCACTCTAGTGATGGTAGTCTCCGATCGCACTAGGGAGATTGGTATTCTCAGGACGATGGGAATGACTGAGAAGGGAATTACGCGTGTCTTCATGATTCAGGGAGTCTGGATCGGTGTGATTGGTACAGCGGCTGGCACAGCCATGGGTGTCGCGGTTTCTTGGGCCCTAGAGCGCTTCGAGCTGATAAAAATCCCCGGAGATGTCTACTTCGTAGATCATCTGCCTGCGACGATGGACCCTGTTACCATTGTCTTGATAGTGGTTGCAAGCTTATTCGTGTCATTCGGAGCTACAGTGCATCCGGCTCGTCAGGCGTCACGACTCCAGCCGGTCGACGCGATAAGACATGGGTAAAAGCTCGATCATAACAGAGGTGCCAGGTTTGCCTCTTGAGGCTCGCTGCGTTCATAAGTCATTTAAGGGTGGCGATGGTAGTGAGCTACAGGTACTCACGGGTGTAGATCTTCGACTAGCGAGGAACGAAACCGTGGCTGTCACAGGAGCGAGCGGAGCGGGAAAGTCTACCCTGTTGCATATACTTGGCGGCTTAGACCGACCGACGGAAGGTGAGGTGTTCGTGGAGGGGACATCGCTGACTGGGTTAGAGGACGAAGCGCTCGCGGCGGTGCGCAATCGACGTATTGGCTTTGTATTCCAATTTCATCATCTCCTCCGTGAATTCACAGCTATTGAGAATGTCATGATGCCAGCGCTCATAGCTGGGTTGGAAGAGCACGAAGCTCGCACGAAGGCCGAGCACATCTTGGCGGATGTCGGACTCTCTGAGCGTCTGAGGCACAAACCCAGTGCACTATCAGGAGGTGAGCAACAGAGAGTCGCGGTTGCCCGCTCATTAGTAAATGATCCGGTGGTCTTGCTCGCGGACGAGCCGAGTGGAAATCTTGATGCTGATACCAGCACTGCTTTGCACGACCTCTTATTCGAACTGCAAGAGAGGGTCAGTCTCTCAATTCTTGTGGTGACTCACAATCTTGACCTGGCGAGTCGAGCGGATCGGATACTTGTAATGGAAAAAGGGGGGCTCCAACGAGATGCTATGGGGTAAGCAGCTCTGACAGTATTGTGGTCGAACGGCTCTGGAAGCGATTGATGGCTGAGATGAAATGTGAACAGTGTGGGTCGTTAGACGCCGTCGTGCACTTGACGCAGATCGTCAATAACGAGATGTCGACTCATCACCTGTGTCATAAATGCGCAGCGGAGAAGGGCCTTCAGGGCAGCGAAGACCCGTCGAGTAATCATTTGCTGGCCCTCATCGATAAGGTGTCGAGCGGTCTTCCCGATGCCTCCCACATGGAGGCCACCCAATGTGGATTTTGCGACCTGACGTTTGGCGAATTCCGGAAGACTACACGTTTGGGTTGCCCACAATGCTACGAAGCGTTCGGGAGTCAGCTTCCTCAGCTGTTACGACGCATTCACGGAAGCGATAGCCATACAGGTAAGATATACCTGCCCCCGGATCCATCAGCTTCTGAGATGGAAAAGAGGCTGGAGGGTTTGCGTCGAAAACTCGATAGAGCGGTCCAGGTCGAGGACTTCGAAAGGGCTGCCGATCTTCGAGACGAGATAGATTCCTTGGCTTTGGTCGAAGAAGCAACGTGACCCGATTTGGACTTATCCCCGATCACGGGCTCGACTGGCTCGAGGCGAGCGGAGAACACTCAGATATCGTGCTTTCTACCAGGGTTCGTATTGCAAGGAATCTTCAAGGTCACGCTTTCGGTTCTAGAGCGCGGATCAATGATCGTGAGGCAGTCCTCAGGTGCTTTCGAAGGAGCGCCGAGCGGACTCAGATGCTAAAGGGTGGAACCTTGTTGGTGATACCCGATGTACCCCAACGGACACAGGAGATTCTCCACGAAAGAAGGCTCGTGACCCGTGATCTTCTCGGTCCAGAAGGCTCTGTTCCGGCAACAAGTGCGGCGATCCACTTTTCGTCTGAAGATCCGGTGAGCGTCATGGTGAATGAAGAGGATCATTTTCGGATGCAAAGCCTGCTCTCCGGCCTGAGAATATCGGAGGCTTGGAAGATCGTTGATCAACTGGACGAAGAACTTGGGCGAGAGATTCCATATGCATACCATCAAGAGTTCGGCTTTCTGACCAGTTGTCCGACGAATGTGGGCACAGGGCTCCGAGCATCTGTCTTTATGCACCTCCCGGGTTTGGTTTTGACTAAGGAGATTAGCAAAGCCCTCCGAGGGCTGGGAGAACTCGGCCTGACGTTCCGTGGGCTATATGGGGAAGGTTCGGAGGTGGTCGGCAACTTCTTCCAGATCTCCAATCAGACCACACTGGGTCGAAGTGAAGAAGATTTGGTCGATGATCTCGAGAGGGTCGTCCGAACAGTTATCGAGAAGGAGCTTCACGCGAGGCAGGTCTTACTGCGGGACGCTCCTGCACTGACCGAGGACAAGATTTGGAGAGCATTTGGGACGCTTTGCTACAGTCGGATGCTAACGTTCGAGGAGTTGATGAACTATCTGTCCGGGGTGAGGCTCGGGGCAAGCCTGAACATTCTCCCAAACGTAAGTGTATACACACTGAACAAATTGATGATCTTTACCCAACCGGCGCATCTTGATCAGGCAGCCGGACGAAATCTTTCTGATGAAGAGCGAGACGCGCATCGTGCTACTTTAGTGCGGTCCGTTCTGGCTAACGATGGAGACGTTTCGAGCGGTGCTGATGAGATTCAAGACAATCGGACTACCTAGCGGCGCTGACAGGTTATGAATTACAACTTTACCGACCGAGTCAGGAAAGTTCTTGCGATGGCGCGAGAAGAAGCGATCCGTCTTCAACATGATTACGTAGGAACTGAGCACCTTCTCCTGGGGCTGATC
>DEBI01000034.1:0-7545 GCA_002348465.1 Gemmatimonadales bacterium UBA2960 | reverse complement strand
AATGAGCGCGTGGAAGAATCTGTGCGTGAGGGTAAGGCCACAATAGCACTAGGTGAGCTGCCTTATACATCCCGCGCGAAGAAGGTGCTGGAGTTCGCGATGACGGAGGCGCGTGACTTCAGCCATTCATATGTCGGCACGGAGCACCTGCTCCTCGGCCTTCTCCGTGAGGAGAAAGGTATAGCTGCACAGGTGTTGAACTCATTAGGGGCAACGCTCGATGAGGCGCGCGGGGAAACTATTAAGGTTCTTGGAGCAGATGTCACCCACTCGGAGCCCGCCGGCATTGGGGCTGGTGACGTGATTCCTAGTGGTGCGTCTGGGACACCGAAAGGTGACAAGAAGTCGAAGACTCCGGCGCTTGACCATTTCTGTCGTGATTTGACTGAACATGCTCGCTTGGGACGATTAGATCCCACAGTGGGGCGCTCCGAAGAGATTGAGCGCATGGTAGAGATTCTGTGCCGACGAAAGAAGAACAATCCGGTGCTCATAGGTGAGCCTGGTGTTGGAAAGACGGCGATTGTTGAAGGCCTGGCTCAGATGATTGCTGAGGGAGAAGTCACGGAAGGCTTGAGGGACTTTCGGCTGCTCGCTCTTGACATGGCGGCTGTCATCGCGGGAACAAAATACCGTGGTCAATTCGAGGAACGACTTAAAGCTGTGATGAACGAGATCCAAGAGAGTAAGAACGTGATCCTCTTCATCGATGAACTCCATACCCTTGTGGGTGCGGGGGCTGCTGAGGGTGCGATAGATGCATCCAACATGCTGAAGCCAGCGCTCGCACGGGGAGAACTACAATGCATTGGGGCCTCGACCCTGAATGAATATAGGAAGTATGTAGAGAAGGATGGAGCGCTCGAGCGTCGTTTTCAGCCAGTAATTGTGGATCCCCCGGCGGTGAGTGAAACAGTTGAGATCCTCAAGGGGCTTAGGGAGCATTATGAGGATCACCACAAGGTGGTAATCCCGGACGACGCTCTTGAGCATGCGGCGAAGCTTTCGGATCGCTACATAACTGACCGCTTTCTTCCCGATAAAGCCATCGACGTTATCGATGAAGCAGGAGCGAGAGCTCGGATTTCTAGTGAGTTGCCTCCCGCGGACGTTGACGAACTGAAGGAACAGCTCCGTGAGATCGCAGGCCGGAAGGAATCAGCAATCGGCGACCAAGACTTTGAGCGTGCAGCTCAACTCAGAGATGAGGAGCGTGCGGTCAGTCAACAAATCCGAGAGCGTCAAGAGGCATGGGAAGAAGTACGAAAGCAGCACCGTCCAGAGATCTCAACCGATGAAATTGCGTTCATAGTGGGCCGCTGGACCGGAGTCCCTGTTCAGCGGATTCGTCAGACTGAGTCTGAACGTCTCGTCAACATGGAGGCCGAGTTGCACCAGCGGATCGTTGGTCAGCACGATGCTATCGTGGCGATAAGTCGAGCGATTCGCAGGAGTCGCGCCGGACTCAAGGACCCGAACCGTCCGATTGGCTCCTTCATTTTCTCTGGTCCTACAGGAGTGGGTAAGACTGAGTTGGCCAGAGCGCTAGCTGAATTCCTCTTCGATGACCGAGAGGCGCTCATCCGAGTCGATATGAGTGAGTATATGGAAAAATTCACTGTATCTCGGCTGATTGGTGCCCCACCTGGTTACGTTGGGTACGAGGACTCAGGCGCATTGACCAAGGCTGTAAGGAGGCGCCCCTATTCTGTTGTTTTGCTCGACGAGGTTGAGAAAGCTCACCCGGATGTCTTCAACATCCTGCTGCAGGTGCTAGACGAAGGACATCTCACCGACAATTACGGGCGTGTTATCGATTTCAAGAATACGGTCTTGATCATGACTTCGAATTTGGGGGCGCGGGAGATCAGTAAAGGCGGTGGGTTAGGATTCCAGGCGACTGACTTGGAGTCGGACTATCAGATCATGAAAGACAAGGTGGCGAAGGAGATAGAACGAGCGTTCAATCCTGAGTTTCTGAATCGAATTGACGACACGATTGTTTTCCATCCGCTGAGCAGGGAGAACATCAGCGAGATCATCCACATTTTGATGCGGGATGTCCATGAACGTCTGGCCGAGAAAGAGATCAAGCTGACGCTAAGCGCTGCTGCAATAGATTTCTTGGTAGAGCAAGGATATGACGAAAAGTTTGGAGCCCGTCCACTGAAGCGGGCAATTCAGAGACATCTCGAAGACCTATTGTCGGAGAAGATTCTTCAGGCTGAATTCAGCCCAGGAGACGAATTGGAGGTTGATGTGAATCCGGAGAGCCAAAGCCTTCTGTTACGCGCGGAGCCGGCGACTAAGACGTGAGTTCGCCAAGCTGGCCCTCAGTTAACGAGTCGGGGAATACATCAGTCGTAGCCGCGGTATTTTTCTGCGCTGTGGCGCTGGCCTTGCCTGTGTCGATCGCAGCACAGGCAGAGACTCCTGAAGCTGGCTCAACGGTACGGGTAGACTCGATCGAAGTGGCCGGTAACTCTCGTGTGCAGTCACAGCTTATCACTCAACTCTTTGCGATCCAGGCCGGACAGCAGATTACGTATAGGGCAGTTCAGCGCGGAACGAAGGAACTGCTGGCTACGGGACAGTTCGATGATGTGGTAATCCGGGCGCGCGAGCCTAACGGTGCGGGCTTGAGTCCATACATCATCACGATCCAAGTAGTCGAGGCGCCCCTCGTTTCTAGGGTTACGATCGAGGGGCTACAGAATGTGTCTGCTCGGGAAGTACGAGACACTACGGGTCTCAATAGTGGGTTTCCTCTCAGCCAGCAGAGGATCTTAGAAGCCAAGGCCTATATCCGTTCGGAGTTGGCGTCGGAGGGGATCCCGTTTGCGGAGATAACGGAAACCGTGGTTCCCACCGCTCGAGAAAATGAGATTGAGCTGGTCCTTAACGTGAGTGAAGGTCAAAGAGTTACCATAGCGGAGATCCGTTTTAGCGGTAACACGGGGCTCTCCGATGAAGAGCTGGCTGGCTCGATGTCGACTCAAAAAGAAGGGTTTTGGTGGTTCCGTTCTGGGACTTATGATCAAGTAACGTTTGCAGGTGACCTCGCGGAGAATCTCCCACGACTCTATCGCTCCCGGGGATACCTCGATATGGAGGTGATCCGGGATTCTCTGATAGTGGATCCTTTGACTGGAAAGGCTATTCTTGAGGTCAGTGTCCGAGAAGGAGAACAGTACCTGCTCGGTGACTTTGAGATCGAAGGAAATACGGTTTTCGAAGATGAGGAACTTGAGGATTACTTTCGCTCAACCCGGCGCGGTGGTTTGCTGGGAACCTTAGGCCTCGGTGGGAGCGGGAGTCCTGTGAATGAAGAGGGTGAGACTTTCAATGCAGAATCTTTCAATGAAGCGATAACAGCGGTCGAAGAGCGTTACCGTAACGAGGGTTATCTGTATATCAGAGTAAACCCCATAGTGAGTCTTAACGAAGGCGAAGACGGCGCGTCCCCGACTGTTGATGCAAGTTGGCAGGTTGTGGAAGGCACGCCGGCTATTGTGAATCGTGTTTCGATAGAGGGCAACGAATACACGTACGAATGGGTGATTCGAAATCAGCTTTTTGTACTACCCGGAGACGTTTATAGCCAAGACCGGCTGCTGCAGAGCTATCAGAATATTTCAGCACTTGGATTCTTCGAGGCGCCCCTTCCGTTTCCCGACATTGTGCCGCTGGACAATGGAGACGTCGATGTGACGTTCAACGTTGTAGAAAAGCAGACTGGGTCCATCAACTTCGGCACTTCTATGGGCGGATATTACGGGGTGTCTGGGTTCATCGGTTATGAGCAACCCAACTTATTCGGGCAGGCGAAGGCTGGCTCATTGCGGTGGGATTTCGGTCGTTATGTCAACAGCTTTGAGGTGTCCTTTACCGATCCGGCGCTGTTTCAGAGTAGGACATCAGGTACGGTCTCTCTATTCAACAGTAGGGATCGATTCTTTCAATTTGCCTCCGGTAGGCGGCGACGCCTGGGTGGAAATTTTCGATTCGGTCTGCCTTGGTTGGGTTCACAGCGGACACGTGTCTTCATCGGCTATGGACTCTCTCGCACGAAATACGAGCTCTTCGACGACGTAGATGACACTTCGTTGTTTGGTCGCCCTCCGGGCATCCAGAGCCAGTTATCGCTCGGAATTACGAGAAGTACCCTCAATCATCCGCTTTTTCCAACACTCGGCTCTCGCCAAAACGTCACTATAGAACAGAATGGTGGTTTCTTGGGTGGTGACGGGAATTTCACTCGAGTCTTGGGGGATGGTAGCTTTTGGGTACCGGTCGGTCAGGTTGGTGGTGACGGCAATCCTGGGGGAGGGATCCGATTCGCATTGGGACTGACTTTGCGTGCAGGTGCTGTCTTTGGAGACGCTGGAGCCTTCCCGTTCGATCGGTTTTGGATGGGCGGTGTTCAGTTCGGTCAACAGTTAAGAGGCTATGACGAAACTACAGTTACTCCACTTGGCCTCTACCCTCGGCGTTCTGCTGAGATTTCCGAGATTGATCGCCTCGGGGATGCGTTCTTCAGCCTAACGGCGGAGTACGCGATTCGGTTGAGTGACCAACTCGGATTAGGGCTCTTTTATGATGCCGGTGGGCTTTGGCGAGATCCATCAGAATTCACCCCACAAAATCTGTATCGCGGTGCTGGCGTAGGTATGCAAATTGTTACTCCGTTCGGACCGCTTGGTCTAGATTACGCGTATGGGTTTGATAAGGCCTCTCCAGGGTGGAAGCTCCACTTCAGGATGGCGCAGGGCCAGGGTATGTAGGGCGAACCCCTGTACCTAGGCCGACCTTCACTAGAGATTTCCATGGAGTGTACGAACGCCATGGACAGGGGCGTGCTAACAGGACCGACGACTCTGGGAAGCTCAGAGGTTTTCGTTGGTAACGACAACAAAACGGGATAGGACCATGCGACGCAGCTTGTTTACAATCGGGGCACTTTCCCTCGTATGTGCTGCGGGGGCCTTAGAGGCGCAGGCTCCCAAGCTCGGTTACATCAACTCTCAGGAGATCTTGGTTAATGCTCCGGGCGCAGAGGAAGCCCAGGCAGCGTTCGATGCTGAGATGAGCGGATACCAAAACGAGATCGTGCAGCTAGAGACCGAGCTTCAGAATCTTGAGGCGGCGCTGCAACAGCAGCAATTAACTCTTTCGCCTGAGGCGCGCGCGAATCGGGAGCAACAGCTTCAGGCAAAATTTCAGGAGTATCAGCAGCGCACTGGACAGCTACAAGAGGTTGCAAATCAACGTCGTGCGGCGCTCATCCAGCCCGTGATGGACAACATCACAGCTGTCATAGAAGAGTTACGAGAAGAAGGGTCCTACTCCCTGATCCTCGATGCTGCAGCTGGATCAATTGTTTCCGCTGACCCGGCGTTAGATCTGACACAAGAGGTAATAACGCGCCTCCGGTCTGCTGCGGATCCAGGAGTGGGACCAGGCGAGTGAGGGCTCACTAGGCTCCGGGGTCACCCTTGGAAAGGATCAGCCTAGGCGAGATCGCGAGTCTAGTCGGTGGCCGTGTCATTGGAAGCCCCGAGCGTGAGGTTTCTGGTGTCGCATCGATAGAGGATGCGGGCGAGCACCACATCGCATTTCTTGCCTCGAGGAGATACGTCCGGTTTTTGGAAGGATGCAGGGCGCAGGCTTTCCTAGTCTTCGAAGGACTCAGCGATACTCTGAATGCTCAGGTCGACGCGGTAGCGGTGGAGGACCCCTATCCGGCACTTCAGAGATTGCTCGTCCACCTCCAGCCAAAACCAAAACGCTCCGTCTCCGTTCACAGTACTGCCGTGCTTGGTCCTGGAGTCTCGATCGGCGCTGGAGTCTCCATTGGTCCATATGCTGTCCTTGAGGCTGGAGTGACCGTTGGTGAAGCTTCAGTTATTGGAGCCCACGTGGTGTTGGGCGCCGGTACTACTTTAGGAGCTAAGTGCTGGCTGCATCCACAAGTTGTGACCTACAAAGACACATTGATTGGTGATGAGGTAACGATACACTCAGGTGTTCGTCTGGGTGCTGACGGTTTCGGGTACACGTTAGTGGAAGGCAGACATCTTAAGATCCCCCAGCTTGGCCGGTGCGTAATAGGTGACCGAGTTGAGATCGGAGCTAACAGTGCGATAGACAGAGGCTCTCTGGGTGATACTCACGTGGGTAACGGAGTGAAGATCGACAATCTGGTCCATGTTGCTCACAACGTACGAATCGGCGCTCAGACACTCTTGGCTGCCCTCGTGGGGATAGCGGGCTCCACTAGAATAGGAGAGCGTGGATGGTTCGGGGGACAATCCGGCGCGATAAACCAGCTAGAGATCGGAGATGATGTTAAGGTCACCGTGCAAGCAGGGATCACGCGGGACGTCCCTGATGGAGCGACTATGTTCGGGTTTCCAGCACGTCCCCGAAGTGAAGGACTTCGCAAAGAGGCTTCCCTCGCCAGTCTGCCAAGGTTACGGGCCAGGGTCTCTGAGCTTGAAAGAGATGTCACCAGGCTTTCGCGAAAGCTTGGCGGGGCCGAAGAAGGCAGTGAGTAGGCCCACGAGCCCGTCCTCATTATCTTTAAGTGTGAATCGCATATTTAAGCGTGAGACACATTGTTGTTCGCCTTAACCTTCGAGGCATCATGAGTGAACCTTCACAGCGTTCCATATCGGCGGAGATCACACTCGATGGCACAGGCGTGCATTCTGGCGAGTCAGCAAAACTGACGTTTAGGCCCGGTGAGCCCGATACCGGTGTGTTATTCGTGAGGACGGACCACGAGCACACCCCTTCGATTCCCGCCAACCTAGATCACGTGATCAACACCGATTTGGGTACTACGATCGGGCACGATGGGGCCCGTGTGCTGACTGTAGAGCATGTGATGGCGGCAGTCGCGGCTCACAAAATCGACAATCTAGTAGTTGAGATTGACGGTCCTGAGGTCCCAATTCGTGACGGGTCGTTCAGCGATTATTTTGACGCACTCTCCGAAGCCGGGCCGGTCGAGCAGGATCAGGAAGCGAGTATTTTGGCGGTCAGTGCTCCTGTTACGGCGGAACTCGAGTCCGGATCATCATATGTCGCGACACCTCACTCACGAATGCGGATTTCGGCGACGATTGATTTTGAGCATCCGAGGATTGGGCGTTGCTATGGCTCGTATGATGTGGATGCAGGATTCGCGGACGAAATAGCCCGGGCTCGCACCTTCGGGTTCGAGGCGGACGTAGAAGAATTAAATGGGCGCGGTCTTGCACTCGGAGCGTCGTTGAAAAACACAATCGTTCTCGACGCAAACGATATTGTAGACAACAGCCTCCGGTTCGAAGATGAGTTTCTCCGCCATAAAGTCGGTGACATTGTAGGCGACCTAGCCTTACTGAGTAGACGCTTGACTGCCCATGTGGTTGCTGAACGCCCGAGCCATGAGGGCAATATTGAGTTAGCCAGAGCAATTCGGACTCATCTACGAAGGAGCGGTCCGCCGGCAGCCGATATCACACGCCTGATGACCTTTCTTCCTCATCGGTATCCGAT